>NZ_JBWKYW010000001.1:0-306496 GCF_059423965.1 Variovorax sp. GW458-11-26-14-LB1
CGCCGAAACCACCCAAGCCGCATGCGCGGCTCGAGAAGTGGATCTGGATCCTGATCTACGGCGGCCTGTTCCTCGTGATCCTGGGCATCGCCACGGGCCGCACCGAGCCCGCGCTGGGCTGGTCGATGGCCGTGCCCGGCGCCGTGGTCGCCGCGGTGGGCGTCGTGCTCATCTACGTGCGTTCGCGGCTCAAGTAAGAAACAAGGCAAGGACCGACCATGCTCAAGCACATCGTGATGTGGAAGTTCAAGGAGCACGCCGAGGGCGCCGACAAGGCGACCAACCTGCTCAAGGCCAAGGCGCTGCTCGATGCCTGCGCGACGCTCTCGCCCGGCACGCACCGTTTCGAGGTGGTCATTGCCCAGCCCGGGCTCGAGGCCACCTACGACCTGATCCTCAATTCGGAATTCACCGACGCCGCCGCGCTGGCGGCCTATGCGGACCACCCGCAGCACGTGGCGCTCAAGCCCTTCATCGGCGCCGTGCGCGAAGCCCGCCAGTGCATGGACTATGAGCTCTGAACCCCTCGCGCCCGACGCCACGGCCTCACCGGCCGAGCGGCGGGCGTTCGGCCGTGCGCAGCGCCAGCGCTGTGCGCTCGGCCAGTGGGCGCAGGTGCCCCGGCCCGACGCCACCGACCGCGATCCACTCGGCTGGCTGAAGGCGTCCAACCGCGGCCGCGTGCCCGAGCTGGTGCCGGTGCGTCACGGCCGCATGCTGGCCAGCCCCTTCGCGTTCTACCGCGGCGCCGCCAGCCTGATGGCGAACGACCTCGCCAGGCTGCCGCACAGCGGCATCGCGACGCAGCTGTGCGGCGATGCGCACCTCGCGAATTTCGGCTTCTTTGCCAGCCCCGAGCGCGCGCTGGTTTTCGACATCAACGATTTCGACGAAACCCTGCAGGGCCCCTTCGACTGGGACGTGCGCCGGCTGGCCACCTCGTTCGTGGTGGCCGCGCGCGACCGGGGTTTCAAGCCGCGCATCGGGCGCGAGGCCGTGCAGCAGCTGGCCGAGGCCTACCGCGACCGCATGCGGGCCTTCGCGCGCATGGACACGCT
This sequence comes from Variovorax sp. GW458-11-26-14-LB1, assembly GCF_059423965.1. Lineage (NCBI taxonomy): Bacteria > Pseudomonadati > Pseudomonadota > Betaproteobacteria > Burkholderiales > Comamonadaceae > Variovorax > Variovorax sp. GW458-11-26-14-LB1. The sequence goes on from NZ_JBWKYW010000001.1 coordinate 1,059, forward strand.
GGAGGCCTGGTACGCGCGGCTCACCTCGCAAACCCTGCTGAAGCTCGGCGCCGAAGACGCGACCGAACTCGCGGTCATCAAGAAGGCGCGCCGCAGCACCTCGCGCGTGTTCGCCGACAGCGCGACCGAGACGGTCGACGGCCGCCTCATGATCCGCGACCAGCCGCCGTTCGTGTACCACGACGCCCGCGCGACGGCGCGTGAAATCAAGCGCTTCCGCGCCGGGCTGCCGGCCTTCCTGGCGCAGTACCGCGCCAGCCTGCCGCCCGAGCGCCAGCGGCTGTTCGACCGCTACGAGCTGCACGACGTCGCGGTGCTCACGCCCGGCGTCGGCTCGGTCGGCCGGCGCTGCTTCCTGCTGCTGCTCGTGGCCGACCGCGCGCACCCGTTGTTCCTGCAGTGCAAGGAGGCCGGCGAGTCGGTGCTCGAAGCCCCGCTGGGCGCGGCACCTGGCACGGCGTCGCCGGGCCAGCGCGTGGTGCAGGGCCAGCGGCTGGCCCAGGCCGCCAGCGACGTCTTCCTGGGCTGGGCCCAGGGACCGGGCGGGCGCGGCTTCTACGTGCGGCAGCTGCGCGACATGAAGGCCTCCTACAAGCTCGAGGACTTCAAGCCGGTCGACCTGCTCGAGTTCGCCGAGGCCTGCGGCTACAGCCTGGCCCGCGCGCATGCCAAGGGCGGCGACGCCTGGGCCATCGACGGCTACCTGGGGCGCGCCAGGAGCTTCAACACGGCGCTCGCCGATTTCGCCGAAGGCTATGCCGACGTGAACCAGGCCGACTGGCGCCGGCTGAAAAAAGCCGTGGCCGCCGGCAAGGCCGCCGCCGTCGAGGCCGACGACACCGCGTCCTGACGGCCCGAAGCCATCGCCTCCAGCGCCAACGCAACCCTCTTCTTTCATCATCCACACCGGAGACACCGACATGACGAAGCCCCGCACCACCCAACAGCTGTTCGACCTCACGGGTCAGACGGCGCTCATCACCGGCGGCTCGCGCGGCCTGGGCCTGCAGATGGCCCATGCGCTGGGCGAAGCCGGCGCGAAGATCATGCTGAGCTCGCGCAAGGCCGACGACCTGGAACAGGCCGCCGCCGAGCTGCAGGCCGCCGGCATCGACGCGCGCTGGATCGCCGCCGACTGCTCGAAAGAAGAAGACACCCGCCGCCTGGCCGACGAGACCCTGCAGCGCATGGGCGGCGTCGACATCCTCATCAACAACGCCGGCGCCAGCTGGGGTTCGCCGGCCGAGAGCCACCCGGTCGAGGCCTGGGACAAGGTGATGAACCTCAACGTGCGCGGCTACTTCATCCTGGCGCAGCAGGTTGCCAACGGCTACATGATCCCGAAGAAGCGCGGGCGCATCATCAACATCGCCTCGATCGCGGGCCTGAACGGCAACCCGCCCGGCATGCAGACGCTGGCCTACAACACCTCGAAGACCGCGGTGATCGGCTTCACGAAGACGCTGGCCGCCGAATGGGGCAAGTACAACATCAACGTGAACGCGATCTGCCCGGGCTTCTTCATGACGAAGATGGCGGCCGGCCTGATCAAGACCCTGGGCGAAGAGCACATGGCCGCCTCGGCACCGCTGGGCCGCCTGGGCGACGACGAAGACCTGAAGGGCCTGACGCTGCTGTATGCGAGCGATGCCGGCAAGCACATCACCGGCCAGTGGGTGGCGGTCGACGGCGGCGTGAGCGTGGTGCTGGGTGCGGCCTGACATGTCCGATTCGCCTGAAAAGTCCAGCGACATCAACATCCGCTCGTACACGAGCCAGATTCCGTTCGCGCGCCACCTCGGCTTCGAGCTCACGAAGTTCGAGGACGGCCAGTCCGAGATCATCTACACCGCCAAGCCCGAGCACCTGAACACCTTCGACGTGACGCACGGCGGCGCCTGCATGACGCTGCTCGACATCGCCATGGCGGCCGCCGCGCGCAGCGTGGCGCCCGAGACCGGCGTGGTCACCATCGAGATGAAGACCAGCTTCATGCAGCCCTCGGTCGGCCCGCTGCACGCGCGCGGCACGCTGCTGCACCGCACCGCGACGCTGGCTTTCACCGAAGCCAAGATCTACGACGAGCAGGAGCGCGTGTGCGCCCATGCCACCGGCACCTTCAAGTACGTGAAGCGCCGGCTGCCGACCGGCCCTGCGAGCGCCAACGCGATGCGCCCGCCATCCACCGACTGACATCCCATTCCCCCGGAGACTTTCATGCCCACCAACAAGCAGATCCACCTCGACAACCGCCCCGAGGGCGAAGCCACGGCCAGCAACTTCAAGCTGGTGACTGTCGAGACGCCCGCGCTCGCCGACAACCAGGTGCTGGTGCGCCACCACTACATGAGCCTCGATCCGTACATGCGTGGGCGCATGAACGACGCGAAGAGCTACGCGCAACCCCAGCCGCTGGGCCAGGTGATGCAGGGTGGCACGGTGGGCGAAGTGGTCGAGAGCAAGCACCCCAAGTACGCCGTGGGCGACAAGGTCGTCGGCTTCGGCGGCTGGCAGGAATACAGCGTGGTCGATGGCTCGCAGCCCGGCGCGCTGAAGAAGGTCGACACCACGCACGTGCCGCTGTCGCACTACCTCGGCGCCGTGGGCATGCCTGGCGTGACGGCCTGGTATGGCCTCGTGAAGATCATCGCGCCCAAGGCCGGTGAAACCGTGGTCATCACCGCCGCCAGCGGCGCCGTGGGCAGTGCCTTCGGTGCGCTGGCCAAGGCGCGCGGCTGCCGCGTGGTCGGCATCGCGGGCGGCCCCGACAAGTGCAAGTACGTGACCGACGAGCTCGGCTTCGACGCCTGCATCGACTACCGTCAGCACCCCGACGTGAAGACCATGAGCGCCGCGCTCAAGGAAGCCTGCCCGAACGGCATCGACGGCTACTTCGAGAACGTCGGCGGCTACATCTTCGACGCCGTGCTGCTGCGCACCAACGCCTTCGCGCGCGTGGCGCTGTGCGGAATGATCGCGGGCTACGACGGCCAGCCGCTGCCGCTGGCGAACCCGGCGCTGATCCTCATCAACCGCCTGAAGATCGAGGGCTTCATCGTCAGCGAGCACATGGAAGTGTGGCCCGAGGCGCTGACCGAACTCGGCACGCTGGTGGGCACGGGCAAGCTCAAGCCGCGCGAATCGGTGGCGCAGGGCATCGAATCCGCCCCTGAAGCCTTCCTGGGTTTGCTCAAGGGCAAGAATTTCGGCAAGCAACTGGTCAAGCTCATCTGATGGCTTGAAACGCACGGCAAGGAGGCCGGACATGGACATGACGCACGAGGTCTTCAACCAGCCCACGCCGCTGGTCGACTACAACCTCTTCGACACCCACCGCCCCCTGCGCGATGCGCTGAAGTTCAACGCGCCCGCGCTGCAGACCACGCAGCTGCACGAACTGGGCGCCACCCTCGGCTCGGCCGCCATGCAGGCGCATGCGCGGCTGGCCAACATCCACGCACCGCAGCTGCACACGCACGACCGCTTCGGCCGTCGCATCGACGAGGTGGAGTTCCATCCGAGCTACCACGCGCTGATGACTGCCGCGGTGGGCGCGGGCCTGCACGGCACGCCGTGGACCGGCACGTCCGCCTCGCCGCACGTGCTGCGCGCGGCGGGCTTCATGCTCTTCACCGAGCTGGAGCCGTCCATCCTGTGCCCGATCTCGATGACCTACGCGGTCACGCCCGCCTTGCGCGGCAACGCGGGCGTGCATGCCGAGTGGGGCCCGAAGCTCGCCAGCCTCTGGTACGACCCCGCGCTCAAGCCGCTGCACGACAAGCCCGGCGTGACCATGGGCATGGGCATGACCGAGAAGCAGGGCGGCTCCGACGTGCGGGCCAACACCACGCAGGCCGTGCGCGACGGCAGCGACGCCTGGGGCGAGCGCTACGCGATCACCGGCCACAAGTGGTTCTTCTCGGCGCCGATGTGCGACGCCTTCCTCATCCTCGCGCAGGCGCCGGCCGGGCTGTCGTGCTTCTTCCTGCCGCGCGTGTTGCCCGATGGCACGCGCAACGCCATCCACATCCAGCGGCTGAAGGACAAGCTCGGCAACAAGGCCAATGCCAGCTCCGAGGTCGAGTTCCATGGCGCCAGCGCCTGGCTGGTGGGCGAGGAGGGCCGCGGCATTCCGCAGATCCTCGAGATGGGCACGATGACGCGGCTCGACTGCTCGCTCGGCACCAGCGGCCTCATGCGCCAGGCGCTGGGCATCGCGCTGAACCACACGGCGCAGCGCCAGGCCTTCGGCAAACCACTGGTCGAACAGCCGCTCATGAAGAACGTGCTGGCCGACCTCGCGCTCGAAAGCGAGGCCGCCACCGCCCTGGCCATCCGCCTCGCGCGGGCCTTCGACCGCCAAGCCGACGCGCACGAGAACCTGATGGCGCGCCTGCTCACGCCGGTCGCCAAGTTCTGGATCTGCAAGCGCGGCAGCCACTTCGCGCAGGAGGCCATGGAGTGCCTGGGCGGCAATGGCTACGTGGAAGAGGGCGGCGAGGGCATCCTCGCGCGGATCTACCGCGAGATGCCGCTCAACTCCATCTGGGAGGGCGCCGGCAACATCATGGCGCTCGACCTGCTGCGCGGCCTGCGCAAGGGCGACGCCGTGGCCGCGCTGGCGCACGAGCTGGCCCCCGCGCGCGGCCAGCAGGCCGCCCTCGACCGCCTGGCCGACGCCTTGCCCGCACGCATCGAGGCCATGGCCTCCGAGACCGAGGCGCGCCGCCTCGCGCAGGACGTGGCGCTGGCCGTGCAGGCCGCCTTGCTGGTACAGACCGCGCCCGCCGCCGTGGCCGATGCCTTCTGCGCCTCGCGCCTGGGCGGCGACTGGGGCCAGGCCTTCGGCACGCTGGGCGCGGGCACCGATTTCGATTCGATCATCCAGCGGGCGCAGCCGCGCTGAGCCCCGACAAGAACACCTCCACGAAAGACACCATGGCCGACCTCATCCTTCACCACTACACCACCTCGCCGTTCTCGGAAAAGGTGCGCACGATCCTCGGCGCGAAGAAGCTGCCGTGGAAGTCGGTCTTCATTCCGCCGATCATGCCCAAGCCCGACGTGGAGGTGCTCACGGGCGGCTACCGCAAGACGCCGTTCCTGCAGATCGGCGCCGACATGTACTGCGACAGCGCGCTCATCGCCGACGTGCTGGAGCACCTGCAGCCCGAGCCCACGCTCTACCCGCAGCCCGAGAAGGGCATGTCGCGCATCCTCGCGCAATGGGCCGACACCTCGCTGTTCTGGGCCGCGATGGCCTGGAGCCTGCAGCCCAAAGGCGCCGCCGAGGTGTTCGCCAAGGCGCCGCCCGAAGCCATCAAGGCCTTCGGCGAAGACCGCGGCAAGATGAGCGCCGGCAACATGACGCGCCTGCGCCCGGCCGACGCCACCGGCGCCTACAAGTCGTACCTGCGCCGCCTGTCGGACATGCTCGACGACAAGCCTTTCCTGCTGGGTGAAGTGCCGTGCATCGCCGACTTCTCGGCTTACCACCCGCTCTGGTACACGCGCCGCATCGAGGCGGTGAAGGGCATCCTCGACCTGACGCCCGCGGTGCTCGACTGGATGGACCGCATGGCGGCCATCGGCCACGGCACCTCGTCGAAGTTCTCCAGCGACGAGGCCATCGCTGTCGCCAAGGCCGCCACGCCGCACACGCTGCTGACCGACAGCACCTTCCAGGACGACCACGGCATTGCGCTGGGCAGCGCCGTCACCATCCGCGCCGAGAGCTTCGGCCTCGAGGAGACGGCGGGCACGCTGGTGGCCGCCACGCGCACCCACTACACGCTGGAGCGCAGCAGCGAGCGCACGGGCACGGTGCATGTGCACTTTCCGCGCATCGGGTATGTGTTGAAGAAAGCAGAGGCCTGATGAGCGAAAGATCGGCGTGCGACGGGCACCTTCGTGACTGCGCCGGCGCGCGTTCCGTATTTCAATAGGGGCTTCCGCTTCAACGTCAGACACATTCAGCAAGAAGGACACCGGCAAATGATCCAGGACTTCAAGGGCAAGACCGCCGTACTCACCGGCGCAGGCTCGGGCTTCGGCCTCGAATGCGCGCGCATCGGCGCCGCCCGCGGCATGAACCTCGTGCTGGTCGACGTGCAGCAGGACGCACTCGACAAGGCCAAGGCAGAAATGGAAGCCCTGGGTGTCCAGGTGCTGGCGCGCAAGGTCGACGTGTCCGACGCGGCCCAGATGGAAGCGCTGGCCGCTGCCGTCAAGGAGCGCTTCGGTGCACCGCACTTCGTGTTCAACAACGCCGGAGTCGGCGCCGGTGGCCTGGTGTGGGAAAACACCGTGGCCGACTGGGAATGGGTGCTGGGCGTCGACCTGTGGGGCGTGATCCACGGCGTGCGCCTGTTCACGCCGATGATGCTCGAGGCCGCCGCCAAGGACCCGAGCTACCGCGGCCACATCACCAACACCGCCAGCATGGCCGGCCTGCTCACGCCGCCCAACATGGGCATCTACAACGCGGCCAAGGCCGCCGTCGTGAGCCTGACCGAAACCATGTACCAGGACCTGAACCTGGTCACCGACCAGATCGGCGCCAGCCTGCTGTGCCCGTACTTCGTGCCCACCGGCATCACGAGCAGCGAGCGCAACCGCCCGAACGCACCGAAGGACACCGAGCTCACCAAGAGCCAGCTCATCGGCCAGGCCATGAGCAACAAGGCGGTGAGCAGCGGCAAGATCACCGCTGCCGAGGTCGCGCACAAGGTGTTCGAGGCCATCAGCGACAACCAGTTCTACGTGTTCAGCCACCCCAAGGCGCTGGGCAACGTGAAGAGCCGCATGGAGAACATCGTGTCGATCACCAACCCGGCCGACCCGTTCCTGGAGCGCCCCGAGATCGGGCAAAAGCTGCGCGAGCAGCTGCGTTCCGCCTGATCCCTTCCTGAGGCGGCCCCTCGCGGGTCGCCTTCAGCCGGCCTGCACCTTCGCCTGCAGGTCGCGCACCAATTGCTCGATGCCCGACAGCGCCTCGGCCATCGAACGTTCCAGCAGGTCGCCGCGGTCTTCCGCATGCTCGACCGCGATGTCGTGCACCTCGCGCAGCCCGACCAGGCCCAGCGCGGCCTTCACGCCCGGCACCAGGAAATTCAGATGCGCCTGCATGCCGCCGGGCCCGAAGCCGCTGCTGCCGTGCGCGGTGAGCAGCACCGTGCGGCGCGGGCGCTCGGCCAGCAGCGGCACATAGGGGTCGTCCAGGCTCGGGTCCATGTCGAAGGTCTCGCCGACGCGCACGATGTTGTCGATCCACGCCTTCACGGTGGCCGGGGCGCTGTAGTTGTACATGGGCGTGCCCATCACGATCACGTCGGCGCGGCGCAGTTCGGCAATGAAGGTGTCGCTCTCGGCCAGCACCTCGTGCATCCAGGGCTCGCGCGCTTCGGCGGGCGTGTAGGCGCTGTGGATCCAGTCGCCGGTGACCGCCTGCGGCGGCGCGATGCCGAAGTCGCGGTAGATCACCTCGTCCTGCGGGCGGGCCGCCTGCCAGGTGCTGACGAAGTGGTGGCTCAGGCGACGCGAATGCGAGCCGTGGACGACGGCGCCCGAACGGCCGGAACGGGGGCTGGCATCGATGTGGAGCAGGGTGGTTGTGGTCATGGCGTGGTCCTCGGTTGGATGAAGGGAATTCAGCTGTCTGCTTGACACGGTTCCCAATCTATCGAAGCATCCGTGGCCGGACAAACGACGAATTTTTCTCGCTGCAGAAAATTAAATTCATCTATCAGCACGCCATGGCCCTTCTGCATTCCCTGCCTCCGCTGGCCTCGCTGCGCGCCTTCGAGGCCGCCGCGCGCCATTGCAGCGCCAAGCTCGCGGCGAACGAGCTGTCGGTCACGCCCACCGCCATCAGCCACCAGGTGCGCCAGCTCGAAGAGTCGCTGGGCGTGGCGCTGTTCGTGCGCCAGCCGCGCCAGCTCGTGCTGACGCCGCAGGGCCGCGAGCTGCAGGCGGTGCTGAGCGATTCGTTCGCTGCCATGGCGCAGGCCGTGGCGCGCCTGCGGGCGCCGCCGGAGCGCAGTGCCATCACGCTGTCGACCACGCCCGCCGTGGCCGCGCGCTGGCTGTTGCCGCGCGTGGGAGCGCTGCGCGCGGCGCACCCCCGGCTCGACCTGCGCATCCACGCCTCGCACGACGCGGTGCCGCTGGACGGCCTCACGGCCGACGTCGCCATCCGCTACGGCAAGGGCCAGTGGCCGGGCCTGGTGGCCGAGAAGCTGTTCGACACCGTCTTCGCGCCGGCCTGCAGCCCAGCGCTCAAGCTGCGCCGCCCGGCTGACCTCGTGAAGCACACGCTGCTGCATTTCGCCGTGCCGAACAGCAAGACCCAGCCCGGCACCTGGGCCGCATGGCAGCACGTGGCGCAGGTGCCCGGCCTGGACGTGACGGCCGGCCCCGTGTTCTCCGACGAGACCCACACCGTCTCGGCCGCGCTGCAGGGGCAGGGCGTGGCGCTGATGGGCCTGGCGCTCATCGCCGACGAGCTGCGCGCGGGCAACCTCGTGCAGCCCTTCGGGCCGGTGCTGCAGGGCTCGCCGTTCTACCTGGTGTGCCCGCAGGCGCGGCGCGACGATCCGAACGTGGCGGCGGTGTTCGAGTGGGTGAAGGGGCTGTCGCCGTTGGACGCAGCCGCCGCCGGGCGCTGACCCCGCTATTGCAGCCCCGGCGCCGCCGGCGTCTCGAACCCCCGCTGCAACAGCAACGCCGACAACCGCGCACAGGTCTGGCGATCCGGCGCACCGAGCACGACCGACACCAGCCGGCGCTGGTCGCGCTGCGCGGTGGCGATCAGGTGCGCGCCCAGGCCCGGCAGCGAGCCGGTCTTCAGGCCGTCCACGCCGGGCACGCAGCCCAGCAGCAGGTTGGTGCTCGGGGCTTCGGCGGACACGCCGTCGAGCCGGTCCTTGCCGGCCATCTCGAGCACCGACGGAAAGTCGCGCAGCACGTGGCGCGCCATCGTGAGCATGTCGACCGCGGTGGTGCACGCCGTGCGCACCAGGCCGGCGGGGCAGGCGAAGTGCGTGTCGTGCATGCCCCAGGCCTGTGCCTGGCGGTTCATCGCCGCGACGAAGCTGTCGAAGTCGCCGCTGTGCCACGACGCCAGCGTGAGCGCCGCCTTGTTGGACGACACGACCAGCGCCGCTTCGAGCAGGCGATGCACGGGCAGCCGCGGCGCACCGGCCGCATACAGCGCGGCCGACGGATCGTCGCGCGCGGGCACGGGGTCGACGGGCACCTGCACGGCTTCGGCATGGCGGTCGAGCCGGTCGTCGCGCAGCTTCTGCTCGACCAGCGCGGCGGTGACCAGCTTCGACAGCGAGGCGGGCACAAAGCTGTGTTCTGAAGGCTGATGCGTCAGCAGCCGGTCGTGCGTGAGGTCGTACAGCACCCAGCTCGGCGTGGGCTGCGCGCTCTCCGCCGGCGAACCGGTGCGCCGGATCACGACGGCGGGCGGCTGGGGCATGGGGGGAAGCACGGGCGGTTTCGGCATTGCAGCAGCAGCCGCCGCGGCCGCGCGTTCGCGCGCGAGGCGTGCCTGTCGTTGCTGCTCCTTTTCCCTTTCTTCTTCCTGCAGTTCGGTCATGGTGCGCACGATCTGCCACAGCCCCGTGCCGTTGGAGCTCTTGAAGAGCACGGTGTCGTCGGTGGCGACCTGTTCGAGCAGTGCGCGCTCCAGCGCCTCCAGCGTGCCGAAGGCCTGCACGGTGGCGCCCTGCGGCAGGGCGGCGGCGAGGCGCTCGTGCAGCCGCGTCATGCACTCACCCAGCAGGAACACGCGCGCCGGATGGCACTGGACGATGGGCTCGACGAGCGCATCGTGGTGGCGCTGCGTGTCGTCGCCCAGCTCCTTCATGTCGCCGAGCACGAGCAGCTTGCGGCCTTGTTCGTCGGGCTGCTCGGCCAGCGACGCCAGCGCCGCCGTCATCGACAGCGGGTTCGCGTTGTACGACTCGTCGATGACGCGAAAGCGCCGGTGGTCGAGCGTGAACGACAGCTCCTGGCCGCGCCCCTTCACGGCGGCGAACGAGGCCAGCTGCTCGGGCACGCGCCCGCTGTCGAGCGACAGCGCATGCGCCACGGCGAAGCACACGAGGCTGTTGACAGCCATGTGGCGGCCCTTGGCGCCGAGCGTGTATTCGAAGCGCTGGCCGTCGCTGTGGGGGCGGCTGGCGCGGACGTGGCCGGTGGCCGGGTCGTGCGCGTCGAGCCGGAAGTCGGCCGATGCGGCGCTGCCGTAGGTCAGCACGCGCAGCTCGCGCGCCCGCGCACGCTCCACGAGGTAGTCGAAGTGGTCGGTGTCGGTGCAGATCACGGCCCAGGCGCCGGGCTGCATGCCTTCGAAGATGTTGGCCTTGCGGCGCGCGACGTCCATCACGGTCTCGCCTTCGCCCAGGTGCGAGGCCGTGATGTTCGTGAGCACGGCCAGGTCGGGCCGCACGCGCTTGATGTTCTGGTAGTCGACCGCGTTGATCGCGCTGACGGCCACCTCCAGGATCACCAGGTCGGTCTGCGCGGGCGCATTGGCCAGCATCGACAGCATGCCCACGCGCGAGTTGTAGTTGTCGATGGTCGCGAAGCGGGTGTGCGTGGGCGCGAAGGCGTGGTCGAGCATGTGGCACACCGAGGTCTTGCCCGCGCTGCCCGTGATGCCGATGACCTTGCCCTGCAGCCGCTCGCGCGCGGCAATGCCCAGCTCGACCAGCGCCTGGATCGGGTCGTCGACCAGCAGCACCGGGAAGTCGGGCGCCAGGCCCGGCACGGGCTTGCGCAGCACCGCGCCGGCCAGTGTGGGCTGCATGCGCGCGACCGACTCCGACCAGTCCCAGTTGCGCTCGCCCTCGTTGTCGCCGAAGCGCTCGTGGGTCGCGAGGGTCCAGTAGTCGGAGGCGACGAACATCGTGGGCGGCGGCACCAGCGGCGTGTGGCCTTCGCCGCGCGTGAGCGAGCGAATGAACCAGCCCGGCGGCGGGGGCACGTGCCATGTGCCGCCCGTCACGGCTTCGATCTGCGCGGCGTTCCAGGTCTGGCGCGGCTCGCCCGGCGGGTCGGGCGGCAGCGACGCGGGCGCGACGACGCGGTAGCGCGGCACCGCCGGGTAGCGCCACATCGGCGCGGGCGATGCCTTGCCTTCCTGCACGACGAAGTCGAAGAAGCGCGGCATGCGCAGGCGCTCCACACGACGACCGTCAGGACCGATCAGCCCGGCTTCCATCTGCATGTCGACGTCGTACAGCCGCGTGGCCAGCGGCGGGCGCAGCACGTGGACGTCGCGGTAGACCTTGCCCGGCGTCCACCGGCTGACGGGGTGACGGCCTTGGCAGGGCGCGTGGCCGCTCGACAGGCCCCAGGCCGGCGCGGTGACGCAGGTGGCGGGGCGCGTGCCGATGTCCAGGCGCCAGTCGGTGTCGACGGGCGCGTCGGCCTGCCACCAGGTCTCGACGGTGAGCGGGCCCGGGCCGGTCATCTCGCGCGGGCGCACGCGCGCACCGAGCAGGCGCAGCGGGCCGAGCGTGAGCGGGTGGGTGAAGCGGACGTCGCGCGGCACGGCATCGAGCACCGCGTCGACCAGCGGCTGCCGCGCGGCGGTGCGCACGGCCTCGGCCAGGGCCTCGTCGCGCAACGGCGCGCCGGCCGGCGACTGCAGCAGCTTCAGGCAGGCCATGGCGTCGGCAAGCGCCTGCGCCGTGTCGCCGAAGAAGCTGCCTTCGACGGCCGCCGGCTGCGCGAGGAACATCGCGCGCTCGGGCCCCGTGTGGCTGTCGGCGAGGCGCTGCATGCTGTGCAGCAGCGCGCGGTGCAGCGCGGCGCGATCGAGCCCGTCGAGCAGCGGCTGCTGGGCGGGGTTGGCGTCGAGCCGCGCGACCAGTTCGGCACCGGCCGCCAGCTGGGCTGGCAGGGCCGCCACGGCGGTGGTCTGTGCGAGCGCGAAGTCGAGCGACGCGTGGAGGTTCTGCAGGCCGAACTGGAAGTGGCGCGGCTCGGGCCGGTAGCGCGCGAACGCGCTGGTGGCGCGGCACAGCGCGTGGTCTTGCGCGTTGGCGTAGCCGACGGCGACGAAGTGCTCGAAGGCTTTTTCGACGGCGCCGAACCAGCGTCGGTTGCCGGTCAGCGCGTACAGACGCAGCAACGCGACGATGGCCTGATCGTCCTCGCGTGCGTCGCCCGGCGCTTCGGCCTTCTCGGCCATCGACGGGTGGTGCAGCGTGTGGGCGAAGCGCCCGGAGATCGGGTCCTGCATGTGCAGCACGGTGCGCGCGAGCTGGTCGAGCAGGGGCAGGTAGCGCCGGTCGCGGCTGAGCTCGGTGTAGCGCACCAGCGCGCCGATGCAGGCGGCATTGGCGCCCAGCGAGGTGTCGCTGCTGCCGGGCTCCACGAGGCAGGCGACGTGCGTGCCGTTGGGCAGCGCGGCCGGCCGGATCAGTGTGCGCGTCAGCCGCGCGAGCGCGCGGTGGATCGCGGCCTGCCGGGTTTCGGCCTGCGCCGGGTCCCAGGCCTCCAGCAGCGCGCGCACGGCGTGCGCGTGGTCGGCGGCGCGGGGGGCGTCGGCATCGGGCGTGCTCGGTGCGAGCGTGCCGTCCGCTTGCACGCGGGCGGCGAGATGGTCGGCGCCGGCCGCGACGAGGCGGCGCAGCAAGGGCGCGTCGATGGGCTGCAGTTCGCGATGGCCATCGGCGGCGAGGACGTGCACGCCGCTGGCGTCCACATGCACCGCGCGGGTCTGGAAGGCCCACACGGTGGTGTCGTCGTCGGTGGGGGCGTTGAGGAGGCGGTGGCGCTGGCTGTCGACCTGCGGGGCGAGCAGGGCGGATTCGCATCGCGCGTCGAAGGCCAGGCCTTCGGCGGCGGGGACGCCCAGGCCGTCCTTGAACGCGGCCCAGCGCAGCGGACGCAGGCGGCGAACCCAGTCGACGCGCAGGTCGCGCGGCACGCCCGTGGCCTGCGCTTCGAGCGCACGCGTGCCTTGTGCCCAGGCGGTCTCGAGGTCCTTGCCGCGTCCGGACAGCACCCGCGCCTGCGTCGTGCCGTCGCTCCAGGCGAAGAAGACAAGGCAGTCCTCGAGGCCTTCGGCGGCGGCCGTTTCGTCGGGGTTCGATGCGGCGTGCAGGCCCTGCCAGGCGCTGCCCAGAAGATCGGAGAGACTCACGGCGTTGTGTCCTGTCCTGCCCGACTCGCGGCGGGCGCGGTTACAAATGGCGTTCAGTCTAGCGTTACAGATACATATTCCGCATGAGGCTTTCCATAGCTCCCTCTCTCCTCGAGATCCAGAACCTGCGCTTCGCGTACCCCGACCAGCCCGCGCTGGCCGATGGCTGGTCCGCCGCCATCGGCGAGGGCGTCACGCTGCTGTACGGCGACACCGGCAGTGGCAAGTCGACCTTGCTGCGCGTGCTGGCGGGGCAGCAGCCTGCTTCGGCCGGGCAACTGCGCGCGGCCGGCGTGGCGCTCGACGCCGAACCCGCGGCCTACCGGCGCCAGGTCTTCTTCTGCGAACCGGCGTCGGAAGCCTTCGACGCGCTCAGCGTGCAGGCCTGCACGGCCTTGCTGGGCGAGGGCGATGCGGGGTTCGATGCGGCCGAATGGCAGCGTCTCGTCGAGGCCTTCTCGCTCGTGCCGCATCTGGAAAAGCAGATGTTCATGCTGTCGACCGGTTCGCGCCGCAAGGTCGGGCTGGCCGCCGCGCTCGCGTCGGGGCGGCCCGTGGTGCTGCTGGACGACCCGGTGGGTGCGCTCGACGCGCGTTCGATCCACGGCCTGTGGCAGGCGATCGAACGGCGCGTTGCGCAGCCGGGGCGGGCGGTGGTCGTGGCGAGCAGCGAGCGCGTCACGGAGGTGCCGCTGGCCGCGTGTATCGAGCTGCCGCTGGGTTGATCAGCGGCGCGGTGTCGCCATCACGTGGTTGTCGTGCGGCTTCCCGCCGAGCATGAACTGCGTGAGCCCCATCGCGACCAAGCCTTGCTTTTCGTAGAACGCGACGGCGCGCGGGTTCTTCGCGTACACCGCGAGCCACAGGCCGTCGCTGCCCGTGCGTGCGTGGGCGGCGTCGCGGGCTTCGCGCAGCAGCATCGACCCGACACCGCTGCGCTGGAACGGTGACTGCACGTAGAGCGTGCGCAGCTCGGTGTCGCAGCCCGGCACCAGCGGCTGCGCGGCACCGAACTGCAGCAGCGCATAGCCCACGAGCTGGTCGCCGACCTGCGCCACGCGCAACGCGACCTGGGGCGATTCCGACCACGCGGCGAACGCGGCCGGCGTGAAGGTCGAGAGCACGTAGCGCCCGAGCACGTCGTTCACGCCGTCGGTGGCGTAGGTGTCGAGCCAGACCTGGATCGCGAGCGCGGCAAGCGTGTGCGCGTCGGCTGCGGTGGCGGGGCGAAGGGTGACAGGCGGACGGTTCATGGTGCGGCGCATTCTGCGACAAACGCCTCACGCCGCCTGCAGCGCCGACCGGAACCGGCTCGGCGGCGCGCCGGCCGACTTGCGCATCAGCCGCCGCAGCGCCGTGGCGTCCTCGTAGCCGACCTGCGCCGCGACCTGCTCGATGGTCATGCGGCTGCTTTCGATGAGCAGGCGCGCGCGGTTCAGCCGCACGCTCTGCACCAGCGCCAGCGCCCCCAGGCCGGTGGCGGCGCGCACGCGCCGGGCCAGCGTGCGCTGCGACATCGCGAACTCTTCGGCCAGCGCGGCCACGCTGGGCGGCGTGGGCAGCGCGGCCTCGATGCGCCGCGTGAGCTGCGCGACCAGCTCGTTGCCGTTGGACAGCATCGAGGGCACGACGAACGGGGCCTGCGCCTGGCGGCCGTCGATCAGCAGCACCTTGCTCACGGCCTCGGCCAGCGCGGGGCCGAAGCGCGTGCGCAGCAGGTGCAGCATGAGGTCCGACTGCGCAAAGGCCGCGCCCGCGGTGCTCACCGGCCCGTCGGCGCAGACCATGCGGTCGGCATCGACATGGCAGGCCGGTTCGAGCCGGCGCAGCTCGGGCGCCAGCCACCACGAGGTGGTGACGCGGCGCTGCGCCAGCAGGCCGGCCGCCTGCAGCAGGAACACGGCCGAGCACGAGGCCGCGACCGCGCCGCCGCGTGCGGCATGGCGCCGCACCGCATCGATGGCGGCGCGGGCGTGGTCGTCGGTCAGGCGCAGTGCGAGGTCGGCCGGCTTGTCGACACCGAGGCCGGGCACGATCCACGTCGAGCCGTCGGTGCGCGCGCGACGGGGCATGGCGAGGGTGTCGATCTGCAGGCCGTTGCTCAGCGGCACGCTGCCGCCATCGGGCGACACCACGCGCCAGGTGGGGCGGGGCATCTGGTGGCGCGGCGCGAGCGTGGCGGCGGCCGCCAGCACGTCGAGCGTGACGGCGGTGCTGGTGGCGAAGCTGCCCGGAAGGACGAGAACGGTGAAGTCGTGCATGGCAGAAAACGCCCGATAGGCGTCTGAATGGACACTGGCAGTCTAGTGCGTGCTCGGGTGCAATGGGCATCGTCGCAACACCGAAAGTGCTTTCGTGTCCCACATCCTTGCCCTTGTTCCTCACGACGCCCATCTGCACGCCCGGGAGGCCTTGCCATGACCGACCCGCTCGACGACTTCACCCGCCGCGAGATCACGCTCGACGGCGCCACCAAGGCGGTCTACGTGGCCGGCACCGGCCCGGCCGTGATCGTGATGACCGAGATGCCGGGCATCAGCCCGCACGTGGCGCGTTTCGCCCGCTGGGTGCGCGACGCCGGCTTCACGGTCTACATGCCCTCGATGTTCGGCCGCGACGGCGCGGTGCCGGATGCGGAAGAGGGCAAGGCCGTGTTCCAGCGCGCCTGCGTGAGCGCCGAGTTCCGCGCCTTCGCGGGCAATGCCTCGAGCCCGGTGACGCAGTGGCTGCGCGCGCTGGCGCGGCTGGCGCATGCGGAGTGCGGCGGGCCGGGCGTGGGCGCGATCGGCATGTGCTTCACCGGCAACTTCGCGCTCACCATGATGCTGGAGCCGGCGGTGCTGGCGCCCGTGCTGTCGCAGCCGTCGCTGCCGCTGGACAACCCCGGCGGCATCGAGATCTCGCAGGAAGAGATTGCCCAGGTGCGCCAGCGCCTGGAGCGCGAGGACTTGACCGTGATGGCCTACCGCTTCGAGGGCGACCGCTTCTGCCGGGCCCAGCGTTTCGCGGCCTATGCCGATGCGCTGGGCGACCGCTTCGTGGCCCGCGTGCTGCCCGACAGCGCGGCCAACACACGCGACCTGCCGTCGTTCTTTTCGCAGGTGGTCGCGAGCCCGCACAGCGTGGTGACGGCACACCTGATCGACGAGGCCGGCCAGCCGACCATTGCGGCGCGCGACGAGATTCTTTCGTTCTTCGCGCGCCGCCTGGGGGTTGCGGATCAGGCCCGTGCGGAAGAAGCGGCGCCGTCGGCCGGCAGCTGACCGGTCTTCTGTGCGCGACGGTCGAGCGCGCGGCTCCACAGCGCGATCGCCAGGCCCACGAGCGTGAGCAGCGCGGCCACCCAGCCCAGCGCGCGCAGCCCCGGGCCGTGGTCGATGGTCACGCCGCCGACCCAGGCACCCAACGCGTTGCCGAGGTTGAAGGCCGCGATGTTCAGGCTCGAGGCGAGGTTCTGGCCCGCGCCCGAAGCCTTCTCGAGCACGCGCAGCTGCATCGGCGCCACGGTGGCGAACGAGGCCACGCCGAGCAGGCCGACGAAGACCACGGCGGTGAACGGCGTGCCGATGGTGAACTGCATCGCGCCGAGCACCACGGCCAGCGCCACCAGCGTGCCGAGCACGGCGGCCATCGGCGCGCGGTCGGCCAGCTTGCCGCCCAGGATGTTGCCGACGGCCAGGCCGCCGCCGAACACCAGCAGGATCGGCGACACGGCCGATTCCGACAGGCCGGTGACCTGCGTCAGCAGCGGCTGGATGTAGGTGTAGACCACGAACACGCCAGCAAAGCCGAGCACCGTCATCGCCAGGCCCAGCAGCACCTGCGGGCGAGCGAGCACGGCGATCTCTTCGCGCAGCGGTGCCGGCTTGGCTTCGCCCTTCATGCGGGGCACGAAGGCCGCGAGCACCACGAAGGCCAGCACGCCGATCAGCGTCACCGCCCAGAAGGTCGAGCGCCAGCCCAGTTGCAGGCCCAGCCATGCGCCGGCGGGCACGCCCAGCAGCGTGGCGGCGGTGAGGCCGGTGAACATGATCGCGATGGCCGAGGCGCGGCGCTCGGGCGCCACGAGGCCGGTGGCGACCACCGAGCCGACGCCGAAGAAGGTGCCGTGCGCCAGCGAGGTGATGACGCGCGCGGCCATGAGCATTTCGTAGTTGGGCGCGAGCGCACAGGCGAGGTTGCCGAGCGTGAAGATCGCCATCAGCGCGAGCAGCACGGTCTTGCGCGGCAGCTTGCGGGTGGCGATGGTGAGCACGGGCGCGCCGACCGCGACCCCGAGCGCGTAGCCCGAGATCAGCAGGCCGGCGGCCGTGATGGAAACCTGAAGATCCGTCGACACCTGCAGGAGCAGGCCCATGATGACGAATTCGGTGGTGCCTATTCCGAAGGCACCGGCGGTGAGGGCAAGAAGAGCGATGGGCATGATGCCTGTACTGTGCGGACGATCGGCCTCGATGACTAGAATGCCGCCAGTACATGCACTTGTGAATTCAAGTCACAGCAAAGGAAGCCCATGCCGCGCATCGACGTCAACCGCTCCGGCGAAATGGAGGCTTTCGTGCAGGTGGTGGAGGCGGGCGGTTTCTCGGCGGCGGCGCGGCTGCTGGACATGACGCCCTCGGCCGTCAGCAAGCTGGTGGCGCGGCTCGAGCTGCGCCTGGGCATCCAGCTGGTGCACCGTTCCACGCGCAAGCTGCAGCTCACGCCCGAGGGGCTGCATTTCTACGAGCGCAGCACGCGCGTGCTGGCCGACATGGACGAGGCCGAGCGGTGCGCCGCGGCCGGTGCGGCGCCGCGCGGGCGGGTGAGCATCAACGCCAGCGTGTCTTTCGGGCACCACAAGCTGGTGCCGCTGGTGCCGCGCCTGCTCGAGATGCATCCGCAGATCACGCTCGACATTGCGCTGACCGACCGCATCGTCGATCTGATGGACGAGCGCGCCGACATCGCGATCCGTTGGGGCCAGTTGCCGTCATCCGACCTGGTGGCGCGGCGCCTGGGCGAAACCAGCCAGGCCATCGTGGCCGCGCCGGACTACCTGGCGAAATACGGCACGCCGCGCACGCCGCAGGAGCTGGAGGCGCACAACCGGCTGGGCTGGAGCTACCGGCGCAACACGCCGGACTGGCCGTTGCGTGTCGATGGCCGCATGGTGATGCTGCCGGTGGCGGGGCCGGTGCGCGCGGGCGACGGCGAAACCTTGCGGCAGCTGGCGATTGCGGGAGCGGGCGTGGCGCGGTTGTCGCTGTATCACATCCAGCACGACATCGATGCCGGCCGGCTGGTGCCGCTGCTCGAAGAGTTCAACCCGGGCGAGATCGAGCCGATCCACGCGGTGTACATCGGCAAGGCCGGCACGCTGCCCGCGCGCGTGCGGGCGGTGCTCGACTTTCTGGTGGCGTGCTCGGGCGTGGGCGGTGGGCGTTAC
Organism: Variovorax sp. GW458-11-26-14-LB1; assembly: GCF_059423965.1. NCBI lineage: Bacteria > Pseudomonadati > Pseudomonadota > Betaproteobacteria > Burkholderiales > Comamonadaceae > Variovorax > Variovorax sp. GW458-11-26-14-LB1. Next base: position 19,652 of record NZ_JBWKYW010000001.1, read on the forward strand.
ACGCTCAAGCGCACGGCGCCGATGCCGGGGAATTCGGCCGTCACCTGATCGCCGCGGCGGCAGGGCAGCACGCCGACCCACGAGCCGGTGGTGACGACGGTGCCGGCGGGCACGGTCTGGCCGTGGCGCGTGAGGTGGCGCAGCCAGATGGGCAGCAGCCAGGCCGGATCGGCCAGCGGATGCGTGCCTTCGCGCACCACCGTTTCTGCGTCGCCGATCTTCGTTTCGCAGCGTTGCGAGGCCCAGTCGACGGCGGCGTACGGTTGCCACTCGCCGAGCACGAGTGCGCCGTGGACCTGCGAGTCGGCCAGGCGCAGCAGGGCGGGCGTGGCGGCCAGGTCTTGCCAGCGGGCATCGACGATTTCGACGGAGACGGCCATGGCGTCGATGAGCGCTGCCGAGTTGTCGTGGTCGAGTGCGGCAGCTTGGGCGGGGGTGACGTCCTGGCCGAGTCGCAATGCAATTTCTGCCTCGATGCCGGGGGTGTGGAATGTGAGGTCGCTGAAGTTGGCCGGGCTCTGGCGCACGCCGTGCGGGGGCAGCGGAGCGTGCGTGAGCGTGGCGCTGCGGGAGCCGCCACCGGACTTCCATGTCTTCGGGACACCGTCGAACCAGCCGAGGGCCGCGGCTACGGCGTCTTGCACTTCATACGCTTGAGGTGCGTCTGGCAGGGCGTCGGTCCACGGGGTTGCGTCGAGCGTGCGGTTGGCTTGGCGTGCGGCGATGAGGGCTTCGGTGAGGGCTTTTTGGTCGGGCGTCATTTTTGGATCTTCTCAGTTTCTTTTGGGGGTCGTTTGTTCAGGGCGCGTGCCCAGGCCACCGGGTACTTCCCTCCGCGAATGTCCCCCGCCTTCGGCTCCTCCTTGATTTCGCTGCGGGGAAGCACCCAGTGTCCTGGGCACATGGACGCGCTGTTGGTGTGCGGCCGATCAACAACCGCTCTGAACTCGCTCACGCCGACGGGGTGCCTTGCGCAGCGAAATCAAGGAGGAGGGGCGCAGCCCCGGGGGACATTCGCGGAGCAAGGTGCCCCGTCGGCGTGAGCGTCGCCCTGAACAAAAGCCTCAAGTCTCGACCTGCACCTTGCCGTCCTTGACGACTTTCGCCCACTTGGCGATCTCGGTGCTGATGAACTGCTTGAACTTGTCCTGTGAACCGCCGCCGTCTTCCGCGCCGTAGGTGTCGAGCCGTTCCTGCACATCGGGCATCGCGAGCACGGTGTTGACGTCGCGGTTCACCTTCTGCGCGATGGCCGGGGGCAGCTTGCCGGGGCCGGCCAGGCCGTACCAGGTGGTCGCTTCGAAACCGGCAAAGCCTTGCTCCTGCATCGTCGGCACGTTCGGATGGCCCTTGGCGCGCTTGGTGCGCGTCTGGGCCACGGCGAGCACCCGGCCGTTCTTCACGTGCGGGGTGGCGGCGGTCATGGTCTCGAAGCTGTATTGAATTTGCCCGCCCATCAGGTCGGCCAGCAGCGGGCCGCTGCCCTTGTAGGGCACGTGCAGCGCATCGACGCCGCCCTGCAGCTTGAACATCTCCAGCGCCAGGTGCTGGGCCGAGCCCGCGCCGGCGGAGCCGAAGCTCACGGTGCCGGGCGCGGCCTTGCAGGCGGCGACGATGTCTTTCACGCTGAGGGCCTTCTGGCCCGGGTTGGCGATGAGCAGGTTGGGCGTGACGCCCACGAGCACGATCGGCACGAAGTCGCGCTCGACGTTGTAGCGCAGCTTGGGCTGCAGGCTGGGGGCGAGCGCGTGGCTGTTGATGTGGGCCATGAGCAGGGTGCTGCCGTCGCTGGGCTGCTGCGCCACGTAGTCGGCCGCGAGCACGCCGGCGACGCCGGCCTTGTTCTCGACGATGACCTGCTGGCCCCACATCGTCGTGAGCTTCTGCGCGACCACGCGCGCGAGCGCATCGGTGCCGCCGCCGGGTGGAAAGCCCACCACGATGCGCACGGGGCCCGTGGGCCACTCCTGCGCGAACAGCCGGGGCACGCCCAGCGTGGCGGCCGCGCCGGCGGCGGCCTGGATCAGGGAACGTCGTTGCATCTTCTTTGTCTCCGTCGGTTGGGGAATCCGATGCGTGCCGGGAGCCGCTTGCGCGGGCCCGGCAGGGTGGTGGTGGGCCGCCGCATCGTTCGAGCGATGCGCTGCGGCCCGTGTGGGTTGGCGTGCGCCGGGTTCAGGCTGCTTTTTGCAGGCCGACCGGTGCAGCCTGGTGACTCGCGAAATAGTCCATCGCCGCCTGCACGCCGCTGCCCGCCAGCTTGATGCCGCTGAGCTTCATGCCCATCTCGACACCCGCGACCATGGCCACGAGCGTGAGGTCGTTGCTGTCGCCCAGGTGGCCCATGCGGAACATGCGGCCCTTGAGCTTGCCCAGGCCCGTGCCCAGCGAGAGGTCGAAGCGCTGGTGGATCAGGCGGCGCACGGCGTCGGCATCGACGCCCTCGGGCGTGATCACGCCGGTGAGCACGGGCGAGTACACGGACGGGTCGGCGCACTGGATCGGCAGGCCCCAGGTGTTGACTGCGGCACGCACGCCGGCGGCCCAGCGCTGGTGGCGCGCGAACACGTTGTCCAGGCCTTCGCCGAGGATCATGTCCAGCGATTCCGAGAGGCCGTACAGCAGGTTGGTGTTGGGCGTGTAGGGCCAGTAGCCGTCCTTGTTCATCTCGACGATCTCGTCCCAGGCCCAGAAGGCCTTGGGCAGCTTGGCGGTCTTCGAGACTTCGAGTGCACGGGGCGACAGGGCGTTGAAGCTGATGCCGGGCGGCAGCATCAGGCCCTTCTGCGAGCCGCTCACGCAGACGTCGACACCCCATTCATCATGGCGGTAGTCGGCGCTGGCCAGGCCCGAGATGCTGTCGACCATGAGCAGGGCGGGGTGGCCTGCTGCGTCGATGGCCTTGCGCACGGAGGCGATGTCGGAGGTGACGCCGGTGGAGGTTTCGTTGTGCACCACGCACACGGCCTTGATCTTCTTCTCGGTGTCCTTGCGCAGGCGCGCCTCGATGAGCTCGGCCTGCACGCCGCGGCGCCAGCTGGGCGCATTCGGCAGGTGGGCGTCGGTGCCGGCATAGGCCAGGAACTCGGTCGACAGGCCCAGGCGCGTGGCCATCTTCTGCCACAGCGACGCGAAGTGGCCGGTCTCGTACATGAGCACGTGGTCGCCGGGGCTGAGCGTGTTGGCGAGTGCGGCTTCCCATGCACCAGTGCCCGACGCGGGATAGATGGCGACCGGGTGCTTCGTCTTGAAGATCTCCTTGATGCCGCCGAGCACCTTCAGGCCCAGCGTGCCGAACTCGGGCCCGCGGTGGTCGATGGTGGGCAGGCTCATGGCCCGCAGGATGCGGTCGGGCACCGGGCTGGGGCCGGGAATCTGGAGGAAGTGACGGCCGGTGGGGTGGATGTCGAGTTGCAGCATGGGCTCTCCTTGTGCGCTCAGTTTTGCATTCAAAATGCATTTATGTATGCTGGTTTATACCTATCAGCCTTGGTTGTATCGGCTATTTTTTGCATTCAAAATGCAGACAAGGGAACCCCATATGACCGCTGAAATCATCGAAATCTCCAGGCTGGCCTTGCATGACCAGGTGGCGTCGCGCCTGCGCACCATGCTGGTGGAGGGGCGCATCGCGCCCGGCGCCAAGCTCAACGAACGCGAGCTGTGCCTGCAGCTGAACGTGTCGCGCACGCCGCTGCGCGAAGCCATCAAGTTGCTCGCGGCCGAAGGGCTGGTCGACCTGCTGCCCAACCGCGGCGCGGTGGCGGTGAAGCTCACCGAGGCCGACGTGCTCAACACCTTCGAGGTGCTGGCGATGCTCGAGGGCATGTCGGGCGAGCTGGCGGCCAAGCGCATCACCGACGAGGAACTGGCCGAGGTGCGCGCGCTGCACTACGAAATGATGGCCTGCTTCGCGCGGCGCGACCTGTCGGGCTACTACCGCCTGAATGCGCGCATCCACACCGCCATCAACGACGCGGCGGCGAACCCGGTGCTGTCGAACACCTACCGCTCGATCAACGCCCGCGTGCAGTCGCTGCGCTTTCGCACCAACCAGGACGAGACCAAGTGGAAGCACGCGGTCGAGGAGCACGAGCAGATGGTGCAGGCGCTGGCCGCGCGCGACGCGCAGGCCATGCGCAAGGTGCTCACGGCGCACGTGCTGCGCAAGCGCGACACCGTGCTGGAGCTGCTGCGCGCCGGGCAGATCTATCCGCAAGCCAAGAGCACAACCAACAAAGCGAGCTGACACCCCACCATGCGCATCGATCCCGCCAGCCACATGCAGCCAGCCGGAACCGTTCTTCCGCCCAACGACACCTGCGAACTGCTGGCGCGCCGGCTGCGCACCGACACGCAGGGCGAGGTGCTGTTCGACGACGGCTCGCGCGGGCGCTATGCCACCGACGCCTCGATCTACCAGATCACGCCGGTCGGCGCCTTCGTGCCCACGAACGAGCGCGACATCGCCACCGCCATCGACATCGCCCGCGACCTGAAGGTGCCGGTGCTCGCGCGCGGCGGCGGCACCAGCCAGTGCGGCCAGACCACAGGCGCGGCGCTGGTGATCGACAACAGCAAGCACTTTCGCAAGGTGCTCGATGTGAACGTGGAAGAGGGCACCGCCACGGTCGAACCGGGCCTGGTGCTCGACCACCTGAACGCGCAGCTCAAGCCGCACGGGCTCTGGTACCCGGTCGACGTGTCGACCAGCGCGCAGGCCACGCTGGGCGGCATGGCGGGCAACAACTCCTGCGGCTCGCGCTCCATCGCCTACGGCAACATGGTGCACAACGTGCTGGGCGCGAGCGCGTGGCTGTCGAGTGGCGAACTGGTCGAATTTGGTCCGGTGGGCACGCTCGGTGCGCGCGCGGCGGGCATCGCGCAGTTCGTGCACGGGCTGGCGCAAGAGCACCGTGACGCCATGGCGCAGCACTGGCCCAAGGTGATGCGCCGCGTGGCGGGCTACAACCTCGACATCTTCGACAACCAGAGCGAGAAGCCGTACACGGCCGACGGCAGCGTGAACCTCGCGCATCTGCTGATCGGCGCCGAAGGCACGCTGGCCTACACGCGCAGCCTGAAGCTCAAGCTGGCGCCGCTGCCGCGCGCCAAGGTGCTGGGCATCGTGAACTTCCCGACCTTCCATGCGGCCATGGATGCTGCGCAGCACATCGTGAAGCTGGGACCGACGGCGGTGGAGCTGGTCGACCGCACGATGATCGAGCTGAGCCTGGCCAATCCCGCGTTCAAGCCGACCGTGGAAACGGCGCTGATCGGCAAGCCCGCCGCCATCCTGCTGGTCGAGTTCTCGGGCGCCGACAAGGCCGCGCTGCTGCCGCAGCTGAAGCAGCTGGTCGAGCTGATGGGCGACCTCGGCCTGCCCGGCAGCGTGGTCGAGATGCCCGACGACGGCCGGCAGAAGAACCTGTGGGAGGTGCGCAAGGCCGGTCTCAACATCATGATGAGCCTCAAGGGCGACGGCAAACCCGTGAGCTTCATCGAAGACTGCGCGGTGCCGCTCGAGCACCTGGCTGAATACACCGACGCGCTGACCGAGGTGTTCGCCAAGTACGGCAGCCGTGGCACCTGGTACGCGCATGCCTCGGTCGGCACGCTGCATGTGCGGCCCATTCTCGACATGCGCGCCGACGGTGCGGCCAAGATGCGCGCCATTGCCGAAGAGGCCAGCGCGCTGGTGCGCAAGTACAAGGGCGCCTTCAGCGGCGAGCACGGCGACGGGCTGTGCCGCGGCGAGTGGATCGAATGGCAGTTCGGGCCGGCAATCAACGAGGCTTTTCGCGCGATCAAGCAGCAGCTCGACCCGATCGGGCTGTTCAACCCCGGCAAGATCATCGACCCGCCGCGCATGGACGATGGCGCGCTGTTCCGCTTCGCGCCGCCCACCGCGCCAAAGCCGTACCGCCGCATCGAATTGAAGCCCGTGCTCGACTGGTCGGGCTGGAACGTCAATGCCGACCCCGTGACCGAGGTCACCACCGCGCCCGGCACCGGCGGCGACAGCACCGGCGGCCTCGCCAAGGCCGTGGAGATGTGCAACAACAACGGCCACTGCCGCAAGTTCGACGCCGGCACCATGTGCCCCAGCTACCGCGTGACGCGCGACGAGCAGCACCTGACGCGCGGGCGCGCCAACACGCTGCGCCTGGCGCTGTCGGGCCAGCTCGGCGCCGACGCCTTCACCAGCGAGGCCATGCACGAGACCATGGACCTGTGCGTCGGCTGCAAGGGCTGCAAGCGCGACTGCCCGACCGGCGTGGACATGGCGAAGATGAAGATCGAGTTTCTCGACCATTACAAGAAACGCCACGGCCACACGCTGAAAGACAAGCTGGTCGCCTACATGCCCGACTACGCGCACCGCGCCAGCCGCATGCCGTGGCTGCTGAACCTGCGCAACCGCGTGCCGGGTGCGGCGTGGCTGGGCGAGAAGATGCTGGGCTTTTCAGCGAAGCGCTCGCTGCCCGAATGGCGCAGCGACACTTTCTGGCGCGGCAAGGACACGGTGGCGTCGGGTCTGTTTTCTGATCAAGCGTCGGTGCTGGCTGCTGCAGCGCGCGGCGAGAAGGTCGCCGTGCTGTTCGTCGACACCTTCAACGGCACCTTCGAAAGCGAGAACGTCTTTGCGGCGGCGCGCGTGCTGCACGCCGCAGGCTATGCGCTGCACACGGTGGAGAAGGGCGGCGGGCACCACTGCTGCGGCCGGACCTTCCTGGCCAGCGGCATGGTGGACGAAGCCAAGGTGCGCGCGGGGGCGCTGATCGACGCGCTGCTGCCGCTGGCGCAGGCGGGTGTTCCCATCGTCGGGCTCGAGCCCTCGTGCCTGCTCACGCTGCGCGACGAAACGCTGGTGATGGGCTTCGGCGACAAGGCGCAGGCCGTCGCGAAGCAGGCATTGCTGTTCGAGGAGTTCATCGCCCGCGAACGCAAGGCCGGCCGCTTCGAACTCGCGCTGAAGCCGGCCACGGCGCCCATCCTGCTGCACGGCCACTGCCACCAGAAGGCCTTCGGCGCGGTGAGCCCGATCATGGAGGTGCTGAAGCTGATTCCGGGCGCCGAGCCCGAGCTGATCGAAAGCTCATGCTGCGGCATGGCCGGCAGCTTCGGCTACGAAGCCAGCCACTTCGAGGTGTCGATGCAGATGGCCGAGGCGAGCCTGCTGCCCGCGATTCGCGCCAGGCCCGATGCGGTCGTGGTGGCGGACGGCACGAGCTGCAGGCACCAGATCGGCGACGGCGCGCAGCGCGAAGCGGTGCATGTGGCGGTGCTGCTGGCGCGGCACATGATGCTCTGAGGCGGCTGCGGCTTTCTCTTTCGGAAATCAGAAGGGTGGCGAGACCACCTGGCGCCAGCTGCGGCGCCAGGTGCGCGACACCCCGCAGCCGTCGCCGATCTTCTGCGTGTCGCCCACGCCGGTCAGGAAGCCCGTTTCATTGGTGCAATTGACTTCGGGCTTGCCGTCGGGGCGACCTTCGTTGGGCTGGCCGACCATGTTGCGCGAGGTCACGTTGCCGCGCGTGAAACCGCCGGCAGGGTTCGAGACGATCGAATAGAAATCGAAGCTGCCGTTGCCATCGACGTCGAACGAATACTTGTTCTTGCCCGTCAACGCGTCCAGCACGTAGGTGTTGTTCGGCAGGCTGCCGGTGGCCGTGCAGGACTCGATGCCCAGGTTCTTGTCCTCCGGCAGGAAGGACGTGACGATCACGCTGCTGCCCAGGTTGGCCAGGTCGCCCACCACGCGCTCGCCGTTCTCCATCGCCCCGGGGTAGGGAATCATGCCGAGGTTCAGCAGCCATCCCCTCTTGGCTTTCCAGTCCACGGCGTTGTTGCTGACCTGGTAGAAGTTCTTGTCGCGCTCGTTGAGCAAGCCGACCTTTGCCGAGGCCTTGTCGATGGTTTGCTCCACGAGGTCGGCGAGTTCGACCTTGCGTGCGTCGGCCTTGGCGTCGCCGCCGATGGGCGTCGGGTCCCAGATGCCGTAGATCGCCTGCTTCCTGGCGGGCGTCGCGAGGTCTTCCTCGTCGAGCAGGATGCCCGTGCCCACGACCACGATGGCGCCGCACTGCGCGGACGTGCTGTACGTGCAGGTGCTTCCGTCGCCGGGGTGGACCTGCCATGCCGGTGCGGCGTAGATCGGCTGCGTCTTGCCGCCCGGTGTGGTGAACAGCAGCTGGCCCTTGGCGGAAGGCCCGAGCTTTGCGCTGCGCAAGTCGAAACGCCACAGGTTGCCGTTCGCGTCGCCGGCGTAGGCGGCGACGATGCGGCGGGTGGTGTCCCGCACGGCGACCACGCCGCCCAGGCCGCGGTTGCCGCCAGTGGCGGTGTTGCCATATTCCGTGGGGAGCCCGATGAATTTCTTGAGCTTGCCGGTGAGCGTCTCCACCATGTACAGCCCGACCTGTTTGCCGGCTTCGGGGTAGTGACCGCTGCCCGTCAGCATGACCCAAGTGCCGTCGTCCAGCTGGCCCGCGGCGGGGTTGTTGGTCACGTGGGCCAGGTCGGCGTAGTCCTTGTGCTTGTTGTTCACCTCCCAGAGAAAGTGGTTCTGGGTCGGCGTGCGGCCGGTGGCACCCAAAGGCGATTCCAGGCCGTACATGAACGGGCCCGCGCGCCCCCCGGTGCCCAGCACCACCTGGCGCCATGTGTTCTTTCCGCCTGCCGGCGCCACGCCGTTCTTGTCGTACACGTCCTGCTCGACCAGCGGGCCGTCGAGCGTGTAGCGGAAGCGGAAGTTCGGATTGGCCAGGTCGACCTGCGACGCCATGGCGCCCTTGGGCATGAAGGCGGCCAGCTCGATGCCCCCTGCGTCGTTCCTGGCGGCGTTCAGCACGTGGACCTTGCCGTTGTTGGTGGCGGCAAAGATAGTGGGAGGGGCTGAGCTCTTGAGCGCCTTGTAGTCGGCATAGGGGGGGCCCCTGCCGTCCACCGCGCTCAAGGGACCATAGCCCATGTCGAAACGCCCGCCCACGAACACCGGCGGCGAGTTGACCGAGGCGCCGATGGGCTGCTTGCGCAACCGGTAGACCGTGCCGTCGGCGTCCTTCTGCGGGTCGCTGCCCAGCAGGTAGCGGACAAAGCTCTCGTCTGCGGCCTGTTGCTTGTCCGCATTGAGCAGGGATTGGAAATCGGCCGGCAGTTTGTCCAGTCGCGTGTCGTTGGTCAGCACCGTGCGCAGGGCCGATGCGGGGGCGTTGGGGTCGTAGTTCGACAAGGCGAAGATCGACCGCTTGTTCGCGGAGGGCATCCTGACATTGGCGGACCAGGCCGGGATCGGCTTGCCTGCTTTGTCGACCGCGTTGTAGTCACCGTCGGCATTCAGTTCGAAGGCCTTGATGTCGCCGCTGTTGTCCGCGGTCTGGTACTCGGTCGTGTACTTGTACTGGCCTTGCAGCGTCTGGAACTCGTTGCTGTTGCCCGACACGGCCACGCCGGCGTCGTTGCCGGACCCGACCATGCTGCTCAGTGCGTTGTCGAGCGCCCGGCGCACGTCGTCGCCCGAGTACACGCTGTAGGCACGGCCGCCACCGGTGAAGCCGGCGTGGATGAAATCGTCCACGCGCTGTGCATCGGTCGTATCGTTGCCGTCGTTCAGGTCGCCGGTGGGCCAGTTGGGTTTCTTCGCCGCGTTGCCGGCGAGCCAATCGTTGTTGTAGCTCTCGATCTGCGCCCAGGTCAGCCCGCCGGTCTTGTCTGCGTCGCCCGAAGGCGTCAGGCCCCAGCCGATGGTGAAGGTGGTCATGTTCTGCCAGAACGTGGGGTTGTGCTGGCCGCCCATCGGGGGAACGTCGTTGGGGAGCGTCTTGGAGAAGTCCGTATGCCAGAAGTAGCGGGCCGTGAGGTCGGCGAACCCGTTGCTGCTGGTGCCGCCGTCGCCGTAGGGGATGTACGTGTTTCTGGCATTCAGCTTCTTCAGCGCATCCGTGCTGTCGTAGCCGGGCGCACCCTTCGGGTCGTAGCTGAATGCGGTGGCACTTGCAGACGGCTTGCCGTCGAAATTGATGCTTGCGCTGTTGGCGGTGTAGCGCGTGTCGATGCCTTGCGCGGTCTTCGCGTTCCAGGCGCCGTCGGACAGCACGATGCTGTAGGCACGCCGGCAACTCAGCTCACCGCTCTTCAGGTCGTTGGGATCGTTCTTCCAGGGGCTGCTCAGGAGGGAGGAGGTGATGGACTTCGTTACGCTGCCGGCGTAGTAGTTGGCCGCGAGCACCAGGGCGTTGTGGCTTGGTGTTCCTCCCTTGGGGTTGATGCCGTAGATCCAGTCGTAGAAGCTGGTCTTCCACTTCTTTCCGTTCGCGGCCGCTTCGTCGCTGAAGTAGTTGACGCCACTCACGATGCCCAGCGCATCGTCTCCGTTGTTGTTGTACTGGACGTAGCCCACCCTGAACTTGTTGTCGTAGCTTTGCATCGCCAGGCCCAGGGCCGTGCTGACCGCCAGCGCGCGGGAGCGGTACCACTCATACCAGTTCGCGATGTTCTGGCGTTCCTGTTCCGTGGTGCACTGGGTGGCATTCGGCCCGCAGTCGGTACGCTTGTGGCCGGGGGGCAACTTGACGGTGTCGGAAGTGGACGGATTGCTGATGGTGGTCTCGGACCGGTTTGCGGCGCTGGAACAGTCACCGTTCTTGCATTGGACGTAGGTGAACTTCCTCGACCCGGCCGTTGTACCGACGTTGTGATCCGGTCTTCGGTTGTCTGACAACTGGTTGTCCACGAAGAACGTCGAATTGCCCTGCGGCGTGCCGTTCGAATTCACTCGGGCGGCGTAGGTGATGGCCGGGTTGTAGTACTGCGTGTTGACGTCGCTGGACCGCATGGCATACCAGCCGTACCTTCCGTCGCAATTCCGGCCACTTTTCGGGCAGTTGTCTTCGACCGCGTACCCGTCCTGAGCCTCCTCCGCCATCGACCCCGAGTTGTCCAGCACGAACATCAGATTGGGCTTGGCGCCCGGCACGGCGTTGTACAGCGGGGCCTGGCTCGGCGTCGTGGCGGCCAGCGCGTCGCCAAGGGGAAGAACCGCCGCGCCCCACGCGGCAGCGAGGCTGACGAAGGTTCGCAGCGTGCGTGCGGCCCTGGCGGGTACCTGAACAAGAAACGGGCGCGTGGCGGTCATGCGTTTTTCCCTGCGGTTGAAAGTGGGGATCTGATGAGGCGTGTGAGATTCATCTCCAGCACTCCTTCGTCAGCAGTCCCGTGACCTCGTCATCCATGTCCTTCACACCCAGGCCGCTCAAGGTCAGCGTGCCGCAGCGGTCGCCGGTCATGCTGCCGGTACGGGTGGCCTTGAGGATGAAGCTGGGTGGGGTGTCGCGCGCGAAGACGGCGATGGTGTAGTTGGCGGCGCCGGATTTCGGTGACTGCTGCAAGGCCTTAGGCAACAGGCTCTCTGCGCCTTTCTTCTGCTCGGTCTCCTCGCCGGCATCACCCGCGGCTGCGGTGTAGCGATCGTTCGCCGAGTAGTAGCGCTGCATGAACTGCGCGGCCTCCATCAGGAGGCCCTGGGCTTCGGCGCGCTTGGAGCGTCGCACGTGCTCCTGGTAGTTCGGCAGCGCGATGGCGGCCAGGATGGCGATGATCGCGACGACGACCATGACTTCGATCAGAGTGAAGCCGCGGCGGGAGTGCAAGGAACCGGGGGACAGGTGTGTCATGGCGATGAAGGTCATGGAGTCATTTGTCGCGCGTCAGCACAGACTGCAGCCATGCTTCCGCGCCCTGGGTGGCGACGCCGGTCGACGTCTCGAACCTGGCGTTGTTGGCAAAGCCCCGGGCGGTGATCAGGTAGCCGGTCAGACTGGGCGTCGAGGTGGTGGCGATCTTCTGGATGAGGCAGCGCGGTTCGATCTCCAGGGGCGTCGCATCGACCGTGGTGCCAGTGGGCTTCTTGTTGGCGTAGGCCTTCGGAACGACGATCGCGCTGTTGCCCGCCCAGCTGGCCTTTTTGCGCCATGCCGCGGTTTCATCGAACTCCGAGCCGATGGGGGTCGTGATGATCCGGGCGCGCATGCCGACGGAGGCGTACTCGGTGTAGTCCTTGTCGTCACCGTCGAAGATGGCCACCTGTTCGCAAAAACGCAGCGCGGTCTCGGCGGCCTCGCGCGCGACCTCGGTTGAACGGATGCCGTTCACGCTGCGCTCGCTCTGCGTGGCATTGCGGATCGCGAAGGTGCCGACCAGCGACAGGATCACGACCAGGATCAGCGTGACGATCAGGACCACGCCCCGTTCGCGCGTGCCGGCGATACGGTGCACAGGAGGGGATGGCTTCGTGTTCATGGGGTGATCAAGCGGTTGCGCAGCAGCACCGTGGTGGTGAAGGTCCTGCGCAGGTAGCCGTCGGTGCCGGTGCGGTCGGTGTTGTCGCATCGCTTGTAGGCAAGGCCGCCGTCGGGCACGTCGCGCACCGGCCGGTCGCTGCGCATCTGCAGGCACACGCGCACGCTCAGCACGCGGCTCCAGCGGTCTTCGGCAAGATCGGCCAGGACGCCGCTGCCGGGCAGGGCATCGACACCCGCGGCATCCAGGTACTTGACGATCTGGTGCCGCAGCGGGTCGTAAGTGGCCGCCAGCTCGATGCTGGGACGGCTGGCCACGCCGTACAGAATGCGCATGCTCTCGACGTTGGCCAGCAGCGGTTGCGAGGCGCCGATGGCGTTGACGGCGTCGCGCTTTTCCATGCCGCGGCAGGACAGCATCGGCGCCGTGCTCGCGTCTGTCACCAGATAGCGGTTGTCGGCCAGGGAGTAGTTGCCGGGTGGGGGCGCGCCGGGTGCCGGCGTGGGCGGCGGGTTCACCTGCGACGGCGTGAGCGCGTTGATGCCGTTGCCCAGGCAGTTCGTCGCCAGCTTGGCGTCGGTGCCCGTGGGCATGGTGTTGTCGGTGGTGGCTTCGTAGCGGATGGCGATGGCGTCGCTGCCTTTGCCCGTGCACGACAGCTTGTCGAAGGCGGCTGCGGCGTCGGTGAATCCGCCGGTGCATCCGCGCACGGCGGGGCCGGCGTAGTTGCCCATCACCGTGGCGCCGTTGCTCGGGATGAGCTGCTGCGAATAGCCGGCCTGCTTGAGCTGCTGCTGGATCAGGTTGAGCGCGAGGATGCCGTCCTCGTTCAACTGCGTCTCGGCCTGCGACAGCTGGCTGCTGCGGCTGGACGTCGAGAACGTGGACAAGGCGGCCACCAGGATCACCAGCCCGATCGTCAGCGAGATCATCAGTTCGATCAGCGTGAAGCCGCGGGCCGCGTTGCGCGTGCGTGGGAGTGCAGTGAAGACGGTGCTCACAGCGTGATCCGGAAGTACATGCAGTTCACCTCTGCCGGGGCCGCGATGTTGGCGCCGGCGATGGGGCAGGCCTGGCGCAGCGCGAAGCCCGTGTCCTCCGCGATGGCACGCCAGATCAGCCAGATGTTCAGCACGCGCGTGGCCGGCAGGCCGTTCACGCCGGAGGCCGCGTCGGCCAGTTCCGTCGTGACGTAGGCCGTGCCGCCGGGCAGCCGGTTCCCGACATTCGTGAGCCACTGCGCGAGGTCGTAGGCGGCAATGGCCGCGCCGCAGGTGTTGACCGGCTTGTCGGGAACGGAGGTGTCGACCTCGCAGGCGGCGGGCGGCGGCGTGGGGTCCGTGGGGGCCGCCTCGCGCGCGCTGGCGTTGTAGGCCTTGGCGTGGGTGTAGCCGGCAAATCCCGCGAGGTTGGCGCGGGCACGTTCCGCGTAGTCGTTCACCAGGCTCAGGCCGGTGGCGCGCATGCGCGAGAACTGGTTGTACTTGAGGGCCGCCGAGGTGAGCCCCGCCATGCCGAACAGGCCGATGGCCAGGATGACGATGGAGACCAGCACCTCGATGAGGGTGGCGCCGCGTTGTGTGGGGCGCTTCATTCGTCGTTGCCCGAACAGTCTTCGCCCTCCGCGGCGTAGCGGATGCGCCCGGGCTTGCTGATGCACAGCGTCTTGCGTGCCCATGGGGTGGTGCTGGCCGTTTCGAAACCGGGGGCATCGACCGTGATGCTGTTGCTCCCCGAGCTCACCAGACCACTGGGCAGGAAGACAAAACGGCCGGCTTTGCCCAGGGCAATCTTCGCGATGCCAGGCAGCGCGTCTTGTCGCAACAGCACTTCGTCTGTCGACTCGGAATAGGCGAAGTCGCCGTCGCGGTCGTTCTTGGCGAAGACGATCCAGCCGGCCGCGAAATCGTTGCCGCCCGAGCCGGTTTCGCACTCGACCGCGGTGCCTGCGCGCAATTGGCAGACGACGACGGGTCTTGCGCGGGCGATGGCTTCGGTGCGTGCGGTGCGCAGCGAGCCGGTCACGGCGTTGATGGCGTTGGACAGCCGCCATTGCACGATGAAGCGCGTCATCGAAGGCGCCGCGATGCCGATGAGGATCGCAAGGATCGCCAGCGTGACCATCAGCTCGATGGCGGTCAGTCCGCGCTGGGCGCGCAGCCGCGCCGGCCGCGAAGAATCGCGTGGCCTCATGTGCATGTGTCTCCCTGTTGTTTTGGAATTTCAGCCGACAACTTCTGGGCGCGAGACTAGGGGGCGATGCACATGTCCGACAACGGCTTGCCGACGTTCGGTGCGTTCGAAAGGATGAGCGGAAATGCCTCGAAGCGCCGAATGAAAGTTCGATATTTCGGGGTGTTTGGCTGGTACTTTTGCTCTTCTGCGGAAGAGGTCTTCGCGCCCATGTCCGCGCGTCGTTTTTCAACCTTGAATCACAATGCTCCGATGACTGCCGCATCTCCTTCCGATTCCGGCTTTGCCTTGTTCCCGACCGCCATCGGCGTCTGCGCGCTGGCCTGGGGGCCGCAGGGGCTGGTCGGTGTGCAACTGCCTGAAGAGCGGGGCGAAGCCGCGACGCGTGCGCGCATGCATCGGCGCTTTCCTGATCTGGAGGAAGCCTCGCCGTCGCCGCGCGCGCAGCACGCCATCGCGGGCGTGCAGGCGCTGCTCGAAGGCGCGACCGACGACTTGTGCGACATCGACCTCGACATGCGCGGCGTGTCCGAGTTCCATCAACGCGTCTATGCGATCGCGCGGCGCATTCCGCCGGGGCAGACGCGCACCTACGGCGAGGTGGCCGAAGAGCTGGGCGACAAGGGCCTCTCGCGCGCGGTCGGCCAGGCCATGGGCCACAACCCCTTCGCGCCGGTTGTGCCCTGCCACCGCGTGCTGGCTGCGGGCAACAAGCCGGGCGGCTTCTCGGCGGGCGGCGGTGCGTTGACCAAGCTGCGCATGCTCGACATCGAAGGCGCCACGCCGAACGGGACGCGCTCGCTGTTCTGAGCTTGAACGGTCAGGCCGCCGGCACGGGCAGTTGTTGCAGTCCTGCGATGCGCGAACCGAAGATGATCGCGGCCTGCAGCACGAAGCCCGCGAGCGCCAGCAGCAGGCAGGCCGGCTCGCCCCACAAGGCGCCGACCACGCCGCCGAGCGCCGCGCCCACGGGGCGCGCACCCGCATTCACCGTGAGGAACACGGCCGACACGCGGCCCAGCATCGCCGAGGCTGTCACGCTCTGGCGCAGCGTGGTCGAGGTGATGACCCAGACCATCGGCCCCGCGCCGAACAGGAAGAACGAGAGCGCGGCCAGCGAGGCGGTCGGCACGACGAGGGTGGCCGCCATCGTTGCGGCGGCAGCCACCGCCACGGCCGGCCCGACCTGGATCGCGCGCCCGAACGGCAGCCGCGCCGTCACGCGCGAGGTCAGCAGCGCACCGACCACCATGCCCGCACCGTACATCGCGAGCGTGAAACCCACGGCCTGCGCGCCGAGGCCCAGCACGCGCACGGCATAAGGCACATAGCCCGCCTGCAGCACGAACCACGAGATGTTGAAGACCGCACCGGTCATCAGCATCGGCCGCAGGAACGCGTGTTGCCAGACGAAGCGCGCGCCGTCGTGCACCTCGCGCAGTGGATGGCGCGACGGCGCCGCGGGGCGGGGCGCCTCGCTCAGGCGCAGCAACAGGCCCACTGCCGCCACCGACAGCACCGACGCCAGCACGAAAGCCGACGACGCACCGGCCCACGCGACCAGCGCGCCCGCGAGCGCAGGCCCGGCCGTGAAGGCGGCACTGCGCGCCAGCTCCAGCCGCCCGTTGGCGCGCGCCAGCGCGTCACGCGGCACGAGGGCAGGCACCAGTGCGGGCGCCGCGACGCTGAAGCCCACGGTGCCGACCGCGCCAAGGAACCCGAGCACGGCCAGCCCGCCGATGCCCAGCGTCGACGACAGCACCATGCCGAGCAAGGCCAGCAGCGACACCGCGCGCAGGCCCTCGGCCCACACCATCAGGCGACGGCGCGACATGCGGTCCGCGAGCAGGCCCATCGGCAGCGAGATCAGCAGGAAGGGCAGCGTCTGCACCGCGGCCAGGAAACCGATCTCACCCGGCCCGGCGCCGAGCGCGAGCACAGCGACGAGCGGCACGGCCGCGAGGCTCAGTTGTTCGGCGGATTGGGCTGCGAGATTGGCCCAGGCGAGATGGGAGAAAGAACGGGGAAGCGGTGAGGGCATGGGGCGGCACACGAAGAGAAAGACCGCATCCTCGGGGCCGCGCCCGTCTGCCGCTCGCCGTTTACGGACGTGGAAGCCTCAGCCCGCGTTCATCTGCTCGAACCACTCGGCCACACACACTGCCTCGGGCGCCGCATCAGGCGCGAGGCCGTAGTAGTAGCGCTCCAGCGTCATCCGCAATTCAGGCAGCGGCGATTGCAGCCGCCCCGAGGCCAGGTCGTGCGCCACCAGCGAGGTCGGCGCCAGCGCGATGCCCAGCCCGTCGACCGCGGCCTGCAGCACGAAGTGCAGGTGATCGAACTGCAGCCGACCGGCCGGTCGCGCGCGCGGTGCGCCGACCTGCTTCTTCCAGTCGTCCCAGTCGTCCTTGCGCGTGCGCGCCGACAGCAGCACGTGCGAGGCGAGGGCGCGCAGGTCGGGCAGCAGCTGCGTCTTGAACAGCGCGGGCGCGCCGACCACCAGCACTTCGTCTTCGAGGAAAGGCCGCACCTGGATCGACGACGGCCAGCCTTCGAGGCCGCGGCGCACGGCGATGTCGAAGCTGTCCGTCGCCTGCTCGGGCATGACGGTGCTGGTGGCGACCTGCGGCTCGATATCGGGATGACGTTCCACGAACGACGGCAACCGGGGAATCAGCCAGCGCACGGCGAACGAGGGCCGCACGTTGATGCGCACCGCGCGCGCCGGTCCCTGCAGCTGCAGCGCGCGGGCCGCCGCGTGGATCTGCGCGAGCGCGGGTTCGGTCTCCGCGAAGAACTGCTGGCCCTCGGGCGTCAGCGTGACCTGCCGGATGCGGCGTTCGAACAGCGCCACGCCCAGGCAGGCCTCGAGGCTCTTGATCTGCCGGCTCACCGCGCTGTGCGTCACGTGCAGTTCGACCGCGGCACGCGTGAAGCTCAGGTGGCGGGCCGCCGCCACGAAGGCGCGCACGGCATGGAGGGGCGGTTCGCGAAGCGGCATGCGTGCGATTTTCTCACGCATGCCGCGCGGGAATGTCGTTTGTCGGCGGGCGTTGCGAGCGGGCACGATACGGGCTCGATGTCCGCTGCACCACCGCTTTCTCCCGCCGCTCCCGCCCGTTCCAGCGACCTGGATTCCCGCCACGCCGCCATGGCGCTCGGCCTCTCGCTGCCGGCCGACGTGGTGCTGTACCTGCTGCTGCCCATGTATGCGTCGCAGTTCGGCGTCTCGCTGGCCGAGGTCGGCCTGCTGCTGGCGGCCAACCGGCTGGTGCGCATCGCAGGCTACGGCTGGGTGGCGCGTTTCTATGCGCGCCACGGCGACCGGGCCAGTTGCACGCTGGCCGTGGTGGCCGCCGCATGCTGCGGGCTGGGCTACGCCACGCTCTCGGGGTTCTGGGCGCTGTTGCCGCTGCGGCTGACCTGGGGCCTGTGCTTCGCGGCGCTCAACCTGTCGACGCAGGCCCTGGCCACGGCCGACCCGATCGGTGCCGCGCGGCGCAGCGGGCGTTCGCGCGCCTTCATCGCGACCGGGCCGGTGCTCGCGCTGCCGCTCGGTGCGCTGCTGGCGTACACGGTCGGGCCGCGCGCGATCTTCGGCGTGCTGGCGGTGGTGTCGTTGCTCGCGCTGTTCGTCACCCGGCGGCTGCCGTCGAAGCCGCACCACAGCGCCGCGCCGACACGGCGCTTCCAGCGGCCGAACGCGCTCGACGGCTGGTCCTTCATGGAAGGGCTGGCGCTCGACGGTCTGTTCATCGTGGGCCTGTCGTACCTCGGCAAGGACCTGCTGCCCGGCGGTGCGGTGATCGTGGCGGGCGTGCTGATGGCGCTGCGCTACCTCGCGGAAATCTTTCTCGGACCGGTGGGCGGGCGCATGGCGGAGCACTTCGGCGCCGAGCGCCTGCTCGTGAGCCTGTCGCTGGTGACGTCGCTCGCGCTCGTGGGCTTTGGCCTGGGCTGGCTGTGGAGCTGCGCGGCGCTGATCGTGGTGCTGCGCGCGCTGCAGCTGCCGCTCCTGCCGCCCATCGTGGCGCGGCGCACGCCCGGACCGGAGCGCGTGCGGGCGCTCGCGGCCCGCGCGGTCTGGCGCGACATCGGCGCGGGCGCCGGGCCCTTGCTGGCCGGCGTGCTGCTGCCCATTGCCTCGCCGCCGTGGATCTACGGCAGTGCCGCGCTGTTGCTGGCGATCGCGGCGCTGGCCTGCGTCCGGCGCGCATCGCCACCCACCCCGATCCAGGAGAACATCGCCCCATGACCACCATCGACACCGTCGCGCAACTCGAAGCCCTGTTCGGCCAGCCGGGCGAGGCCTCGCTCAAGAAAGAGGTGCCGTACTTGCACCCGAGCTACCAGGCGCTGATCGCCGCATCGCCGTTCGCGGTGCTCGCGACCACCGGCCCCGGCGGGCTCGACGCCTCGCCACGCGGCGACGCCCCGGGCTTCGTCGCGGTGCAGGACGAGAGGACCTTGCTGCTGCCCGAGCGGCGCGGCAACAACCGCATCGACAGCCTGCGCAACATCGTGGCCGACCCGCGCGTGGCCTTGCTGTTCCTGATTCCGGGCGTGGGCGAAACGTTGCGCGTGAACGGGCGCGCACGCATCAGCGCGGCACCCGAGCTGCTGGCGCGCTTCGCGGTGGAAGGGCGCGCGCCGCAGTGCGTGATCGAGATCGCCGTCGAGACCGTGTTCTTCCAGTGCGCCCGCGCGATCCAGCGTTCGAAGCTCTGGGCGCCGGTGCCGCAGGACGCGCCGCGCACCGTGCCGACGCCAGGTGCCATCCTTTCGGCGCTGACCGATGCGGCCTTCGACGGCGTCACCTACGACCGCGAACTGCCCGCGCGCCAGCGGGCCACGCTGTACTGAAGGGGCGCTGCGTACCGCCCGGTAGAACGAATGCACTAGCGGCGAAAGCCGCCGACCCCACGCCTGCACCGATTGCGAGCCTTCGCCACAATCGACCCAATGCGTTCTTCTCCGTTCTTCAAAATGGCCCTGTTGTTGGGCCTGCTCTCCGCCATCGGGCCTTTCGCGATCGACATGTACCTCCCGGCCTTGCCCGCCATCGGGCAAAGCCTGCATGCGGACATCGGCGCGGTGCAGATGAGCCTCACCGCCTTCTTCCTGTCGCTCGGCGCGGGCCAGCTGCTCTACGGCCCGATCTCCGACATGGTCGGGCGCAAGCCGCCGCTGTATGCCGGGCTGGTGCTGTTCGCGCTGGCCAGCGTGGGCTGCGCGTTGGCGACCGACATCCAGACCCTGATCGCGCTGCGCTTCGTGCAGGGCCTGGGTGCGGCCGCCGGCATGGCGATTCCGCGCGCCGTGGTGCGCGACCTGCACACCGGCACCGACGCCGCGCGGCTGATGTCGCTGCTGATGCTGGTGTTCAGCGTGTCGCCGATCCTGGCGCCGCTCGCGGGCAGCCTGGTCATCGCCTTCACCGGCTGGCGCGGCGTGTTCTGGGCCGTCACCATCGCCGCGGTGGCGGGCCTGGCCATGATGGTCAAGCTGCTCGACGAAACGCGCCCGGCCTCGGAGCGTGTCGAAAGCAGCCTGGGCAGCGCGCTGTCGGCCTACTGGCTGCTGCTGCGCGACTGGCACTACCTCGGCCTGGTGTTCATCGGCAGCTTCGCGATGGCGGGCTTCTTCACCTACCTGGCCAATTCGTCGTTCGTGATGATCGACCACTACGGCCTGTCGCCCGCGATGTACAGCGTGGCCTTCGGCGTGAATGCGGCGGCCTTCATCGCGGCCTCGCAGTTCACGGGCTCGCTGGGCGAGCGCTACGGGCTGGTCAACCTCGTCAAGTTCGGCGTGGCCTGTTGCGGCGTGGCGATGGTCGCCATGTTCGTGTACTTCGCGATGGGCGGCGACAACCTGTGGGTGCTGATCGTCCTGTACTTCATCGCCTCGGGCTTCATGGGCCTCGTCATCCCGACCACCGGCGTGCTCGCACTCGAGATGCACGGCGCCATCGCCGGCACGGCCTCGGCGCTGCTGGGCACGCTGCAGATGCTGACCGGCGCGCTCGCGATGGCGGTGGTGGGCCTGTTCTCCAACGGCCGGCCGCTGCCGATGGTTGCGGGCATGGCCGGCGGTGCGCTCATCGCGCTGGTGCTGACCTGGCTCACGCTGGGCGGTGTGCGTTCGGAGCCGACCGGGGGCAGGGCGCAGGAGGCCTGACATGACAGTCGCCATGACAGGCAGCGGCCCGCAGGCCCAGCTCGACGGCCTGGCCGCGCCCGCGCGCGGCTGGGCGATGCTGGTCATCATCCTCGGGCTCACGGTGTCGGTGCTCGACGGCACCATCGTCAACCTGGCGCTGCCCGGCATCGCGCGCGAGCTGCAGGCCACGCCGGCGCAGGCCATCTGGGTGGTCAACGCCTACCAGATCGCCACGCTCGTGATGCTGCTGCCGCTGGCCTCGCTGGGCGACCTCGTGGGCTACCGGCGCGTGTACCTGGTGGGCATGGCGGTGTTCACCGTGTCGTCGCTGGCCGCGACCTTCGCCAATTCGCTCGCCACGCTGATCGCGTCGCGCGCGCTGCAGGGGCTGGGCGCGGCGGGGATCATGAGCGTCAACGCGGCGCTGGTGCGGCTCACGTTCCCCTCGGCGCAGCTGGGGCGGGGCATGGCCATCAATTCGCTGGTGGTCGCCACCTCGTCGGTGGCCGGGCCTTCGGTGGCGGCGGCGATCTTGTCGGTGGCGTCGTGGCCGTGGCTCTTCGCCATCAACGTGCCGCTGGGCATCGTCACCTTTGCACTGGGCATGCGGGCGCTGCCGTTCAACCGCTCGGCACCGGCCGCGGGCGCGCGCTTCTCGCTGGTCGACGTGACGCTCAACGTGCTGATGTTCTCGCTGGTCTTCCTTGGCGTGGACCACCTGGGCGTGCGCGAGGGCGGGGTGCAGGCTACGGGCACGCCGTGGTCGGCCTGGGCCACGCTGGCGGCCGGGCTGGCGGTGGGCTTCGTCTACCTGCGGCGCCAGCGCACGCAGGCGGTGCCGCTCTTTCCGATCGACCTGCTGCGCATTCCGGTGTTCGCGCTGTCGATGGGCACCTCGGTGGCGGCGTTCTGCGCGCAGATGCTGGCCTACATCGCGCTGCCGTTCCTGCTGCTGGACGTGTACGGCCGCAGCCACATCGAGGCCGGCCTGCTGATCACGGCGTGGCCGCTGGCCATCGTGGTGATGGCGCCCGTCGCCGGGCGGCTCATCGGCCGCTACCCCGACGGGCTGCTGGGCGGCATCGGACTGGGCCTGCTGGCCACGGGCCTGGCGCTGCTGGCGGCGCTGCCGGCGCACCCGGGCAATGCCGACATCGCCTGGCGCATGGCGCTGTGCGGACTGGGCTTCGGTCTGTTCCAGTCGCCCAACAACCACACCATCGTGAGTTCGCCACCCGCGCACCGAAGTGGTGCGGCCAGCGGCATGCTGGGCACGGCGCGGCTCACGGGGCAGACGCTGGGGGCCGTGGTGCTGGCGGCGGTGTTCAGCGTCTGGAGCCCGCACGGCGGGCGTGGCCCGGTGGTGGCGCTGGTGCTGGCGGCGGGCTGCGCGGCGGTGGCGGCGGTTTTCAGCAGTCTGCGGCTGAAGACGACAAGTCCGCATGCCTGAATAAGGTAGGGTACGGCCTCATGAAGGAAGTACCTGACACCGTGGTCTGTCCGGGCTGCGACGCGGTCTACGCCCGCACGCCGCTGGCGCCGCGCGACGTGGCCGAGTGCCCGCGCTGCGGCACCGAGCTCGACCGGCACCCGGGCGCGCAGCAGCGGCGCATCCTGCCGCTGACGGTCGCGAGCTTGATCATGTTCGCCATCGCCAACCTGTTTCCCATCGTCGAGATCGAACTGCAGGGCCTGCGCAGCCAGACCACGCTGGCCGGCGCGGTGGTGGTGCTGAGCGCCGAGGGCATGTCGCCGGTGGCGCTGCTGGTGCTGGCCACGACCATCCTGTTTCCGCTGCTGCAGCTGTGCATCCTGGCCTATCTGCTGGTGCCGCTGGCCCGCGCGCACCGGCCCTGGGGCTTCGCGGTGCTGGTGCGCATGATGCAGTCGCTGCGGCCCTGGGGAATGATCGAGGTCTTCCTGCTCGGCGTGCTGGTGGCGATCGTCAAGCTGTCGAGCATGGCGACGGTGGTGCCGGGGCCCGCGCTGTGGGCCTTCGTGGCGCTCACCGTGACGCTCACGGCCGTGCTGTCGTTCAACCCCGGTGCGTTCTGGGAGATGACCTTCCGCAAAGCCGATGAAGAGGATGCAGCCGCGCCGGAGGTGCGCGCATGAACGTGCGCGGGCTGCCCGCCCGCCTGGCCTCGGCACGCCCCTGGGAGGCGCAGGCCGACGACGAGCACGACCACGAGAACCCGGTGCCGACGGCCGCCGCGCTCGGCCTGCACGTCTGCACGCACTGCACCGCCGTCTGGCGCGATGCCGAAGATGGCGACGCCTGCGCCCGCTGCGGCACGCACCTGCACACGCGCAAGCCGCAGAGCCTGAACCGCACCTGGGCCTTCCTGATCGCGGCCTGCATCATGTACATCCCGGCCAACCTGCTGCCGGTGATGATCACGCGCACGCTGTTCGGCGCGCAGTACGACACCATCCTCAGCGGCGTCATCTACTTCTGGGTGTCGGGCGCCTGGGGGCTGGCGGCCATCGTGTTCATCGCGAGCTTCCTGGTGCCGCTGTTCAAGCTGGCGGTACTGCTCTTGCTTGTGGTGCTGGCGCAGCGGCGCAGCAACTGGCGCCGGCGCGAGCGGGCCAAGCTGTATCACATCATCGAGATCATCGGACGCTGGTCGATGCTCGACGTGTTCGTGGTGTCGCTGCTGACGGGGCTGGTGCAGATCCAGGGCTTCGCGGTCATCACCGCGGGCGTGGGCATTGCGGCCTTCGGCGCGGTGGTGGTGCTGACCATGCTGGCCTCGCTGAGCTTCGACCCGCGCCTGACGTGGGACGGCCCGGTGCCGCAAGCAGACACGGACGAACGACAGATTGAAAGCAGGGAAGAGAAAATCGCATGAGTGAAGAAGACACGCAACCGCAAGACCGTCCGGCAGCGTCGGCCCCGCCCGCGCTGCCGAAGCCGAAAGTGGCGCGCCGCCGCGAATGGCTGCCCTCGCTGATCTGGCTGATTCCCATCGTCGCCGCGCTGGTCGGCGTGACGCTGGTGGCCCGCATCCTCATGGAGCGCGGCCCCGAGATCGTGCTGACCTTCAAGACGGCCGAAGGCCTCGAAGCCGGCAAGACCGCCGTGAAATACAAGGACGTGCAGATCGGCTTGGTGCAGAGCCTGCGGCTGGCGCGCGACCGCTCGCACGTGCGCGTGCTGGTGCAGCTCAACAAGGACGCCGAGGGCTTCACTTCGGCCGACTCGCGCTTCTGGGTGGTGCGGCCGCGGCTCGATACCTCGGGCATCTCGGGCCTGGGCACGCTGCTGTCGGGCGCCTACATCGGCGCCGACGCGGGTGTCGAGAAGGAAACCGCGGGCGAGTTCACCGGCCTCGAAGCCCCGCCCATCGTCACGCGCGGCGACTCGGGCCAGCAGTTCCTGCTGCGCGCGCGCGACGTGGGCTCGCTCGATGTCGGCTCGCCCGTGTACTTCCGGCGCATCAAGGTCGGGCAGGTCGCAGCCTACGAGCTCGACGGCGACGGCCGCGGCGTCACGCTGCGGGTGTTCGTGAACGCGCCGTACGACAAGTTCGTCGGCATGAACACGCGCTTCTGGCAGGCCAGCGGCATCGACGCGCAGCTCAGCGCCAGCGGCTTCACGCTGCGCACGCAGTCGCTGGCCACCATCCTGCTCGGCGGCATCGCCTTCCAGGCGCCCGACGACGCCATGGGCCCGCTGGCCAAGGAGAACACGGCCTTCGTGCTGGCGCAGGACGAAAGCGCCGCCATGAAGGAGCCCGACGGCCCCTCGCAGACGCTGCTGATGTACTTCAACCAGTCGCTGCGCGGCCTCACGCCGGGCGCGCCGGTCGATTTCCGCGGCGTGGTGCTGGGCGAGGTGAAATCCATCGGCGTCGAGTTCGACCGCGCCGAGCGCGAGTTCCGCATGCCGGTGCTGGTGCAGATCTACCCCGACCGCCTGCGCCGCCGCGAAAGTGGTGCCGGTGCGCAGGCCACGGAGTCGCGCGCGACGCAGCAGGAACGGCTGCGCTTCCTGGCCGAGAAGGGCCTGCGCGCCCAGCTGCGCAACGGCAACCTGCTGACCGGCCAGGTCTACGTGGCGCTCGACTTCTTCCCGAAGGCGCCGCCCGCGAAGATCGACCTGTCGAAGAGCCCGATCGAGCTGCCCACCATTGCCAACGGTCTGGACGAAATCCAGTCGCAGGTGCAGGAAATCGCCACCAAGCTCAACAAGGTGCCCTACGAGCAGATCGCCACCGACCTGCGCACCACGCTGGCCACGCTCAACAAGACGCTCACCAGCACCGAGCAGACCGTCAGCCGCATCAACAGCGACGTGACGCCCGAGCTGGCCGCCGCCATGAAGGACGTGCGCAAGACCGTCAACTCGGCCGAACGCACGCTGGCCGACGACTCTCCGCTGCAGCAGGACATGCGCCAGACTCTGCGCGAGCTGACGCGCGCCGCCGGTTCGGTGCGCGTGCTGACCGACTACCTCGAACGCCATCCCGAATCGCTGCTGCGCGGCAAACCGGACGACAAGAAATGAAGACGACGACGACCTTCGCGCTCGCGGGCGCCGCCGCATTGCTGGTGCTGGCAGGCTGCGCGAGCAAGCCCGACAGCTACTACACGCTGGCCAGCCCGCCCGCGCTCAACGACGCCGCGCCGCGCATTCCCGACGCCGCCGCGCCGCTGTACATCGAGCTCGCGCCCGTGGCCGTGCCCGAGCGGCTGGCGCGCCCGCAGATGGTGGTGCGCCGCCCGACCGGCGGCGTGCAGGTCGACGTGCTCGAGCAGCACCGCTGGGCCTCGTCCTTCGAGAACGAGCTGCGCGACGCGCTCGGCAGCGGCATCGCCAGCCGGCTCGGCGCGCTCGACGTCACGCAGGGCGGCCGCCAGGCCTCGCAGCCCGTGTGGCGCGTGGCGGTGCAGGTGCGCCAGTTCGAGATGGTGGACGGCGGGCGCGTGGACGCCGGCTTCACCTGGACCTTGCGCCGCTCCGACGAGGCGCGCACGCTGGTGTGCCGCCTCGACGCGGGCGAAGCCACCGGCGGCGGCATGGATGCGTTGGCGCAGGGCGCGCAGCGCGTGACGGCTGCTGCGGCGGCGGCCATGGCGCGCAGCGTGAACGCAGCGCGGACGAACCCGGGCGCGACGGCGTGCGCGACCTGAGGCTTCCACCTTTCCCCGACGGGGGAAGGCACCACGCCGTCATCCGATAGATCGGAGGCCCCATGGCACAGATCGGCAAGGCGCCCTGCGACGACACGCTGATCCTGCATGGGTCTCCATCTCCCACGGAAGAGGGCGCCTGCCCTGAAGCCTCCAAGCCCTGGGTGCTCGCCGCGGCCATCGTCGGCTCGAGCATGGCCTTCATCGACGGCACCGTGGTCAACGTTGCCTTGCCGGCGATCCAGGCCGATCTGCACGCCACGGCCTTCCAGGCGCAATGGGTGGTCGAGTCGTACGCCTTGTTGCTCGCGGCGCTGCTGCTGGTAGGCGGCGCGCTCGGCGACCACTACGGGCGGCGGCGCATCTTTGCCATCGGCGTCGTCGTGTTCGCTTTGTCGTCGGTGGGCTGTGCGCTCGCGGCCGACGTGCAGCAGCTCATCGCGGCGCGCGCGGTGCAGGGCATCGGCGGCGCACTGCTGGTGCCGGGCAGCCTGGCGCTCATCAGCGCATCGTTTCCCGAGAAGGAACGCGGCAAGGCCATCGGCACCTGGTCGGGCTTCAGTGGCATCACGGCGGCGGTGGGGCCGGTGCTGGGCGGCTTCCTGGTCGATCACTTCTCGTGGATCTGGGCTTTCCTCATCAACGTGCCGATGGCGCTGCTGGTGCTGTGGATCGTGCACCGCCACGTGCCCGAGAGCAAAGGCGCCGCGGCGCGCGGCGGGCTCGACCTGTGGGGCGCGCTGCTGGCGACCGCCGGGCTGGGCGGCATCGTCTACGCCTTCATCGAGGCGCCCACGCAAAGCTGGCGTTCGCCGGCCGTGCTCGCGGCGTTGGCGATCGGCGTCGCGGGCAGCGTCGGCTTCGTCATCGCCGAACGCCGGGCGCGCACGCCGATGCTGCCGCTGTCGCTGCTGCGCATCGGCAACTTCAGCGGTGCCAACCTGTTGACGCTGCTGCTGTACGCGGCGCTGGGCGGCGGGCTGTATTTCTTTCCACTCAACCTGATCCAGGTTCAGGGCTACTCGGCCACGGTGGCGGGCGCGGCGCTGCTGCCGTTCATCTTCCTGATGTTCGCGCTCTCGGGCTGGGCCGGACAGTTGGTCGACCGCTTCGGGCCGCGCGTGCCGCTGGTCATCGGGCCGGCCATCGCGGCCGTGGGCTTTGCGCTGTTCGCGCTGCCGGGCGTGGGCGCGAGCTACTGGAGCGGCTTTCTGCCCGCCGTGGTGGTGCTGGGCTTCGGCATGACGGTGACGGTGGCGCCGCTCACCACCACGGTCATGAACGCCGTGGGCCCCGACCTCGCGGGCGTGGCCTCGGGCGTGAACAACGCGGTATCGCGCGCGGCGGCGGTGCTGGCGATCGCGGTGTTCGGCGCCATCATGGCCTGGGCCTTCGACGCGGCGCTGGCCGAGCGGCTGCAGGCGATGGGCGCGTCGGACGAGGTGCGGGCTTTTCTTGCGGCCGAGCGCGACCGATTGGCCGCGGCCGGCGCACCGCCGGGCGCCGATGCGGCCACCGTCGCCGCCGTGAAGCGCGCGGTGGCGGAATCCTTCGTCGCGGGCTTTCGCTGGGTGATGCTGCTGAGCGCCGGCCTGGCCGTGCTGAGTGCGGTCAGCGCCTGGCTGATGATCCGGCGCACGCCCGTGGAAAAGCCAGACAACGACAAGCCATGAGACAGGAGACAAACCACCGATGGAAGCAGCACAACCGGCCGACGCGCCGCCGCACGTCGATGTCCTGATCGTCGGTGCCGGCCTGTCCGGCATCGGCGCCGCCTGCCACCTGCAGGCGCAGTGCCCGGGCCGCAGTTACGCGATCCTCGAAGGGCGCGAACGCAGCGGCGGCACCTGGGACCTGTTCCGCTACCCGGGCGTGCGCTCCGACTCCGACATGTACACGCTGGGCTACGTGTTCCGCCCGTGGACGCAGGCCAAGGCGATCGCCGACGGTCCGTCGATCCTGCAGTACGTGCGCGACACCGCGCGCCAGCACGGCATCGACGACAAGATCCACTACCAGCACCGCGTGGTGCGCGCCGCCTGGTCGAGCGCACAGGCCTGCTGGACGGTTGATGTGGAGCAGGGGGCCGACAAGCGGCTCGTGCAGTGGCGCTGCAACTTCCTCTTCCTGTGCAGCGGCTACTACCGCTACGAGGCGGGCTACACGCCCGACTTCGCCGGCATGGCCGACTTCCAAGGCCGCATCGTCCATCCGCAGCACTGGCCCGCCGACCTGGACCACAGCGGCCAGCGCGTGGTCGTGATCGGCAGTGGCGCCACCGCGATGACGCTGGTGCCCGCGATGGCCCAGACCGCCGCGCACGTCACGCTGCTGCAGCGCTCGCCGACCTACGTGGTGGCGCGCCCGGCCGAAGACCCCATTGCCAACCGCCTGCGGCACCTGCTGCCGGCGATGGCCGCGTACCGCCTCACGCGCTGGAAGAACGTGACGCTCGGCATGCTGTTCTTCCGGCTCGCGCGGCGCAAGCCGGCGCGCGTCAGGCGCATGCTGCTGGGCGGCGTGCGCCACGCGCTCGGGCCCGGCTACGACGTCGCCACGCACTTCACGCCGCGCTACAACCCGTGGGACCAGCGCCTGTGCCTCGTGCCCGACGGCGACCTGTTCGCGGCGCTGAACGCGGGGCGCGCCTCGATGGTCACGGACCACATCGACACCTTCACGCCCGAAGGCCTGCGGCTGAAGTCGGGCCGCGTGCTCGAGGCCGACATCATCGTCACCGCCACCGGCCTTGAATTGCAGGTGCTCGGCGGCATCGAACTGAGCGTGGACGGCCGCCGCGTCGACCCCGCAGTGACCTTCAACTACAAGGGCATGATGTACAGCGACGTGCCCAACCTGGCCTCGTCCTTCGGCTACACCAACGCCTCGTGGACGCTCAAGTGCGACCTGACCTGCGCCTACGTCTGCCGGCTGCTGAACCACATGCACAAGCACGGCTGGCGGCAATGCACGCCGCACAACGCGGGCCCCGACCTGTCGCCCGAACCGTGGATCGATTTCAGCTCGGGCTACGTGCAGCGCTCGCTCGACAAGTTTCCCAAGCAGGGCGCGCACACGCCGTGGAAGCTGCACCAGAACTACCTGCGCGACATCCTCCTGCTGCGCCTCGGGCGCGTGGACGACGGGGTGATGGCGTTCTCGAACCGCGCGGTTTGATCCCGGCCTGACCGCGTTGCGTGACACGTCGATGTATAGCTCTGCTCAATACAACATCGAAGATTTTTGAATTGGATCGATGGCAGGCGGCGGTGATTTACTCCGCCCGGCGTTGCACTCGCACTGAAAAAACGGCGAGGCGGTGCCCGGGAATCACCCCACGACCCTGTGATGAGGAGACCTCATGAAGTCATCGATCCGTGCATCCCTGGCGGGCCTGCTGTTCGCAGCGCTGGCAGGACATGCAAGCGCTGCCTCGCTGGACGCTTTCGCGGCCACGCCGAACGCAGCCATCTCCGGCAACAACATCGAGAACCTGACGCAGTCGACACCCGAGATGTGCGCGTCGGCCTGCCTGGGCGCGCCACGCGGCGCCTGGTGCGTC
Source organism: Variovorax sp. GW458-11-26-14-LB1 (assembly GCF_059423965.1). Lineage (NCBI taxonomy): Bacteria > Pseudomonadati > Pseudomonadota > Betaproteobacteria > Burkholderiales > Comamonadaceae > Variovorax > Variovorax sp. GW458-11-26-14-LB1. The sequence continues at coordinate 49,008 of NZ_JBWKYW010000001.1, forward strand.
TCGTTCGACTACAACAAGGCTGGCCAGAGCTGCGACCTGAGCGACAAGCGCGCCGCCGACGTGGGCGGGCTGAAGACCGACTACCCCGGTAACCCCTACGACCACTACAGCCTCAAGCCCGATCCGCTGAAGCCTTTCGCGCGCACGCCCAATGCGGCCATCAGCGGCTACAACACCGAGGCCCTGCAGGGCGTGACGCCCGCCGACTGCGCCAACGCCTGCACCGACGCGAGCCGCTCGTCGTGGTGCAAGTCCTTCGACTACCACAAGACCAACCAGCGCTGCGACCTGAGCGACAAGCGCGCCAGCGACATCGGAGGCCTGAAGACCGACTACGTCGGCAATCCCTACGACCACTATTCGCTGATCGCGGGCGAGGGCGTTCCCAACCCCGTGCCCGGCAACAAGCACATCCTGCTGATCGGCATCGACGGCTTGCGGGGCGACGCCATCCAGTGCGCGGGCTGCGTGCAGACGCCCGCGATGTCGGCGCTGATCGCCGGCGGCGCCTTCCACGGCAACGTGCTGGCGGGCGGGACCAAGCAGGCGACCGTGAGCGGACCCGGCTGGTCGTCGGTGTTCACCGGCTTCTGGGCCGACAAGCACGGCGTGACCTCGAACACCACCACCTTGCCGCTGAAGAAGACGCATGTGTTCGACCAGATCAAGGCGGCCTGGCCGACGGCCACGACCGCGGTGGTGGGCGACTGGTTCAACATCACCCACAACCTGCGCCCGGCGCTGGCCGACTTCGTGGTCGCCAACGCGGCCAAGAATTCGCAGCAGGCCACCGATGCCGTGAAGGGCTGGCTGAGCTGGAAGCACCCGCCGACGGCGATCTTCTACTACCTGCACAACGTCGACGTCCACGCGCCGAGCTACGACCCGCTCAATGCCTACTACCAGGGCAAGATCGCCGGCGAAGACCAGCAGATCCAGCAGGTGCTCACGGCGCTCACGTCGCGGCCGAACTACGCGAATGAAGAATGGCTGATCGTCGTCACCTCCGATCACGGCGGCACCGGCAGCAGCCACGGCGGACAGACGGCGGCCGAACGCAGCACGCTGCTGATCCTGAACAACAACCACCAGAACCCGCTCAAGCCCAGCTACTGCGTGGGCAACCTCGGGGGTACCGCATTGACGCAGGTGGACGGCACGACGCCGCACATCCTCGACTTCCTGGGCCTACCGAACACCACCGAAGGGCAGAAGCACCCCGCGTGCGGGAACTGAGGGTAGACGCGAGCGAGTCCGGACGGGGCCGAAGGGGAGGGTAGCCCGCGCGCATGCCGTGCGCGGCAGGCGAAATGCCTACCCTTCGGCGATCGGCGGGTTGAACCCGCACATAATCTCGCGTTTTCTTTTGTTCTGAATCTCTCAGGTAGCCACGCCGTGTCGAAGCCAACCTGCCCCTGGACTTCGACCAACCCTTTCCGGCTGTGGTGCGCCCGTGTTCGAACGCTATTACCGCGAGCTGCTGAGCTTTCTGTCCCGCAAGGTCCCCGACCGCGCCACCGCGGCCGACCTGGCGCAGGAGAGCTACGTGCGGGTGTACGAGGCGCAGCGCACGGGCAGCGTGGTGCGCGACCCGCGTGCGCTGCTGTATCGCACGGCCCGCAACCTCGTCACCGACCACCACCGCCGCACCAGCGTGCGCGCGGGCGGCGACACGGCAGCGCCCGATGACGCGCCGCCCGACGCCGACGACTGCATCGGCCCGCCCACCTTCGAGCCCGACGCCATCCTGTCGTCCAGCCAGGGCATGGCGGCCATGGTCGAGACCATCGACCGGCTGCCTCCGCGCTGCCGCGAAGCCTTCGTGCTCTACAAGTTCGATGGGCTCTCGTACGCCGAGGTGGCTGCGCGCATGGGCATTTCGGTGCGGACGGTCGAGATGCAGTTGCGCATTGCGATGGAGGCATGCTGGGCGTGCCTGGAGCGGACCCGTGGTTCAGAGTGAGATGAGACGCCCCATTACAGGGTTTGACCACGCTCGTGCGTCTACCCCCATAAGAACGATCCCCACGTCATGACCCTCACGTCGCCACCGTCCGAAGAAGCCCTGCGCCTGCGACAGGACGTGCTGGACTGGTTCGTCCGCCGCCAGCGCGCGCACTGGAGCGCGTCCGACGAGCGCGCGTTCCAGGCCTGGCTCGGCGCCGATGCGCGCCATGGCGAGGCGTTTCGCGAATGGGAGTCGCGCTGGCGCGCCTTCGACGCGATCGCGCCCGAGACGGTCGCGGGCTGGCGCAGCGGCTTCGAAGGCCGCGCGCCCGCCGCACCCACGCGCCGCGGCTTCCTGAAACCGGCGGTCGTGCTGGGCGTTTCCGGCATGGCGGTCGGCGCCGGCTACCTCGGCTGGCGCCATGTGCAGGCCCAGCCCGTGTTCGAGCAGGCCTTCGCCACCCGGCGCGGGCAGCAGCTCGAAGCGCCGCTGCCCGACGGCTCCCGGCTGCGGCTGGACACCGCCACCCGCCTCGAAGTGCGCCTGTTCCGCGACCGCCGCGAGGTGACGCTGATCGACGGGCAGGCGGTGTTCGCGGTGCAGTCCGATGCGAAACGCCCCTTCGACGTGCTGGCCGGTCCGCTGCGCGTGCGGGTGGTCGGCACGCGCTTTGCCGTGCGCCACACCCCCGGCATGCCGGGCGCCGACGGCACGCGGGTGTCGGTGGAAGAGGGCAAGGTGCGCGTGCTGCACCGGGCGTCGGATGCGACGAGCGAAGTCTTCCTCGCCGCCGGCCGCCAGGTGGAAAGCGATGCGCAGGGCCGGTTCTCCGCCGTCTCGGCCGTGCCGCGCGACGGCATTGCGCCCTGGCGCGAGCACCGCCTGAGCTTCGTCGACACGCCGCTGGCCCGCGCGCTGGCCGAGCTGGAGCGCTACGGCAGCACCGGCCTGGTGGTGAACGACCCGGCCGTGGCGGCCCTGCGCCTGAGCGGCACCTTCGACCCGCGGGACGCGCGCACGCTGCGGCGCGCCCTGGCCAGCGCCTTGCCGGTGCGGCTGAAGGAAACCGGCCCGATCGCGGAAATCCTGCCGGCCCCCTGAAACAAAAGAATCAAGAATTTCTCGCCGGCACTACGGGGATTCCGCCGGCTCGTGCGTCAACCCAGATAGGAACCATTTGCATTCACTACCTGGAAGACGTTCGATGACGAAGCGCTTGAGAACAAAGATGACACCCGCGCCGCTGGCCCTGGCCGTTGCATTGGCCCTGGCGAACGCGCCCCTGATGGCCCGGGCGCAGGGCGCGCCCCAGCCGATCCGCATCGCGGCCCAGCCGCTGGCCGAGGCGCTGAACGACTGGGCGCGGCAGACCCGCATCCAGCTGGTCGTGCAGCAGAGCCTGGTGGCGGGCAAGACCGCGCCCGCCATCTCGGGCAGCCTGACGGCCCGGCAGGCGCTCGACCGTTTGCTGGCCGGCAGCGGCCTGGCGGCCACGATGGAAGGCAATGCGGCGGTCATCAAGACCGCGCCCGCCACGGGCGGCACCTCCATGCTGCCGGCCGTGACCGTCGTGGCCGACGGCGAGGAAAGCGCCACGGGCCGGGTGCAGGGCTACGTCGCCAAACGCAGCGCCACCGCCACCAAGACCGACACGCCGATCATCGAGACGCCGCAGTCGATCTCGGTGATCACCGCCGACCGCATCGAGGCCATCGGCGCCACCAACCTCAAGGACGCGCTGGGCTATACGCCGGGCGTGTCGACCACCACCTACGGCGCCGATTCGCGCTACGACTGGATTTCGCTGCGCGGCTTCGACGCCTATTCGCCGGGCTTCTACCTGGACGGCCTGCCGCTGCGCAACAACAGCACCTGGGGCGTGTGGCGCACCGAGAACTACGGCGCCGAGCGCATCGAGCTGCTGCGCGGCCCATCGTCGGTGCTGTACGGCATGAGCGGCCCCGGCGGGGTGGTGAACGTGGTCAGCAAGCGCCCCACGGCGGAGCCCGTGCGCGAGCTGCAGCTGCAGGTGGGCGACCACGCCCGCAAGCAGGTGGCGGGCGATTTCTCGGGCGCACTCGACGCCGACGGCAAGCTGCTGTACCGCATCACCGGCCTCGTGCGCGACGCGCAACTGCCGGCCGGCAAGGAGGCCGACGACCGCATGTACATCGCGCCCGCGCTCACCTGGAAGCCGTCGGGCGACACCACGCTGACCTTGCTGTCGCAGTTCTCGCGCACGCGCGGCGGGGTCTACACGCGCGCGCGGCCGCAGGTCGGCTCGCTCGATCCGACCGCCATCGGCACCACCATTCCCTCGAAACTCTTCGTCGGCGAGCCCGGCTTCGACCGCTTCGACCAGGACCAGCAGATGGTCGGCTACCAGTTCGAGCACCGCATCAACGACACTTTCACGGTGCGGCAGAACGCGCGCTATGCGCACCAGAAGCTCGACTACACGGGCACGCAGCTGAAGGGCTTCATGGCGCTGAACCCCGAGGTGCCGAACGACCCGCTCAACTTCCAGCAGATGTCGCGCAGCGTGTTCGGCAGCCGCGAGAACATCGGCGCCCTGGCACTCGACAACCAGCTGCAGGCCGACTTCCGCCTGGGCGAGACGCAGCACAAGGTGCTGGTCGGGCTGGACTACCAGCGCACGCGCATCGACCAGGTCACCTTCAGCGGCGGCAGCGCCTCGCCGCTGAACATCTACGCACCGGTGTACGGCGGGCCGATCGAGCGGCCCGCGCCGTATTTCGACGGCATCACCCGGCTCGCGCAGACCGGCGTCTACCTGCAGGACCAGATCAAGTGGGGCGAGCGCTGGACGCTGACGCTGGGCGGTCGCTACGACACCGCCGACAGCACCGTGGACAGCCGCCTCGACGGCTCGCGCCAGCGCATGCGCGACCACAAGTTCACCAGCCGGGCCGGCCTGGTCTACTTGCACCCGAGCGGTTGGGCGCCGTACCTGAGCTACTCGGAGTCGTTCGCGCCCACGGCCACCATCGACCCGGCGTCGGGCGACCCGTTCAAGCCCGAAAGCGGCAAGCAGTACGAGGCCGGCGTGCGCTACCAGCCCACGGGCAGCAAGGCGATGTACAGCGCCGCCATCTTCGACCTGCGGCGCAAGAACTACATCAGCTACGACGGCGAGTTCATGCCCAAGCAGACGGGCGAGATCTCGGTGCGCGGGCTTGAGCTCGAGGCCACGGCCGAGATCGCCTCGCGCCTGAACCTCACGGCGTCGTACAGCTACACGCCGCGGGCCATCGTCACGGCAAGCGCCAACACGAAAGAGATCGGCAAGCAGGCCACGGCCGTGCCGCGCCACCGGCTGTCGGTGTGGGCGGACTACCGCTTCGCCGGCGGCGTGAAGGTGGGCCTGGGCGCGCGCTACACGGGCTCGAACTATGGCGACGGCGAAGCCGCGTGGCCGAGCAAGGTGCCTGCGTCGACGGTGTTCGACGCCATGCTCGGCTACGACATCGACCGCTGGAGCCTGGCGCTGAACCTGCGCAACCTGACCAACAAGACGTACTTCGCGAACTGCGGTTATCGCAACTGCTACTACGGCTACCCGCGCACGGCGACGGCCACGGCGACCTACCGCTGGTAGGTCAGCGACGCTGTGCCAACAGGTGCCGCCCCAGCGCCTCGAAGGCCGGCAGCGTCACCGGGTCGTTCGCGGCGTTGCCCGCGATCGGGTGCGAGGCGTAGCGCACGATCACCATCTCGGCCTTCGGGTCGATGTAGATGCGCTGGCCGTGCACGCCGCGCGCCATGTAGGCGCCGTGGTCGTTGTGCGTCACCCACCACATGTTGCGGTAGCTCCAGCCCTGCAGCAGCGGGTAGCCGCCCTTGACGAAGGCGGCCTTGTCGCCGCCGCGGCGGATGTCTTCGACGGCCGCCTTGGGCACGATCTGCCGGCCTTTCACGCGGCCGTCGTTGCGCAGCATCTCGCCGAAGCGCGCGAGGTCGCGCAGGCCGGTGTTCAGGCCGCCGCCCGCGAAGGGCGTGCCGATGGAGTCGACGGTGAAGTAGGCGTCCTGCTCGGCGCCCAGGTGGCGCCAGATGCGTTCCGACAGCAGCTGCGCCACGGTGCGTCCGGTGGCGCGCGCGATCACCCAGCCCAGCACGTCGGAGTTGACGGTCTTGTAGCCGAAGCCTTCGCCGTGCTTGCCTTCGGGCTGCACGGTCTGCAGGAACTCGTAGTAGCTGCGCGGGCCGGTGTAGTCCTTCGGCTTGGGCAGCGGGTTGCCGGCCTGCGCATGGGCCCAGACCTCGGCCTTCGGGTCGGCGTAGTCCTCGCTGAACTTCAGGCCCGTGGTCATGTCGAGCACCTGGCGCACGGTGGCGTTGCCGAAGGCCGATGTCGCCAGCTCGGGCACGTAGTGGGCCACCGGCTTGCCGGCATCGAGCGTGCCTTCGGCCACCAGCATCGCGCCCAGCGTGCCGACCACCGACTTGGTGACCGACATGGCGCCGTGCTGGCCGTCGTCCTTCAGCACGCCGAAGTAGCGCTCGTAGACCACGCGCCCGCGGTGCAGCACGAGGATGCCGTCGGTGTAGGTGGCGGCCAGCGATGCGTCCCAGGTCATGGGCGTCTTCGCGCCGAGCGGCGTGAAGCTGAGCGTGTCGATGTCCTTGCGCAAGGCCTGGGGCAGGGCGGTGGGCGCACCGAGCCCGCGCGACACGTTCACGGTCGGCATCAGCTGGCGGAAATTCGACACGCTCCAGCGCATCGCCGGAAACTGGAAATAGCTGCCGTCCTCGAAGCGCAGCGTGCGCTCGGGCGGCGGCGGCGAGCCGGTCATCCAGCCGAGCCGGGCGGGGTCGCTGGCGGCCGCGTCGGGGTAGGTGGCATCGGCTGCGCCGGCCGACACCGCCAGGGCGGCGAGTGCGGCGCTCAGCAAAGCGGGGGCGCCAAGGCGGGTTCTGGAAGGGGCGAACATGGCAGTTCCGAAGCGAAGGACCGGCCCATTGTGGCCCGCGGCCCGGCCTGCGAACTTCTCACTGACAGCCGCGGCGCAGGTTGACAGGGCGCCGCTTCGGCTTTGATACTGAACCCTTCAGTTCATCATTCAACCCAAGGAGATTCCATGCAGAAGATCATTCCCTGCCTCTGGTTCGACGGCAACGGCGAGGAGGCGGTCAACTTCTACACCGCCATCTTTCCGAAGTCGCGCCTCACCGACACGCTGCTCTGGGGCGATGTGAATCCAGCCAAGAAGGGCAAGCTGCTCACGGCGACCTTCGAGCTCGACGGGCAGTCGTTCATGGTGCTCAACGGCGGGCCCGAGTACAAGATCACGCCGGCCATCTCGCTCATCGTGACCTGCGAGACGCAGGAGGAGGTCGACTACTACTGGGACAAGCTGCTCGAGGGCGGCGGCCAGCCTGTGCAGTGCGGCTGGCTCACCGACCGCTTCGGCGTATCGTGGCAGGTCACGCCGATGCCGCTCATTCGCATGTTCCAGGACAAGGACGCGGCCAAGGCGGCCCGTGCGATGGCGGCCATGATGAAGATGATCAAGCTCGACATCGCCACGGTGAAGAAGGCCTTCGACGGGGAGTGAACCCCGCCGAAGTTGGGGTCAGACCAACCGGCCGATCGGCTTCTTGCGCCACACCAGGCGGTAGTACGCGGTCTGCAGCAGCAGCATCGCGCCGAAGGTCACCGGGTAGGCGACCCAGATCCCGTCCAGGCCCATGCCGAAATGGCGGCTCATGAGCCAGGCCACCGGCACTTCGACGCCCAGGATGCAGACGATCGAGATCAGTGTCGGCACCAGCACCGAGCCGCTGGCGCGCATGATCCCCGAGATCGCCGAGGCCATGCCGAACAGCACCAGGCTCCACAGCATGATGTGCAGCAGGTTCTGCGCGATCTCGATCACCGGCGCGCTGGTGATGAAGAAGCCCATCAGCGGACGCGAGAACAGGTAGCCCAGCAGCACCAGCCCGCCCGTCAGCACGAGGTTCATGCCCAGCGCGGTCTGCACGATCGCGCCCAGCCGGTTGGCGCGGCCCGCGCCGATCGCCTGCGCGCCGAGGATCGACGTGGTGATCGCGATCGAGATCGCCGGGAACTGCACGTAGGCCACCACCTGGTTCACCGCGCCGTAGGCGGCCGTGGCGTTGGAGCCGTAGCTGTTCACCATCGACAGCAGCACCACTTCGGCCAGCGCCACCACGATCATCTGCACGCCGGTGGGCACGCCGATCTTCAGCACCGCCTTCAGCAGCTGCGGCTGGATGCGCAGGCAGCGCACGAACTCCGCGTCGGGGGCGAGCGGGCTCTTTTTCTGGCGCAGCCGGAAGCCCAGCCACGTGGTCGCGACCGCGAACGACAGCACCGAGGCCCACGCGCCGGCCGCCACGCCCAGCTGCGGCAACCCACCCCAGCCGCGGATGAGCGCGGGCGTGACCACCAGGCCGATGGCCGTGGAAATCAAGAGCGTCAGCAGCGGCGTGATGGTGTCGCCCACGCCGCGCAGCATGGCGGTGGCCAGCAGGAACAGGAACACGCCGGGCATCGCGATCAGCATGATGCGGGCGTAGCGCGTGGAGTCGGCCAGCACGTCGGGCGGCGTGCCCAGCATGGCCAGCATCGGCGTGGTGAACAGGCCGCCGAACACCGCGATCGCCAGGCCCAGCAGCAGGCCCACCGTGAGCGTGGTGCCCGCCACCGCCTTGGCCTTGGCCGCGTCGCGCGCGCCCCAGGCCTGCCCGATGAGCACCGAGGCACCCGCGCCCAGGCCGATGATGAAGGCGATGAAGAAGAACATCACCGGGAAGAAGCTCGACACCGCCGCCAGCGCGCTCACGCCGAGCATCTGCCCGACGTAGACGTTGTTGATGGTGCCGGAGAGCGACTGCAGGATGTTGCTGAGCAACATCGGCGCCAGGAAGAACAGGAACACCTTCCACAGCGGACGCGGCGCACCCACCGGCGCCACGGGCACGCCGCGCAGTCCGCTCGGGTTGCCGGGGCTGGTGGAGGTGGTGCTGCTGCTGTCGGGCGCCGCGCTCATGCAGCACCCCAGCCACCGGCCGACAGCTTGTGCAGGTGCACGCGCAGGTCGGTGGGCCAGGGTTCCACGAGGTCGCTGAAGCGCTGATGCTCGCCCGCGAACAACGCGCGCGTGGCTTCCTCGAAGCCGGGCAGGTTGCCCGCGATGGCGGTCATGAAGCGGTAGGTGGCTTCACGCGCGGCGCGCACCGTGTCGCGGTCGGCGTGCACGTGGCGTGCGTCGTCCACCAGCTTGCGCAGCGCCACCGAGGCCCCGCCCGGCTGGCGGCCGAGCCAGTCCCAGTGGCGCGGCAGCAGCGTGACTTCGCGCGCCACCACGCCCAGGCGCGGACGGCCGACGCCGCGCGGCGCGTCTTCGTGTTTCTCGGCCTCGAGCGCGGAGGTCTCGATGGCCTTCGGGTCGCGCAGGTCGACATCGAGCTGCTCGCCGGTCTGGTCGTCGAACACGAGGCAGGTGGCGGCGTCGCCGCGCTCGCGCAGTTGCGTGAGCACCTGGGCCTTGGTGCCGGCGGCGACGCGCTGGAAGCCGGCAAACGCAGTGAATGTGGTCGGTAGTTCGTCGGGTGACATGCAAATTCTTTTTGGGTTGTCGATCCGGGCGGAACGAAACGAGGTTCGTAATCTACCCGCAGGACGGTTCAGGCGTGCGGCGTGTCGTGATCGCACAGCACCCGCAGCGCGGCATGGAGGTCTGGCAGGCGTTGCGGGTCCAGCGATTTCACGGCATCGACGCAGATCGCTTCGACGGTGGTGATGGCGGCTTGCATCAACTTCTTCCCGCCGCTGCGAATATTCGCATGGCGCTGGGGGTCGTCATCGGGTCCCGTCGTGCGCTCGGCCAGGCCGGTCTTTTCGAGCAGCACCATCTTGCGGATGAGCGCCGACATTGGCAACCCCAGCGTGTGCGCGAGCTCGGTCATCGGCATGGCGCCGTTGCCGGCACGCAGCAACAGGTGGAGCAGGGTGAAGTCGTCGTAGTCCAGCCCGTGGAAGGCGCCCAGGTCCTCGTTGAGTTTCAGGCTCAGGCTGGCGTGGGCGCGGCCGAGGTCGAGGCAAAAACCCAGTGCGTCGGTGCTCATGGCGTGTTGTAGCCCTTGTCAGTGGTGCACTGGAGTTCCTCGCGCCAGAGCTCCAGCAGCTTTTCCAGCTCCGCCGCGCGGTCGAAGGCGGGGTCGTCGCGCTCCTTCACCCGGTCGATCACCTCGAAGCCGAAGTGCGTCGCGCCCTGCGCGACCCAGTCGCGCTGCAATGCCTTGTTGCGGTGCGAGCGCAGGTTCAGCTCGAAGCGGGCGCGGTTCATGGCGCCTTCGACGTCGAGGCTGCCGGCCACGTAGACGCGGCCGTCCATCAGGTTGCGGATGACGAAGACGCCGGCGGGGCGCACGCTGTCCTTGTATTGCTTGACCAGGGTACGCCTGGTGTGGGGAGATGGATTCATCTCCAAATATTACCCGGGCAAAATATAAAATACAATACACCCGGGTAAAAATAGGTTCACTCGGCGCGCAGCCGGTGCCAGCCGCGCAGCACCCGCCGGTGCACTGCCCGCACGATGCGCCAGGGGCGGCTTTCGCGGACCCGCGTCAGCACGCTGTCTTTCCATGCTTTCCAGCGCGGGTACCAGCGCGCGAACCAGGCCAGCCGCATCAGAGAGCCTTCGACCAGCTGGAAGATCCGCGCGACCACCGCCGTGCCGGCGAGCTTGGCCAGCAGCAGCACGGCCATGCCGCTGAACGCGTGGCCACGGCCGAACAGGAACAGCGCCAGCAGCTTCACCGGAAAGAGCAGCAGCATCGGCACGAAGAACGCCAGCAGCGCGCCCCAGGGTGGCAGTGCGCGCAGCAGGTTCTCGAGCCGCGCCCAGAAGGGCAGGCGCGCCAGCCGCGCGACCAGCGCCGCGAGCGGGGCCCAGCCCCATTCCTCGAACAGCAGCACCGGCACGAGGATCGTGGTGGCAACGGCGCGAAACAGGGCGCGCAAGGCGCGCACGAGGGGGTTGTGCATGCGCGAAGGGTATCCGCACACGGCCGCGCGCCGCCGGGACCTTGCGGACCCGACGGCGCATCGTTCGAAAAAGCAGTGTCCGCGCGCCTGTCTATTTGCGGCCGACGCTGCTGTCTTCCGCGGGCCGGAAGAACAGGTATTCGCCCCGGCCCAGTTCGGGCGTGACCTCGTAGCCGCTGCACCGCGTGACGTTGCACTGGATGATCACGACGCGCGGCCAGATGGTGGCCGAGGTCGGAAACCCCGGCATGTACTGCGGCACGTGCCAGACGCCGTAGTCGCCCACCGGCTCGGCGTTTTCCGTGCCGCTGGCGTTCTGCAGGCCGCTGCCCATGGGCATCCGCTCGATGCGGATGATCGGCGTGGCGGCGACCGACGCCGTCGCCACGCAACAGACGGCCAGCCAGAGAGGAACGGTCCTGGTGTTCATGGTGATGGACTCCAGAGCCGACCTCATTGCGCGTCGGCCGGTGCCGAAGCCACCTCGTCGGCCGGGTCAGCCGGCAGGCGGCGCGTGATGCGCGCTTCCAGGATGTCCGGCTGCGGGGCCACGGCGCTCGCCATGACCGGTGCCGGCTCCGTCGCAGGTGCCGCGGCTTCCTCGGCGGGCGCTGCGGCCACGGGGGCCGGTGCCACTTCCGGCGCAGACACCGGGACGGCGGTCGCGGCCGGTGCGGGTTGCGGCGCCGGCTGTTCCTGCGCCGGGGCTGCCATGGGCATCGCCTCGACCAGCGTGGCCGGTGGGGCGGGCTGCTGCACCGCCGCGACCGGCGCGGGCGCCAACGCGACAGGTGCCGCAGGCGCCACGGGCGCCACCGGCTGGGGCACGGCCACCGCCACGGGGGCCGGCGCAGGTGCTGGAGCCGCGGCCACGGGTGCCACCGGTGCCGCCGGACGTGCCGCCACGGGCGCGCCGGCCGAGGAGGCCTGCGGTCCGAACGCGCTCACGCGCTCTTCGGCGGTCATCGACTGCGGGCACTTCGAGCCGGTCATCTCCAGGGCCGCCTGGGCCGCCGGGTCCATGCAGTCCATGGCCAGCGACGCTGCCTTCATGCCCTTGTTCCAGAGCTCGCGGCTCATCTTCAGGCGCTTGCAGTGCTCGTCCGTCCAGGTGGTGCCGAAGCTCAACCCGACCCCGGCGCCGTTGGCGCTGGCGCTGGTGCTGCCCATGCAGGTGTCGTTGCTGGTCGTCAGGTTCGGGCCGCTCACGGAGGGCACGTTCTTGACGGTGTAGCTGCCACGGTAGTCGACGGTGCTGGTCGTCGCGCCCGTGTTGTTGATGTTCTGTGTGCTGTTGCTGTCCACCGTGGCCCGGGAGGTGACTTCCGAGGGGGCGGAGCTGTTGAAGTTCACCGCCTGGGTGTTGCCCTGGGCGTTGGTGGTGGCTGAACTCTGCGACTGGTTGTTGGCGCCACCCGCCGTGGTCTGCGCCAAGGCGCCGGCGGACAGGCCCAGCAAGGTCAGGGCAATCAATGTTTTCATTTTTTCGACTCCTTTGGGAAGCAGGGGAGGGGCGTGCCCCTCCCCGTTTCTGGTCCAACAACCGATGGTCCGGATCGCTCAGGGAGCGTTGGCCGTTGCGCCGGAGATCGCGCCACCGGCGGTGCCGCCACCGTTGCTGAAGCCCGCTGCGTTGCCCACGGCGAAGTTGATGACGCCCGTGGAACCGCCGGTCGAACCCGACGTGGCCGAGGTCGTCGTGCCGTTGACGATGCCGTTGACCGCGCCCGAATTGGCGCTGAAGCCGGCCGTCGTGCCCGAGGTGCGCGTCACCACGGCCAGGCCGCCGCCAGGACCTGCAGCGGTGGCTGCGGTGTTGTTGGTGGTGGAGCCGGCTGCGCCGCCTGCAGAGCCGCTCACGGGGTTGGCGCCGCCGCCGGCGTAGTTCGCATTGGCGCTCGAGGTCGCATTGGCCTGTGCATTCGCACCGCCTGCAGCCACGCCGTTGCCGGTCGTTGCTGCCACGCTGGTCACGCGGCCTTGCGTGGTGGCCGAGCCGCTGGCGGTGGCGCCGCCGACGCGCAGGAAGGCGTTGCCTGCTGCGCCGCCCGCCGCGTTGGCCGTGGCCGACGAGGTGGAGCTGGCTGCGTTGTAGCTCAGTGCGCTGCCCGTTCCGGAGCTGGCGGCGACCGAGCCTGCCGAGCTGGAGGAGCCGGTCGTGGTGTTGGTGACGGCGAGCGCCACGCTGCTGCCGGTTGCGGTCCCGATGCCAGCCACGAGAACCACTGCCATGGCGATAAGAGTCTTCTTCATGATGCTTCCTCGATAGTGTTGAAACGAACCCGATCGCCGGGGAATCCGGCCATCAGCGACGGTCAGCGAGCACGGATTGAATGGATTCCGTTGCGACCGGGATGCAGTTTCAGCGGGGGGAAGGGATCGAAAAATGCCTCAGGCTGGGTAGTGCAAGGCTATGGCGAAAGCAATGTCCGAGGGCGTTTTGGGCGTTGGCAGAGAGCCGGTTCTAGGCCCTGTTCCCCTCGTGGGAACTATCACTTTGGTTCACAATCTGGCAATATTGCAACCGAAAGAAACCAAGGTAATCAAAAAAGCCGATAGCCGGAAAAAGAGTAGAAATCGATTAACTTTTGTTCACGAAGTCGCGACTTTTATCTGTGACAAGGGGGCTTAAATGGAAAACGATCTCGACATTTCATTGACCGATGTCGGTGGTGGCGCTAGGAAATTCTCCAATCCCGGCCAGTTCGGTGGGCTGCTGGCTCCCTCGGCGGATACCCTGCCGTGGCCGGACTACCTCACGGGCCAGGAAACCAAGCCCGTTCGTGTCCTGCTCGTCGACGACGACCCCTTTGTCCGCCGTGTCATCGCCCAGGAACTGCTGGGCGATCTGCGCATCCAGCTCGAAGGCCAGGCCGGTTCCCTGCGCGAGGGAAGGCGCCTCCTGATGCAGCATGAATTCGATGTGCTCATGGTCGACATCCGCCTCGGAGACGGCAGCGGATTCGAGCTCATCGAAGAGGCCAAGAAGCACCGCAGCGCGGCCGAGATCATCGTCATTTCCGCGCTGGAAGACGAGCCCCAGGTGCTGCACGCCTTCGAGCTCGGCGCCTCGGGTTACCTGGTGAAGAACGCCTGGTTCCAGAGCTATGCCCAGGCCGTGTTGCAGGTGGTGAATGGCGGGGCTGCCATCACCCCCCGGCTGGCGCGCCGGCTGCTCGTTCACCTGGACCACCAGCGCGCCAATCCGAGCCCGGTGCGCCCGCCGGACAGCAAGGCGACCCTGTCGGCACGGGAGCGCGAAGTGTTGCGACTTGTAGCCACGGGATATGTGACGGAAGAGATCGCCCTGCAGCTCACCATCAGTGCCCAGACGGTTAACGCGCACGTCAAGAACATCTACCGCAAGCTGCACGCCCATACCCGCGCGCAGGCCGTGAGTTTCGCCTCGCACCGGGGGCTGCTCTAGGGCGCGCTTCGGGCGCGCCGCGTTCGCAGCGGAGCCACCCATGCGCGCGCCCGCGCCCCCGCTCCCGCCGTATTTCCTGGAGGACCAGTTCGTGTGGCTTTCGATCGCCGCCTGGTGTGTGCTCCTGATCTGGCTGTGGCCGCGTGCCTCGCGCCAGCGGATGCTGCTGTGGGTGGGGCTCGCATTCGCGCTGCACCTGACGCCGGTGGTAGGGCAGGTGATTCGCGCGACCTCGGCGATCACCACGCTGGGTACCGAGGTGCCGGCCGCCTTCTGGGCCCTGCAGGGGGTGAACGTCGCCGTGCTCTGCATGATCGTGGCCACCTGGTATTTCACGCGGCGCCGTCTCGTGCGCTACCGCCAGGCGCAGGCCGTGCTCGCCGAGCGCCGCCGCATCGCCAGCGACCTGCATGACGGCGTCGGCTCGCGGCTGGTGGCGCTCATGGCCAGCTACGACCCGCGCTCCGCCGACGCCCGCGAGCTGTCGATGGCCCTGCAGGCCTGCCTGCTGGAGCTGCAGATGACGGTCGACTCCCTCGACGACCAGGCCGACACCAGCATCGGTGAGCGCCTGGGCCACTTGCGTTACCGGCTGCAACCGGCGTTCGACCGGCTCGGCATCACGCTCGTGTGGAACGTGCAGGACGTGGTGCTGGCACCGCCGCTGTCGCCCGAGGCCGCGATGCAGCTGTGCCGCATCGCGCAGGAGGCCTTGTCCAACGTGCTGCGCCATTCGCAGGCGACCCGCGTGGAGGTGCGCTTCGGCCCGCGCGAACGCTCGCACGGGCTGGTGCTCGAAGTGCTCGACGACGGGCGCGGCCTGGATGCGTCGGCCGGCGAACCGGGCGGCAAGGGCCTGCGCAGCATGCGCGAGCGCGCCGACGCGCTGCATGGCGAGCTGGCCGTCATGGATGCAGCGCCGCACGGGCTGCGCATCCGCCTCGTGATGCCCGGCGAAGTGCTGCCGCAGTCCGCGGTCGCGGCACCGACCGAGAGCACGTTGTAACCATCCCGCGCCGGTGTCCGGCGGGGGGCCTCGTCGCCTATGGCAAACTTCCGCGCTTTGCCAGGGACGCGCTCAAGACATGCAGAAAATCATTCGCCAACTCGCCGTTGAAATCAAGGTCGGCGAGCACCAGGTGAAGGCCGCCGTCGAACTGCTCGACGAAGGCGCCACGGTTCCGTTCATTGCCCGCTATCGCAAGGAAGTCACGGGCGGCCTCGACGACATCCAGCTGCGCGAACTGGAGGCCCGGCTGTCTTACCTGCGCGAACTCGAAGACCGCCGCGTGGCGGTGCTCAAGGCCATCGACGAGCAGGGCAAGCTGACCCCCGAGCTGCGCGCCGCGATCGAATTCGCGCCCACCAAGCAGGAGCTCGAAGACCTGTACCTGCCGTTCAAGCAGAAGCGCCGCACCAAGGGCCAGATCGCCCGCGAATTCGGCATCGAGCCGCTGGCCGACAAGCTCTTGGCCGACCCGACGCTCGACCCGGCCGTGGAAGCCCAGGCCTTTCTGCAGCCCGCCACCACGCTGGACGACGGCAAACCGGGCCCCGATTTCTCCACCGTGCCCCTCGTGCTCGACGGCGTGCGCGACATCCTGTCCGAGCGCTGGGCCGAAGACGCCGTGCTGGTGCAGCGCCTGCGCGAATGGCTCTGGAACGAAGGCCTGCTCAAGTCCACCCTGATGGCCGGCAAGGACGAGAACAACGCCGACATCGCCAAGTTTCGCGACTACTTCGACTACGACGAACCCATCGGCCGCGTGCCTTCGCACCGCGCCCTGGCCGTGTTCCGCGGCCGCGCGCTCGAGGTGCTCGACGCCAAGCTCGTGCTGCCCGTCGAGCCCGAGCCGGGCAAGCCCAGCATCGCCGAAGGCAAGATCGCGCTGCACCTGGGCTGGAGCCACGCGGCCCGCCCGGCCGACGACCTGCTGCGCAAGTGCGTGGCCTGGACCTGGCGCGTCAAGCTGGCGCTGTCGACCGAGCGCGACCTGTTCACCCGCCTGCGCGAAGACGCCGAAAAGGTCGCCATCAAGGTGTTCGCCGACAACCTGCGCGACCTGCTGCTGGCCGCTCCCGCCGGCCGGCGCGTCGTGATGGGCCTGGACCCCGGCATCCGCACCGGCGTGAAGGTGGCCGTGGTCGATTCGACCGGCAAGCTGGTCGAAACCGCCACCGTGTTCCCGCACGAGCCGCGCAAGGATTGGGAAGGCTCGCTGCACACCCTGGGCAAGCTGTGCGCCAAGCACGGCGTGAACCTGATCGCCATCGGCAACGGCACCGCCAGCCGCGAAACCGACAAGCTGGCCGGCGACCTCATCAAGCTGCTGGCCAAGATGGCCGCGCAAGCCGGTGCGCCCGAAATGACGGTCGACAAGGTCGTCGTCAGCGAAGCCGGCGCCTCCGTGTATTCCGCCAGCGAATTCGCCTCGCAGGAAATGCCCGATGTCGACGTGAGCCTGCGCGGCGCCGCCTCCATTGCGCGCCGCCTGCAGGACCCGCTGGCCGAACTCGTGAAGATCGACCCCAAGAGCATCGGCGTGGGCCAGTACCAGCACGACGTGAACCAGAGCGAACTCGCGCGCACCCTGCAGGCCGTGGTCGAGGACTGCGTGAACTCGGTGGGCGTCGACCTGAACACCGCCAGCGTGCCGCTGCTCAGCCGCGTGTCCGGCCTGTCGGCCAGCGTGGCCAAGGCCGTGGTGCGCTGGCGCGAGGCCAACGGTGCGTTCTCCACCCGCAAGCAGTTGCTCGACGTGACCGGCTTCGGCCCCAAGGCCTTCGAGCAGAGCGCCGGCTTCCTGCGCATCCGCGACGGCGCCGACCCGCTGGACATCACCGGCGTGCACCCCGAAACGTACCCGTTGGTCGAGCAGATCATCGTCAAGACCGGCAAGCCGATCGCCGAGCTGATGGGCCGCGCCGACATGCTCAAGACGCTGAAGCCCGAGCTGTTCGCCAACGAGAAGTTCGGCGTCATCACGGTCAAGGACATCCTGGGCGAACTCGAGAAGCCCGGCCGCGACCCGCGTCCCGACTTCAAGGTGGCGCGCTTCAACGACGGCGTGGACGACATCTCCGACCTCACCGAGGGCATGATCCTCGAGGGCACCGTGAGCAACGTCGCCCAGTTCGGCGCCTTTGTCGACCTCGGCGTGCACCAGGACGGCCTCGTCCACGTGAGCCAGCTGAGCCACAAGTTCGTCAACGACGCCCGCGAAGTCGTCAAGACCGGCGACATCGTCAAGGTCAAGGTGATGGAGGTCGACGTGGCCCGCAAGCGCATCGGCCTGTCGATGAAGCTCGACGCAGCGCCCGCACGCCGCGACGGCCCGCGCGACAACCGCTTCGAAGGGGCAGGACGCGGCCAGCAGCAACAAGGCCGGCGCGACAACTCGCCGCAGCCGGCGGGGCAGATGGCGAGTGCGTTTGCCAAGTTGCAGGGGTTGCGCAAGTAAGCCGGCAGTTCGCAGCATCGGAGGTTGATGCTGCGAGCCGGCGCACGGTCGCTAACCAGCCCGAAAACAGTCTGAGGGAGCGATCGAAATGACATCCTGGCCTGTGCAAGACGCGAAAGCGAACTTCGAGCGAATCCTTGAAGCCAGCTTGGCCGACGGACCGCAAGTGCTTACGAGGCGTGGCGATGCAGTCGCCGTGCTGGTGAAAGCGACGGAATGGCAGCAGTTGCGGGCGATGGCGAAACCGTCGCTCAAGGATCTGCTGCTCTCAGCCGATGCGCGTACCGAATCTCTCGTTCCTGCGAGAGATGCAGCGCATCCACGCCTTGCTGCACGCTTCTTGCAAACACCGCCGGCATGAAAGCCCTGCGCATCTACGCCGGCCCCGCGGCCCGCCAGCACATCGAGCAGCACGGCCTGCGTCCGCAGGACGTGCGCACCATCCCCGGCGCGGCGGGCGGGCCCAAGGGGCTGATCCTCGGGCCGCTCGATCGCTTCATCTTCGGGCGCTGGCTCACGCAGTCGAGCCAGCCGGTGGACCTGGTGGGCGCGTCGATCGGTGCGTGGCGGCTGGCGACGGCCTGCCTGTCGGACCCGGAGACGGCCTTCGGGCGCTTCGAGCACGACTACGTGCGCCAGCAGTTCGAAGTGCCGCCGGGCCAGAAGCGGCTCAGCCCGCACCAGCTCAGCGAACGCTTCGCGGAAAGCCTCGACACCTTCTATGGCGGGCGCATCGGCGAGGTGCTGGGCCATGCGCGCTACCGGCTGCACGTGGTGACCTCGCGTGGGCGCCACATCCTCGGGCGCGAGGGCAGGGCGCGCACGCCGGTCGGCTACCTGGGCGCCTTTGCGAGCAACAGCCTGCACCGCAAGAGCCTGGGCGCCTGGCTGGAGCGCTGCGTGTTTTCCACGCCCGGCGCGGCCTTGCCCTTCGGCACCAAAGACTTCCGCACGCGCCAGCACGCGCTGAGCGAGGCCAACTTCAATCGCGTGCTGCAGGCCTCGTGCTCCATTCCGTTCCTGCTGGCGGCGGTGCACGACATTCCGGGCGCGCCGCGCGGCGCCTACTGGGACGGTGGCATCACCGACTACCACCTGCACCTGGACTACCAGCCCGCAGACGAAGGCATCGTGCTGTACCCGCACTTCCAGCAGGCGGTGGTGCCGGGCTGGCTCGACAAGGGGCTGCGCTGGCGCCACAAGTCGACGCGCTTTCTCGACCGCATGGTGGTGCTCGCGCCGAATCCCGAATGGGTGAAGACGCTGCCGCACGGCAAGCTGCCCGACCGCAAGGACTTCATCCGCTTCGCGAACGACGCGCAGGCCCGCATCGCGGCCTGGGGCCAGGCCACGCGCGAGGCGACGCGGCTGTCGGACGAGTTCGAGGCCTGGCTCGGCGACGACGGGCGTTCGCGCGACATCCTGCCGCTCTGAGCCCACCTTGTCCCGTCGGGGACAAACCCTGAGCGCCGGCGCAGGAGCGCGCTTCGAGAATGGTCCGATCCATGCCATCCGAAGGGTTCCCGACCATGCCGCACGCCACGCTCTCCCGCCGCCGTTTTTCTCTTGCCACGGCCGCCGCCGCAGCCAGCCTGGCCGCACCGTCTTTCGCGCAGAGCGCCTGGCCGAGCAAGCCGATCCGCATCGTCGTGCCCTACACGCCGGGCGGCTTCACCGACCAGATGGCGCGGCTGGTGCAGGCAGGCCTGCAGATGCGCCTGGGCCAGCCGGTGGTGATCGACAACAAGCCCGGCGCCAACAGCCTGATCGGCGTCGATGCCGTGGCCAAGGCCGCGCCCGACGGCAGCACCTTCGGCGTCGTCATCGCGGCCTACACGGCCAACACCACGCTGTACCCCAAGCTGCCCTACGACCCGCGCAAGGACCTCGTGGGCGTGTCGCTGATGGGCGTGTCGCCGCTGCTGGCGGCGGTCAACAACGACGCACCGTTCAAGACCGCGCGCGAGCTCATCGACTACGCACGCAAGCATCCCGGCAAGGTGAGCTTCGGCTCGTCGGGCAACGGCTCGGCTGCGCACCTCACGAGCGAGCTGTGGAAGTCGCTCACGCAGACCTACATGATCCACATCCCGTACCGCGGCGCGGTGCCTGCGCTGACCGACCTGATGGGCGGGCAGATCCAGCTGTTCTTCGATGCGCCCACGGGCCTCATCAACCAGGGCAAGGCCGGCAAGGTGCGGCTGATCGGCGTTGCCGGCGACAAGCGCCTGCCGGCCGTGCCCGACGTGCCCACCTTCATCGAGCAGGGCTTCGCGGGCTTCACCGGCAGCACCTGGGCCGGCATGCTGGCGCCGGCGGGCACGCCGCGCGAGATCGTCAAGCGCATGTCGGAGGAGGTGGCGCGCATCATCAAGAGCGACGAGACGCGCGCCAAGCTCGATGCCATGGGCACCTTCCCGGCGGGCAGCACGCCCGAGGAGTTCGACGCCTTCATTGCCTCCGAGACCACCAAGTGGGGCAAGGTGATCCGCACGGCGGGCGTCAAGCTGGAATAGAGCGTCCGCACGCGCTGAAGGTCATTCGATTGGCGCCGCAGGGATACTGCGGCCCGTCGCCAGGAGATTGAGAATTTCACAGCCTCATCAGAAGGTACAGCGCCCTCAGGCAAGAGAGCGCTCGTGAATATTCAATTCAATCCATTGGAGACACATCTTGACCGAGACAAAAAACTGCAGGTCTTTGGGAGCCGGGCCGTCCTTGCGGCGGCCCCGATCGTTTCTCGTGGCGATGGTTTTCGGTGGGGTTTTCTCGGTGGCGCATGCAGCCAACGATATTTCCGCCACCCTCGTGCGCACCTGCTCCAATCAATTGAACGGCACGGCGTACGGCGACGCCGTGCTGAACGATTTCCGCAGCACCCGGTTTCCTTCGCCCCGAACCGGGGGATTCAAGATCACGTCGGTCGAGCAGGTCTGGCTTGCATTTCCCGCCTACTGTCTGATCAAAGGGACCATCCAGCCCACGTCTCCCGGTGGCATCGACCCTGCTGTCAAGGCGCCCGATTACCGGGTGCCCGACATCAATTACCAGGTCTATATCCCGGCGCAATGGAATGGAAAATTCGTCCAGCTCGGCGGCGGTGGATTTGCCTGGGATACCGACGTCGTTGCAGCAGGCCAGCAAAGCAACCAGCAGTTCTCGCCGTCGTGGCAAGGACCGGCGCTGTCGAATTACGCTGTCGTTCTCGGCGACGCGGGCGCAGGTGAATCGTCGAAGGCATTCGATCCGGCGTTCGTGCAGCCAGGCAGGCAACTCGGCGACGTGCCCAGGCAGGAGGCGGTCAGGAATTTCGGACAGGACGCCATCAAGAAGACGCTCGACGTCGGGCTGTACCTCTCACGAAAGCTCACGGGCGCGGCGCCCACCGACACCTATTTCGTCGGCATTTCCACCGGTGGCCGGCAGGCATTGAAAGCCGTGGCGAATTGGCCCGATGCGTATGACGGCATCGTCGCGGGTGCGCCTCCGGTCGATGAAACCAATTTACTGAAGACGCTGGAAGTCCCGTCGGTGGTCAATGACTGGGTGGTCAACTGGAACAGCAGCGCGGCCATATTGACCAGCCTGTTCGGCCGGGATGTGTCCGATCAAACATTGAGCGATGCGCTGGGCGCGACGTCCCGGCGCCTGGCGGATGTCGCTATCCAGTCGGGCGCCCATTACGACGGTTACCACCGGCTGCTGGATGCGCTGGCGCCGGTCTGGAATGTCACGCCGCGCGATCTCTCGAATTTCTTCGACGCTGCGGCGAGTCAGAAGAGGGCCGGCAAGAAGGGCAAAAAAATCATCATCTACCAGGGGACTTCGGACTTCCTCGTGCCCTGCAGCCAGGCCGGTGAATTCGTCAAGGAGTTGGCCCGCAGGCAAACGGCGAGCGATATCAGGAATTCGGTGCGCACCTATTTCGTCGAAGATTACAGCCACGGTTTCTACAACACCAACTCACTGCTCAAGAGAATCGGCTTGAGCACCATGCAATTGAATTGGAATGCCGTGTCGGACCTCGACCAATGGGTGCACGACGATAACGCCGTCGCCAGCACGCCATCGCTTGTGAGGAACTCCTCCGGTGAAATTCCTGCAGCCTCGACACTGGGTGCGTGGAGGTGCCTGGCGGCGAATTGAGACCGGGCAGCGGTGGCAAACTCCACCGCAGCATGACGTACCGCCTGTCCCTCGCAACCCTCTTGGTCCTCGGCGCTGTCGCCACGCCAGCTTTTGCGGCGGGGCTCGATTGCAGCCGCGCCGCCGCCGATGTCGAGAGAGCCATCTGCGCCAGCGAGAACCTGCGCAAGCTGGACTTCCAGCTGTCCTCGGTCTACGGCAAGCTGGCCGCCGCCCAAGGACCGCAGCGCGCCACGCTGCGGCGCGCGCAACTCGACTGGCTGAAGGTTCGCGACCGGTGTGCTGCCGACACGGGCTGCATCGCCGGGCGGTATGAAGAACGGCTGGCGGCACTCCGGCTTCAGCTGCGCGACGTCCATGCCTACCGGCCCGACGACGTGGACCGGCAGGCCCTCGAGGAACTGCGCCAAGCCGTCGAGACGATGCGCAAGACCGATGCGGAGTTTCCGCTCGAGAAGGTCATCGACGCGTTGCGCATCAAGACCGGAATCACTGCGTTCGCCAACAGGAACGACGACCACTCGGCCGGCTCGGTTGTGCAGTTCCCCACCACCCGCCCCAAGGGCGTGACCGCCGACGAGTGGCGCGCCCTTCGGGCATCGGACATCGAAGGCGGCGGCGAAAACGGCGCCGGGGCCTACACCTTGCTGGACGTCGATGGCGACGGCCAGCGCGACCTCGTGATCGACACCTATGTCGGCGGCACCGGCCTGTTCGGCGAAACCAACGTCCTTCGCCGAAAGGGCGGCCGGTTCGAAGGCCTCACTACACCCGGCCAGGCCACGCCGGACGACGACAGCGGCGCGTCGAGCCTCTACACGACCGGCGGGCGCGGCGCGAACCAGTCGGGCGAGTGGATTCGCCTGCGCGGGCGCGTCTATACGGCCTACCAGAACAGCCTCTACGGCGTGGACGACGTCTACCTGCTGCGCCCGCTGACGATCGTCGGCGAGGCGCCCAAGCTCAGCGTGCGCTACCGCTACCGACTCTCGGTCCCCAAGGTGCAGAGCGACGAGAAGGGAACCAAGACTACGCTGGACAGCGCCCTGCATCGAGCGCTGAGCCAGGCGCTGCGCAAGATCGACACCCGGCAGGCCCGCGACATCGGTCCCGTGGACACGCCGCTGTGCCCGGTCCCCGCGGGCACCAGCGACGACGAGCGCGGCAACTACACCAGCTACGGTCCCGGCCACTACACCTTCGAGATCGTGGGTGACGTTCCGGTGTGGGTCGGGCAGGAGTGCCGCATCGGGCGGGTGGTCGACTGGTTCGGTGCCTATTCGTCCAAGGGCGGGCTGAGCGCAGCGTTCTGGGTGCGCAAACCCGGTGAATACGACCGCGAGCAGACCTACACGGTGGATGGCGTGCGAACCGCGACCGGCACCACGGCGTCGATCGCGAGGTTCGACGTCGGCAACTGAGCCGCAGCGCCGAAGTTCAGGGCGCCAGCACCAGCACCTTGAACTGGCTGGGCACGATGCGCATGCCCACGATGTTGCAGCGGTTCTGCACCGCCAGGCTGGTCATGCGCGTGCAGGGCGTTCCTTTGAGCAGCACCGTGAAGGCGCCGGTGATGTGGCGCGACGGCCCCATCACCGTCTGCGACACCACGCCCATCAGCACGCCGGCGTTGTCGCCGTTGGTGATCGGCGTGGTGGTCGCCATGTTGTGCACGGGCGTGCCGCCGTACAGGATGTTCCAGGCGTTGGGCAGGGCCGTGGGCCCGAGCGCGATGTTGGGGTAGGGCACGGGCAGCGCGGGCGGTGTCTTGCAGACATCGGGAAACGCGAGGTCCATTCCCATCATCTGTGCGTTGGCGAACATGGTTCTGGCTCCTTGTCGGTATCAACCCATGTGGATCTGTTCGGCGTCGACCTTCACCAGCGCCTGGCTGGTGACGAAAGTGTTCCTGGCGTGCAGGCGCAGGCTTTGCGCCGCCTGCATGTCGATCTGGCCCGCGCGCACCTGCTCGACCTCTTCGGTGAGGCGAAAGCTCGAGCGCGTGAGCAGGCTCAGGCGGTCGAGCACGGTCTCGAGCGTGCGGCCCACGAAGCGGGCGACCAGTGTGGTCACGCGCACTTCGGCGCCGCGGTAGGCCATGTCGGTGATGTCGACGGTCGCCTTGTCGGCCTGAAGTGCGAATGCGGAGGCCTGCAGCGCGATGCCGCCGCGCCGCGAGCGGATCGTGAGGTCGCCCTCGGCCACGAGTTGCGACTGGCTGGGGTCGGCCTGCGTGACGACGGCGATCAGGAACAGCTGGTCGCGCTGCGGCCCGGCCACGAGCACGACGTCGCCCACGGCGGGCTGCAGCAGGCAGCTCGCGGCGCGCGGGCAGTGCCAGGGCGCACCGCCCGGCTGTGGTTCGACGACGAAGCGGCCGTCGGGCAGCGATTGCACGACGGTGCCGAGCGCACTGCCGGTCCAGGCCGGCGCGGCGACCGCAGGCAGCGGCTTGCGCAGCAGCGCGTGCATCTCGGTCTCGGGCGTCTCTGACGGCGGCGAAGCAGCTTCGCGAAGGGCTCGGTGGTTCATGGCAGGGTGTCCTGTGGATCGGGCGGCAGTGGCCGGCCGAAGGTGTCGCGGCCGGCGCGTTGCGGGCGGCTCGCACGGGCGGCGGAAAAGCGCTCGGCCTCGAACAGCGCCGGGTCGCTGTCGAGCACGCCGAGGCGGTCGCTCCAGCGCACGCCGGTCTCGATTGCCCGGTGCATCTGGGTGCGGTGGAAGTTGGCGCCGCGCAGGTCGGCATCGGCGAGGTCGGCGTAGGAGAAATCCGCGTACACGAGGTGGCTGCGGGCGAACGTGGTGCGGCGGCAGCTCGCGCGGTGGAACACGCACTGTTCGAGCCGCGCGTCCGAGAGGTCGGCGTCGTCGAGCCGTGCGCCGACCCACAGGCTCTGGTCGAAGTGCCCGCCGCGCGCATCCACCCGGCGCAGATCGGCTTCGGGAAACAGGCACTGCGCCGCCTGCGCGCCCGACAGCACCGCGCCTTCGAGCTTCGCGCCCTTGAAATTGCATTGGCTCAGGCGCGCGCCGGCAAAGTTGCAACCCGTGAGATCGGCATCGATGAACTGGCACAGATGAAACGACTGCGCCGAGAAGTCCTGCCCCGCGAGGTCGGCCTCGCCGAAGATCACGTTGTGGAAGCTTGCGCCCTTGAAGTGCGTGCCGCGCAACGCCGCGCGGTAGAAGACGGTGGTGTTCAGCGCCGTGTCGTCGAAGCGCGTGCCGTCGAGGCGGCATTCGCCGAACACCGCCTTCGTGAGGTCCGCGCGCTCGAAGCCCGCGCCGTCGAGCGTGCTCTGGTGAAAGGTGGCCTGGCCCGCCTGCGCCGCGCTCATGTCGACGCCGCTCAGGTCGGCCTCGGAGAAGACGGCGTGGGCCATCGCCGCAGACCGCAACTGCGCACGGGGCAGGGCGCAGCGGTGGAAGGCGGCGTGCTGCAGGTCGGCGGTGTCGAGCAGCGCGTCGTCGAAGCGGCAGCTGTCGAACACCGACTCGCCCAGCTGCGCGCCGTGCAGGTTCGCGCGGCGGAAATCGCAGGCGCCGAAGCTGCCGCCGCGCAGGTCCATGCCGTCGAAGTTCATGCCCTGGAAGTCCTGGTCCTGGAGGTGGTCGCCGCCGCGGATCTTCGCTGCCAGCTCGGCCGGCGTCATCGGGCCGGGTCCGCGGCGCGGCGCGGGAGGGTCTTGGCCTGTTCGAGGTGCGCGCCGTGCGTGTCGGTCACGCTGTCGATCAGCGTCTGCGAGACGTCGGCGCGGAACAGGTTGGCCTCGCGCAGGTCGGTGCGGACCAAGCGGGCTTTCTGCAGGCTGGCATGCATGAGGTTGGCGCCGCGCAGCGAGGCCTGCGTGAAGTCGGCGCGGATGAAGAGGCTTTCGGGCGCATCGCAGCCGCTGAGGTCCGCGCCCGTGAGGCTGCAGGCCGACAGGTCGCAGGTGTCGAGCGCGGCGCGCACGAAGCGCGCGCCGTCCAGCGGCATCTCGCGCAGGCCGCATTGCACCAATGTCGCGTCTTCGAAGTCCATGGTGCGCAGGCTGCTGGTGCCAACGAAGCAGGTGGTGTGCAGGGTGGCGCCGCGAAAGACGATGCCGGTGTCGCCCGGCGTGTGGGCCCAGGCGCAAGCTTCGAGCCGGGCGCCGCTGAAGTCGAGCCGCTCGGCGATGCACGAGATCAGCCCGACCTTGTGGAGCACGGCGCTGCGAAAGCTGCAGTCCTGCAGGCGGGTCTGTTCGAGGAAGGTCACGTAGGAAAGATGCGCTGCATCGAAGCGGCAGTGGTCGACCTGCAGGCCGAGCACGGTCAGGTGCTCCAGCGAGGCTTGCGAGAAGTCGCAGTGATCGAAGTGCGTCTGCTCGAGCGTGGTGTGGTGCAGCTGCGCGCCGGTGAACACGGTGTGGACACATCGGGCCAGGCTGAGGTTCGCGCGGTGCAGCACGCAGCCCGCGAGCGAGGCCCGCGAAAGGCGCGCACGCACGAGCACGGCTTCGGTGGCATCCGCGCCGTCGAGCCGGGCGCCTTCGAGGTTCGCGTGTTCGAGCAGCGTGCGGTGCAGGCGCGCGCCGCGCAGGTCCATGCCCGACAGGTCGGCGCCGGTGAGGTCCATCTCCGAGAGGTCGCGCGTGGTGGTCATCGCGTCCTGCACGCGCTGGCGCGCCTCGGTGGCGCGTTCGCCTTCGAGCACGTCGGCCGGCGACTGGTGCTGCGCGCCCATTCGGTACATGTCGATCAGCCCGCGCTGGCCTTTCTCGACCACCTCCGCGAAGGCCTGCTGCTGCGCGGGCGGCAGTGCGGACGCGCCCGTTGCGGCGGCGATGCCGAACATGCCCTGCAGCACGGTCTGCGCGTCGAAGGCGGGCGGGCCCTTGGTCGTGGTGCGGTCGATGCCCGAGACCAACTCTGCGGAGTCGAAGCCGACCTGGCGTGACTCGGCCGCATTGAGTTGCCCCGCGCGTTCCAGCTCGCGCCGCCCGTCGTCGAGCGCCTTGCGCTGGTCCTGCGTGAAGCGCCGCGTGCGCTCGACGAACTCGGGCAGCTCGGCGAGCGTCGGTGCCTTACGAAAAGGCTCGGGCAGCGGCCGTTCGCGCAGCAGACGCGGATCGTGGCCGGCCTCGCGCGCCTGCTGCATCAGGTCCGCGCGCAGCCGGTCGCCGCGCTCGCGCATGTTGCGGACCAACGCGGACTCCTCGCCGTCGTCCAGCGTGTCGAGCCACGGGCCGATGGCCTGCGCGGGCAGCAGCTCGTCGTCGCGGGCGGCATGCAGCGCGCCCGTCTCGGGATCGCAGCGGCGCTGGAGGAGGGCGAAGTAGTGCGCCAGCGGGCGCGGTGCATCGCCCGCGGCTTCGATGGCCGGCATCACATGGGTCACGTCGTCGGCGTCGTCTTCCACGATGTCGATCTCGCCATGGTGGATCAGCGCGACCTGCCCGCGGTGCGGAAAGAACCACGCCGTGGTGAGGCGCATGGGCACCTCGTCGAACTGCTCGGGTTCGCGGCCGGGGCCGTTGCGCCGCGCGATGAAGGCGCGCGCACGCCAGTCGGGCAGGCACCCGCGCTGCACCGACTGCGTGGGGTGCATGTGCCAGATCTCGTAGGGCGTGCCGCCGGGGATGTGGTTGCGCGCGGGCCAGCGCTGCTGCGGCGGTGCGGCGTTGAAGAAGCGCCAGTCCATGTCCTCCGAAAAACCGGGAAACAGGTGCTCGCGCCAGTGGCCGTCGTACTGACGGCCGATCAGGCGCATGCGGCTGGGTCGGGTCAGGTCGATCGGGCCGAAGCCGGCCGGCTCGGTCTCGCGCTCGGGGCGGTCGATGCGCTGCTGCGGGTCTTCAATGTTCGGCAGGCGCTGCACCTGCAGGCCGTTGACCGTCTCGTGCGCGTGGCCGATGCCCTGCGGGTTCTCGGCAAAGCCGGGGCCACCGTAGGCGCGCGTGGCATCGAGCCGCATCGATTCGAAGGGCTGCGGCGCGGTGGCGCGGCCGTCGAGCCAGAAGCGATCGCCGAACACCAGCAGCTGGCGCGAAAGCTCACCCACGCGCATCGCGACGGCGCAGGCGGTCTTGTCGGCCTGATGGTGCGTGTAAGCGTGGCCGGTGGCCAGGAACTCGGCGTGGGGTTTGGGAATGCCCAGGTCGATGGCGCCCGTGGGGCCGAGCTCTTCGGCGGCGATCTTCCAGAACTCCGGCTCGGGCAGCAGCACGGGCGCAGCGTCCATCGACACCATGCCCATCAGCGTGACGCCCAGGCGTTGCTGGCGGCCTCGCAGGAAGGGGCGCGTGATGACACTCAGCCGCAGCGGCTTGACGGTTTTCAAGGGGGTCAGCTCCGTGCGGGCGCCACTTCGAGCGGCGTGCGCTGCCGGTCGACCGCCACCACGTCGGGGTGCGCCGGGTCCTGGACCAGGTGCAGGGTCGCGCCCGGCACCGCGAGGCGGGGTAGCAGCAGTTCGTCGACCAGCGTGCGCAGCACCACGCTCGGCACCGGGGACGACGGCGGCATCTGCAGCGTGAATTCGAGCGCCACCATGCACTGGCCGTGGCTGCCCGGGCTGGTGAGCTGATGTTCAGAGCGCCGCACCTGCGCCACCACGCCATGCGTGGCCACGCCGGCCCCGCCCAGGCGTTCGGCGATGCGCCGCTCCTGTGTGTACTTGCGCTGCTCGCGCGTGGCCGTGACGACCACCGCGACGCCGGCCAACAGCGCCCCGCCCATCATCACGGCGAAGACGCTCCAGAGGACCTGTTCCCAGATGGCCATCGATGGGGCGATCGGCTCAGACCTTGACGGTCATCGCCTTGGCGGCAAAGGCCAGGCCGCCACTGGCGATCTTCATGCCGATGTTCGCGACCTTGAGCATCTTTCCCTCGATCTCGGTGGCCGAGTTCTGCGAGCGGAACACCGCCACGTCGAGCCGGATGCCCGAGAACTGCGAGTTGAGGATGTAGTTCTGCTGGCGCAGCCCCCACAGGTCGAGCGCCAGCCCGACCGCCGAGAAACGCGCCCCCACGCCGCCCGCGCGGTACCAGCGCCAGTCGTTGCTCTTGGCGTAGTTGTTGATGTAGGTCTTCGAGTTGTTCGTGTAGTCGTTCGTGATGTTCTTGTAGACCTTGGACGTCGTGTTGTAGACGTTGGTGTTGATCACGTGCTGCGTCGTGTTGTGGATGTGGTTCGTGGTGTTGAAGGTCACGTCCGGCGAGGTGTGGACCGTGGGGCCGGTCACCGTGGTGTTGGACGGACCGTTCACATGCACGGTGTTCGACGTGTTGATGGTGTCGTTGCGGCCCGCGCTCACGAAGCGGATTTCCTGGCCGTCGATGGTGCCGTTGAAGCCGCCGCTGATGGCGAGGGTCACGCCGCCGGAGATGGTGTCGTTGAGCCCGCCGCTGAGCGTGCGCGTCTTGCCGCCCGTGATGCGCTGCGTCACGCCGCCGCTCACGGTTTCGCTGAAGCCGCCCGTCACGTCGCGCGTGTCGCCGCCGGTGATGGTTTCCGTCGCGCCCGCGGTGATGTCGCGCGTCTCGCCGTCCTGGTAGGTGGCCGACTCGTGGCCCTTGATGAGGGTGGTGCGGGTGCCGTCGGTGGTGTGGGTCTCGTCGGCTTCCACTTCCACGTCGAGGTTGCGCTCGGCGTGCAGCAGGATCTGCTCGGCGCCCGTGCGGTCCTCGAAGCGCAGCATGTTGGCCTGGTTGGCTGCGCCGCCGGTGCTGGAGCGCGTGAGGATGCCGCTGGCCGTGGCGTTGGCGGGCAGTTCCCACGGCGGCATCTGGTCGCTGTTGTAGACGCGGCCGGTGATGATGGGGCGGTCGGGCTGGCCGCCGATGAAATCGACGATCACTTCCTGGCCCACGCGCGGCATGTGCATGGTGCCGTAGTTGGCGCCGGCCCAGTTGCTCGATACGCGCACCCAGCACGAGCTGTTCTCGTCCGACTGGCCGTAGCGGTCCCAGCGGAACTGCAGCTTCACGCGGCCGAAGCGGTCGGTCCAGATCTCTTCGGGGCCGACCACGGTGGCGGTCTGCGGGCCGTTGGTGCGCGGGCGCGGCGTGGTGCGCGCGGGGCGGTAAGGCACGGCCGAGGGCAGCACGGTGAAGTCGAACTCGCACACCGATTCGCTGCTGCCGCCGGTCGAGTATTCGGGCTCGCGCAGGTCGTAGCGCGTTCCGGTGACGAGGTACTCGCGGTTGTCGGCCTCGCGCGGGCAATGCGTCATCTCGAACAGATGGCCTGGCGCCATGCCCACCACGTTGGTGTGGCCCGAGGCCAGCTCGTGCGCGCATTGCAACTCCTGCAGGCGGATCTTCGCGTAGGCGTCGCCTTGCTGGTGCTCGCTGTAGCCGCCGAGCCATTCATAGACTTCGTAGGTCGCGTGGTCGTGGCCCTTGGGGTCCTGCTGCACGCTCTGCAGCGAGGCGCGCGACTTCTTGAAGTCGAAGTCGTCGAGCATCACGCGGCCCGAGGTGATCTGCTCGGCCACGCGCCAGCGGTCGATGCAGGGCTCCAGCGCATTCACCACGCGGTCGCGCGGGCGGTACGGAATGCGGGCATGGCCCGGCAGCTTGCGGTAGCCGCCTGCGTCATCGGCCAGCACCAGCAGGTGCGAGCCGTTGCTGTGCTCGAAGTGGTAGGCGATGCCTTCGTGCTCCATGAGGCGGCTCACGAAGGCGAAGTCGCTCTCCTGGTACTGCACGCAGTATTCCCAGGGGCGGTAGCTGCCCGTGAGGCGCTTCTCGAACTGGAAACCGTACTTGCCCAGCACCGCGTCGAGCACCTCGGGCACGCTCTGGTTCTGGAAGATGCGGCAGTCGGTGGTGCGCGTGAGGTACCACAGCCAGGGCTGCACGAGCGCGCGGTAGATGTAGTGGCGGCCGGTCTCGTTGGCGCGGCCAACCAGCTCGAAGCGCACGACGGTGCCGTTGAGGTAGCGCGTTGTGCCGTCGTCGGCAATGGCCAGCGTGAGCGAGGTGCCGAGCAGGCGCTTCAGGTCGAGGTTGAAGCTGGTGCTGACCATGTCGACCTCGAACTCGAAGAGTTGCGAGAGTCCTTCGTGCCCCCGCATCGCGCGGAACTTGAGCTGCTCGGCGCTCAGGACGGTATGGACTTGGACGGTACGCGGCATTCGACACTTCCCTGACCCCTCGGGCTTTCACGGATGCGAAGCCTCTGCAGATGGGGCCAAGCCAGTATGAAAACGCCGCGTGTCACATCCATGACGCGTCCCATGCAAAAGGCCGTCGAAACGGCCTTTTGTGAAAGCGAATGCACGCCTGCGCAGCAGGAGTGACGCAAAGGTTTTACATCGACGCTTCGAGCATCGCCTTGTAGTCGTCGCGCGTGGCCAGCCGCGGGTTGGTCTTGTGGCAATGGTCGGCCATGGCGCCGTCGATGATCTGTTCGAACATCGCGGGCGTCACGCCCACTTCGGCCAAGCCAGCGGGCAGGCCCAGGCGCGCGTTCATGTCGCGGATCGCGTGGCCGAGGTCGCCGGCCGAGTCCAGGTGCATGGCCTGCGCCATGCGCTGCAGGCGCTGTTCCTTCTGCACCGATTCGGCGCCCGAATTGAAGTGGATCACCGCCGGCAGGAAGAGGGCGTTGAGCGTGCCGTGGTGCAGGCGCGGATCGACGCCGCCCAGGCTGTGGCTCAGCGAGTGCACGCAGCCCAGGCCCTTCTGGAAGGCCATGGCGCCCTGCATCGACGCGCTCATGAGGTTCAGGCGCGCCTCGCGGTCGCTGCCGTCTTTGGTGGCGCGTTCGATGTGGCCCCAGGCGCGCTCCAGGCCGTCGAGGCCGATGCCGTCGGCCGGCGGGTTGAAGGCGGCCGACATGAAGGTTTCCATGCAGTGCGCGATGGCGTCCATGCCGGTGGCGGCCGTGAGCCGGGGCGGCAGGCCGCGCGTGAGCTCGGGGTCGCAGATGGCGGCCTTGGGCATCAGGAACCAGCTGTGGAAGCCCAGCTTGCGGTGGTCGTCGACGATGACGATGGCGCCGCGCGCCACCTCGCTGCCGGTGCCGCTGGTGGTGGGCACGGCAATGAGCGGCACCGCGCGCTCGGTGATCTTGGGCGAGCCGCCTTCGATGGTGGCGTAGGTCTTGAGCGGGCCCTCGTGCGTGGCGGCGATGGCCACGCCCTTGGCGCAGTCGATGGCCGAGCCGCCGCCCACGGCGATGAGGCCGTCGCAGCGGCCGCTGCGGTACAGCTCGACGGCGGCACGCACCGCGGCCTCGGTCGGGTTGGAGGGCGTCTGGTCGAACACCGAGACCTCGAGATCGGCGATGGCGTCGAGCGCCTTCTGCAGCACGCCGGCCGCGCGCACGCCGGCGTCGGTGACGATCAGGGGGCGGTTGATGCCGATGCGCGCGCACTCGCTCGACAGGAGCTGGATGGCGCCGAATTCGAACTGGATCTGGGTGAGGTATTGGATGAGGGCCATGAGGGGGAACGCCCGAGGGCAGTACGATTGCTGACCGTTCGAATCTAACAAGAGGGGACATTCTTGCCCACCAACAAAACCCTTGCGTCTGTCGCACTGGGCTCAGCGCTGCTGGCCGCCTCGGTCCACGCCGCCTGCCTCAGCGACACCCAGGTGGCCGACTTCGCCGCCGCGCAGGCGGCACGCACGCCCGCCGCCGACATCGAGAACCTCAGCGAGGCCGACGCCGCCTGCACGCGCGCCAAGCTCAACGTGCTGCATGCGCGCAACCTCGGTGACGTGGTCGGCTACAAGGCGGGCCTGACCAACCCCGCGGTGCAGAAGCGCTTCAACTACGACCAGCCGGTGTGGGGCATGCTCTACCAGCGCATGCTGCTGGACAGCGGCGCGGTGGTCGATGCGGCCTTCGGCGCGCGGCCGCTGTTCGAAGCCGACATGCTGGTGCGCGTGAAGAGCGCCGACATCCACAAGGCGAAGACGCCGGCCGAGGTGCTGGCCAACATCGACCAGCTCATTCCCTTCATCGAGCTGCCCGACCTCGCGGTGCAGACCCCCTCGAAGCTCAACGGCCCGGGTGTGGCGGCCATCAACGTCGGCGCGCGACTCGGCGTGCGCGGGCTGCCGGTCGATGTGCCAACCACGGCCGACGGCCAGTCCTGGATGCTCGAAAGCCTGCGCGACATGCGCGTGGTCATGAAGGACGGGCAGGGCAAGGAGCTGGCGACCGGCAAGGGATCGGACATCCTCGAACACCCGCTCAATGCCGTGGTGTGGCTGGCCGGCGCGCTGGCCAAGGAAGGCATCGCGCTGAAGCCGGGCGACCTGATCAGCCTGGGCTCGTTCTCGCCGCTGCTGCCGCCCAAGGCCGGGCAGACGGTGGTGGTGAGCTACGAAGGGCTGTCGCGCATGCAACCGGTGGTGGTGTCTTTCAAGTGAGCACGACCACGACAGCGAACCGCCTCGCGCAACCCGCACTCACCCCGAAGATGGCCGGCGTGGTCGAACGCATGGCGCGCGCGGGCCATCCGCCGCTCGACCAGCTCACGCCCGACGAAGCCAAGGCCTCGTACGAAAAGGGCGCGGGCGTGCTCGAAGTGCCCAAGCCCGAACTGGCGCGCATCGAAGACTTCCACATCGCCGCGCGCGACGGCCACGCAATTCCCGCGCGGCTGTATGCGCCGTCGGCCGAGGTGCTGCCGGTGCTCGTGTACTTTCACGGCGGCGGCTTCACGGTCGGCAACATCCGCACGCACGACACGCTGTGCCGCGTGCTGAGCCAGAAAAGCGGTTGCGCGGTGGTGTCGGTCGACTACCGGCTCGCGCCCGCGCACAAGTTTCCGACCGCGTCGAACGACGCCTGGGACGCCTTCCAGTTCATCGCCACGCAGGGCGCGAGCCTGGGCCTGGACGGCACGCGCCTGGCGGTGGGCGGCGACAGCGCGGGCGGCACGCTGGCGGCCGTGTGCGCCATCCTGGCGCGGGATGCCGGCCTGCCGGTGGCGCTGCAGCTGCTCATCTATCCCGGCATGGCCGCGCACCAGGACACCGAGTCGCACCGACGCCATGTCGATGGCCCGCTGCTGACCAAGGCCATGATCGACTTCTTCTTCGGCCAGTACGTGAACACGCCCGCCGACCGCGACGACTGGCGTTTTGCGCCCCTGCTGGCCGACGACGTCGACGACGTGGCGCCGGCCTGGATCGGGCTGGCCGAGGCCGACCCCGTGGTGGACGAAGGCATCGCCTACGCCGACAAGCTGCGCGCCGCGGGCGTGGCGGTCGACCTGGAAATCTACCGTGGCGTGATCCACGAATTCATCAAGATGGGCCGCGCGATTCCCGAAGCGCTGCAGGCGCAGAACGACGCGGCCCGCGCACTGAAAGAGGCATTGAACCCATGAGCGAGAACAACAACACCCCGGTCCGCCGCGAGGACTTCCACTACTTCCACCGCCTGCGCGTGCGCTGGGCCGAGGTGGACATGCAGAAGATCGTCTTCAACGCCCACTACCTGATGTACTTCGACACCGCCATCGCCGACTACTGGCGCGCGATGGCGCTGCCCTACGAAGAGGCGATGCATTCGCTGGGCGGCGACCTGTATGTGCGCAAGGCGACCATCGACTTCCGCGCCTCGGCCCGCATGGACGACGTGATCGACGTGGGCATGAAGTGCGCGCGCATCGGCAACTCGTCGATCATTTTCCAGGGCGGCCTGTTCCGCCAGGACGAGTTCCTGGTGGGCTGCGAGCTCGTCTACGTGTTCGCCGACCCGGCCACGCAGACCTCGAAGCCGGTGCCCGCGGCCCTGCGCGAGACGCTGACGGCCTTCGAGGCCGGCGAGCCGATGCGCACCGTCGAGACCGGCGACTGGGCCACGCTCGGCGAAGGCGCGAGCGCGCTGCGCCGCGCCGTGTTCATCGAGGAACAGAACATTCCCAAGGAGCTGGAGTGGGACGCGCACGACGCCGTCGTGCTGCATGCGGTGGCGCGCAACCGGCTCGGCCAGGTCATCGGCACCGGCCGGTTGCTGCCCGCCGAGGACGGCATCTCGCACATCGGCCGCATGGCGGTGCATCGCACCTTGCGCAGCGGCGGCCACGGCGCGGCCGTGGTGCAGGCGCTCGAAGAGGCGGCCCGCGCGCGCGGCGACCGCGAGGTGGCACTCAACGCGCAGCGCAGCGCCGAGCGCTTCTATGCGCGGCTGGGCTACGCAGTGCACGGCCAGCCTTTCGAGGAAGCCGGCATTGCGCACATCGAGATGCGGCGCGCGCTGCGCTGAGCGCAGCGCCTTCAATCAATAGCGGGCCGGCGGGTCCGGCACGTAGCCGGGGTCCGAGCCCGGGAAAGGCGACGGGCCCGACGGGCGCGGCCAGCGCTGCGGCACCGGAATGACGCCCGCGGCGACCAGGTTCTCGCGGCTGTCGTAGCGGATGCGGATCACCTCGTCGGGCTGCGAACTGGCGCGCTCGAAGGTCGTCTTGCCGACGTACGAGGTCTCGCGCCGTCCGTGGGCCGTGCCCAGGCTCGGGCTGGGCGCCGACTGGCGGGCCATGGCGCTGGCGGACGACTCGGCGGCCATGTCGGCGTTGCCGGCGCTGCCTGCGGGTGGGGCCGCCTTGGCGCGCGCATCGCCCATCGACGACGGTGCCGGCGGTGCCTCGCTGCGCCGTTCGCGGCTGCTGTTGCCGCCGCTGTACTCGTCGCGCGACGGATAGGGCGTCACGACCGGCGGCGGCGGTTCCGGCCGGCGTTCGCGGAACATCGCGACGCCGATCACGCCCACGTCGTCGGGGCGGCCCGTGCGGCTCGCGTAGGAATTGCCTGCGGCGGCGAATTCGAAGGCTGCGATCTGCGAATCGCTCTTGCGCCAGCCCGCGATGTCGCTGCGCTCGCGCGGGCCGAACACATAGCCGTTCTGGCCGACGCCGGCGGTTTCGCCGGTGACGACGTTGACGCCGTCCACCGACATCACGGCCATGATGCGTTCGCCCATCGCGTTGCGTGCGCGGATCGCATAGCGCGCGCCGGGACGGCCAGCCACCCAGTACTCGCCGCGGTGGCGGTAGATCGGCAGCTCGGCGCCGCTCGTGCGGTCGACGATGCTGATGTTCATCAGGCCGCCGATGCGGCTGGCACCGGAGGGGTACGGCCGCATCGGGCTTTCCGCCCCCGCCGACAGCGCGGTCAGGGCCAGGACGGTGGTGAGGAGAAGTCTGCGCTGCATCATGGTGGCTTCCTTGCCAGGAGTGGATCGATGCAGGCTTCTACGGCGAGGCCTCGCGAACGGGGTTAAGCGTCGCGCAAAAAAATGGCGCTGTCGGTGAGACAGCGCCAAGCGCCCCCGGAAAGAAGGCAGGGACGCAGGGGAAATCAGATGTCTTCGAGCAGCGGATAGGGCAGCGGCTCGACCGACAGCGCCGGTCCACCGGGCGCCCCCGCGTGCAGGCCGCCGGCCTCGAGCGCGGCGATCTGGATCGAGATGAGCGCCGACCAGCCGCCATCGGGCGCGGGCGCGGCCTGCGCCACGGTGCCCACGGGCTGTTCGGCGTCGTTGGCGGCGAACACCTCCTGGCCCGCGGCCAGCGGGGCGTCGGTCTGCGCGAGGTAGGTGCGGCGCTTGAGCGTGCCGCGGAACTGGCTGCGCGCCACGATTTCCTGGCCGGGGTAGCAGCCCTTCTTGAAGTTCACGCCGCCCACCGACTCGTAGTTGATCATCTGCGGCACGAAGGCCTCGATCACCGGCGTGGTCAGCGTGACGATGCCGCTGCGCACCTCGCTCCAGGGCCACAGCGCGGCGTCGAGCGTCGGGCCCACGGGCGCCTTCTGGTCGGCCGGCGCGATCCACAGCGCGCGCGGCACGCCGTCGGCCGGGTACAGCGACACCACGCTGATGTCTTCGCCGATGGCCG
Organism: Variovorax sp. GW458-11-26-14-LB1; assembly: GCF_059423965.1. NCBI lineage: Bacteria > Pseudomonadati > Pseudomonadota > Betaproteobacteria > Burkholderiales > Comamonadaceae > Variovorax > Variovorax sp. GW458-11-26-14-LB1. The sequence goes on from NZ_JBWKYW010000001.1 coordinate 85,863, forward strand.
TGCGGCGACCGGGCGGCAGGGCCGCGTCGAGGCCGTTGGCGGTCAGGGCCGTGCCGGCCACGCCGTGCAGCGCGAACTGCTCGGTGGCGTCGGTCAGCTTGACCTTGGCGCGCAGCACGTACATCGACAGGCGCTTGAGCGTGGCCGCCAGGATGTCGCGGCTGCACACCAGCAGGATGAGTTCGGGTTGCGGACGGATGCCGATGAAGCTGGCGATCACGCGGCCCTTGGCCGTGCAGAGCGCCGCCAGGCGGGCTTCGGTGGCGCCGAGCAGAGAAAAATCCTGCGTGAGCTGGCCGTGCAGAAAGCTGGCGGCATCGGGGCCTTCGGCGCGGATCACGCCGAGGTGGGGCAGGGTGCTCACCCCGTTGAGAACGACTGTGGTCATCGCTGAATTATCATGGCCGTGCCTGTTCCTTCGGGGCGGCAGGGATTCCCCGTCGCAGCGACGGGGCCGGCCGTTCCCGCGGGTCGGTGTCCATCTGCTTGCCAGCCCTTTTTCTTCCTCCGTCTTTTCCTCGGATTCGTGCGCAGCTTCTTCCTCACGCTCTTCCTGCTCGTGGCCCTGGCCGTCCTGGCGCTCGGCGGCGCCGGTCTCTGGTGGGTGCACCAGCCGCTCAAGTTGCCGACGCCCAGCGTCGACCTGTCCGTGGAGCCCGGCACCACGCCGCGCGGCATTGCGCAGGCCGTGGCCGACACCGGCGTCGACGTGCAGCCGCAGCTGTTGTACCTGTGGTTCCGCGTCTCGGGGCAAGACCGCCAGATGCGCGCCGGCAGTTACGAACTGGAACGCGGTATCACGCCCAAGCTGCTGCTCAACATCCTGGTGCGCGGCGAGGAAGCCACGCGCAGCGTGGTGCTGGTCGAAGGCTGGAACATCCGCCAGGTGCGCGCCGCGCTCGCCAAGGCCGAGCAGCTCAAGCCCGACAGCGTGGGCATGAGCGAAGACGCGCTGATGGCTGCGCTGGGCAAGCCGGGCCTGCACCCCGAAGGCCGCTTCTTCCCGGACACCTACACCTATTCGAAGGGCTCGACCGACATCGCGCTGCTGCAGCGCGCCATGCGGGCCATGGACAAGAAGCTCGAGGCTGCCTGGGCAGCGCGCGCGGCCGATTTGCCGCTCAAATCGGCCGATGAGGCGCTTATTCTGGCCAGCATTGTCGAAAAGGAGACAGGCAAGGCCAACGACCGTGCGGAGATTGCCGCCGTCTTCACCAACCGGCTGCGCATCGGCATGCCGCTGCAGACCGACCCGACCGTGATCTACGGCATGGGCACCGCCTTCGACGGCAACCTGCGCAAGCGCGACCTGCAGACCGACACGCCCTGGAACACCTACACCCGAGGCGGCCTGCCGCCCACGCCGATCGCCATGCCCGGCAAGGCCGCGCTGCTGGCGGCCGTTCAGCCGGCGCAGAGCAAGTCGCTGTACTTCGTCTCGCGCGGCGACGGCACGAGCCAGTTCAGCAGCTCGCTCGACGACCACAACCGCGCGGTCAACCGCTACCAGCGAGGCGGTGGCAGCCCCCAACCCAAGGCGACCCAATGAGTGACACCGGTCTGTTTCTGACGCTGGAAGGCATCGACGGCGCGGGCAAGTCGAGCCACCTCGACGCGCTGGAAGCCCGCTTCAAGGCACAGGGCCGCACCGTGGTGCGCACGCGCGAACCCGGCGGCACGCCGCTGGCCGAGACGCTGCGCGGGCTGGTGCTCGAACAGCCGATGAACCCGCTGACCGAATCGCTGCTGGTGTTTGCGGCGCGCTGCGACCACATCGCCCAGGTCATCGAACCGGCGCTGGCGCGTGGCGAGGTCGTGCTGTGCGACCGTTTCACCGACGCCACCTTTGCCTACCAGGGCGCGGGACGCGGCTTCGACACCGCCGTGCTGTCGACCCTCGAACAGTGGGTGCAGGCGGGCCGGGCCGGTGTGCCGGCGTCGCAACTGCTGCAGCCCCAAGTGACCGTGTGGTTCGACCTGGCCCCCGAGATCGCCGCCCAGCGTCTGGCCGGTGCGCGCGTGCCCGACAAGTTCGAGGCCCAGCCCGTCGAGTTCTTCCGCCGCGTGGCGCAGGGCTATGCAGACCGCGCCGCCGCCGATGCGTCGCGCTTCGTGCGCATCGACGCGAGCCAGGCCCGCGACCAGGTCTGGCAACAGATCGACACGGCGCTGGTGGCGCGTGGCGTGCTGTCGCCGGTGCAGGGAGCGGCCCAATGAGCGAGCCGGTGAACACGCTGACCCCGTGGCTGCGCCAGCCCTTGGCCGAGCTACTGCGCCAGCGCGGCCATGCCTGGCTGCTGCAAGGCCCGTCGGGCATCGGCCAGTACGAACTCGCGCTGGCGCTCGCCGCCGCCTGGTTGTGCGAACAGCCGGTGGAGGAGGGCGGTGCCGCCTGCGGCCACTGCGCGAGCTGCCACGCCATCGAGGTCCGCACCCACGCCGATCTGTGCGTGCTGATGCCCGAGGTCGCGATGCAGGAACTGGGCTGGCCGCTTGACGAAAAGGCGCAGTCCGACATCGACGACAAGAAGCGCAAGGCCAGCCGCGAGATCCGCGTCGAAGCCATGCGCGATGCGGTCGGCTTTGCGCAGCGCACCAGCGCGCGCGGTCGCGGCAAGGTCGTGCTCGTGTATCCGGCCGAGCGCATGAACACCATCACCGCCAACGCGCTGCTCAAGACGCTCGAGGAACCCGTCGGCGACGTGCGCTTCGTGCTTGCCAGCGAAGCTGCGTGGCAGCTGCTGCCGACCATCCGCAGCCGCTGCCTGGGCTTCACGCTGCCGTGGCCCGAAACCGCCGAGGCCGAGGCCTGGCTGGTGGCGCAGGACGTGCCGGCCGCCGACGCCGCGCAACTGCTGCGTGCCGCGGGCGGACGGCCCAGCGATGCGCTGCGGCTGGCGCGCTCGGGCCAGTCGCCCAAGGCGTGGTCGCTGCTGCCCAAGGCCGTGTCGCGTGGCGACGTGGGCGCGCTGGCCGACCAGGCGCCGGCCCAGGCCGTCGTCTCGCTGCAAAAGCTCTGCCACGACCTGATGGCCGTGGGCCACGGCGCCGAACCCCGATTCTTCGACGCGGCCGACCTGCCGCCGGCCCCGCACAAGCTGGCGCTGGCGCGCTGGTCGAAGTCGCTCGCCGCCGCCGCGCGGACCGCCGAGCACCCGTTCAACGCCGGCCTCATGCTCGAAGCGCTTGTGAGCGAGGCGCGAAGCACCCTAAACTCTGCCGCTCGCCGCCCATGAACCAACCTGTCGCTCCCGCCGCTTCGTCTGCCACGCCCGCCCGGCCGAGCGTCATCCAGCTCGCCATCAAGGAAAAGGGCGCGCTCTACGCGGCCTACATCCCGCTGTTTGCCGAGGGCGGCATCTTCATTCCGACCACGCGCGAGTACCGGCTGGGCGACGACGTCTACGTGCTGCTCACGCTGCCCGAAGATCCGCAGCGCTACCCAGTCGCCGGCAAGGTCGCCTGGATCACGCCGGCCCGCGCTGCCGGCAACCGGGCGCCGGGCGTCGGCGTGCGCTTTCCCTCGGATGAGAAGTCGCGCCAGCTGAAGGCGCGCATCGAAGCCGCGCTCGGTGGTTCCATGGCCTCCGACCGCCCGACCCAGACCATCTGAGTTCTTTCTCCGCCGCCGTCCCCGTGACGCGGAACTCCGGACACGGCGCGATCTCCCACAGGCGCGCCGCACTTCATCCTTTCCGATGTTCACCGACTCCCACTGCCACCTGACCTTCCCCGAATTCGCGGACCAGATGCCCCAGATCCGCGCCGCCATGGCCGCCGCCAAGGTCGACCGGGCGCTGTGCATCTGCACCAAGCTCGAGGAATTCGACGACGTGCAGGCCCTGGCCGCCAGCTACGACAACTTCTGGGCCAGCGTGGGCGTGCACCCCGACAACGAGGACATCGCCGAGCCCACCGTGGAAGACCTGGTGCGCCTGTCGGCGCGTCCGCGTGTCGTGGCCATCGGCGAGACGGGCCTCGACTACTACCAGATGGAAGAACGCAAGGGCGGTCGCAGCATCGCCGACATGGAGTGGCAGCGCGACCGCTTCCGCGTGCACATCCGCGCCGCGCAGCAGACCCGCAAGCCGCTGATCATCCACACGCGTGACGCCTCGGCCGACACGCTGGCCATCCTCAAGGAGGAGGGCGAAGACGGCACGGGCAGGGCGGCCGGCGGCGTGTTCCATTGCTTCACCGAAACCGCCGAGGTGGCGCGCGCCGCGCTCGACCTGGGTTTCTACATCTCCTTTTCGGGCATCCTGACCTTCAAGAAAGCCCAGGACCTGCGCGACGTGGCGGCCTTCGTGCCGCTGGACCGCATGCTGATCGAGACCGACAGCCCCTACCTGGCGCCCGTGCCGTACCGAGGTAAGACCAACAACCCGTCGTACGTGCCCTTCGTGGCACAACAGATCGCCGAACTGCGACAAATGCCCGTAGAGGACATCGCCAAGGCGACAAGCGACAACTTCGAAACATTGTTCAGGGAAGTCAAATTATGAAAAATTACTTTAAGAAGTCGATATATCTTGTTGTCATGGCTGCATCTTTTGCAACGCATGCCGGTTCGTTCGAAGACTTTTTCCGTGCCGTGCGCGGCGACAACGCCAGCGGTGTGCGCACCCTGCTGAACCGCGGTTTCGACCCGAACACGCGCGACGAACACGGCCAGACCGGCTTGATGCTCGCGCTGCGCGAGCCGTCGCCGAAGGTCATCCAGGTGCTGATGGAGTCGCCGCAACTCAACGTCGACCTGGCCAACGCCAAGGACGAGACGCCGCTGATGCTCGCGTCGATCAAGGGCCAGCAAGACCTGGTCGTACAACTGCTCAAACGCGACGCCGCCGTCAACAAGACCGGCTGGGCACCGCTGCATTACGCCGCCAGCAGCGGGCAACTGTCGATCATGAAGCTGCTGCTCGAGAACCACGCCTTCATCGACGCCCAGTCGCCCAACGGCACGACGCCGCTGATGATGGCCGCGATGTACGGATCGAACGATGCCGTGAAGCTGCTATTGGCCGAAGGCGCGGACACGGCGATGAAGAACCAGCTTGGCATGACCGCTGTCGATTTCGCGGTGAAGGCGAACCGGGCCGAGTCTGCGGAGCTGATCAAGGCGGCTGGGGATGCGAAGGCGAATGGGGTGAAGGCGGTGCCGAAGGATGGGAAATGGTGAGAGCCCGCGGGCCTCAGCAATCCTGACGCAGCAGAGGTTGAACACGGTCGCCCAGGTATCTGGACAACCATGCGCAGTGCGCCTGAAGGCTCTCCACCGGAATATCGTTGCCCAGCCATAGGGACTTCTCATCCTGTCCTGGCACGCGCGTGATCACGCTCAGATAGCCCGCCGTGGCATAGCTGGTGAGCGCCGTGGGGGTCACTGAGCGAATGGACTCAAACGGGACCACGGTGGTGCGCGGCTTTCGCAGTGGCGCCGTCTCGACATAGCTGAGCTGCCTGGTTTCCGAATCGAAGCTGAAGGCGATCACCGTTTTTCTGGAGGTCGCGACCAGCAGCATGAGACCCGCGAGGCCGCTCGTTCCGAACAGCGGGATCCAAATTGCTGGATCTGCGAACACACCGGATGAAAACGGGTTCACGCCGTTCGCGAGCGAGGCAAGGCTCGCCAGACTAAGCCCGAGAAGATAGACGGGTGCGACCAACGCGAGTACCACCAAAGAGGCCGCGGCTGCCAACAGAAAGGAAGAACGAGCGGTCGATCCTTCCTTGCTCGATCGCCAGCAGAAGCAGTGGCTCATTTTGAACACAATGTGCATTATGTTAAATGACTTGTTTGGGTGCGGACCGTTTGCCGCTGTGAACCAGAGAGCCTTGGCAGTCCTCGACCCGAGCCCAATGCCCTTCCGGCCTTCGCACTTCGCCCAGCCCCTCATTTCAGGCCAGAGCGAAGTAGCCCAGAGTCGGATCAGCTCAGCATGCTCCCATCCGGCAGCTTCGCAATCACCTTGATCTCGAACTGGAAGCCATAGAGCCACGTCACGCCGATCCCGGTCAGCGTCGGGTGCGGCGCTTCGCCCCAGTATTCGGGCACCAGCTTCCAGATCGTTTCGAAGTTCGACTCCGGATCGACGATGAAGACCGTCACGTCGACCACGTCGTCGAAGGTGCAGCCCGCGGCTTTCAGGATGGCGTTCAGGTTGTCGAACGCGCGCCGCACCTGCGCCTCCAGTTCAGGTTCAGGCGAGCCGTCTTCGCGGCTGCCGACCTGCCCCGACACGAACAGGAAGCCGTTGGAGCGGACGGCTGGTGAATAGCGGTTGCGTTCATAGAGCGCTTGGCGCCCGGGTGGAAAAACCACGTCGCGTGAGGCCATGGGATGCTTTCTTTCTGCGGTGAGTGAGGACGATGCAGGGACTTTAGAAAGCCACGCGCCATCGATAAACGGGCAATGCCAACAATCACTGTTTGCAGATCCCAAACAATCGCCGCGCAGGAGCCCTCCCATGGACCGTTTCGATGCAATGCAGGCCTTCACCCGCGTGGTGGAAGCCGGCAGCTTCACCAAAGCCGCCGACACGCTGCACATGAGCAAGACCAGCGTGACCCAGCTCGTGCAGCAGTTGGAGGCGCGGCTGCGCGTGAAGCTGCTCAATCGCACGACGCGCAAGGTGAACGTCACGGCCGATGGCGCGGCGTACTACGAGCGTGCGGTGCGGCTGCTGGCCGACCTGGACGATGCCGAGACCAGCCTGTCGGGCGCCGCCGCCCTGCCCCGCGGCCGTCTGCGGGTCGACGTGCCCAGCCCGCTGGCCCGCATGATCCTGGTGCCCGCGCTGCCGGCCTTCCATGCGCGCTACCCCGACATCCAGCTCGACATGGGCGTGAGCGACCGCATGGTCGATGTGATCGGCGAGAACGTCGATTGCGTCGTGCGCGGCGGCGAGCTCACCGACCCCTCGCTCATGGCCCGTCGCGTGGGCGACCTGCAGCTCGGGGTTTATGCAGCACCGAGCTATCTCGAGCTGGCCGGCGCGCCAACACATCCGCGCGAGCTGGAAGAGACGCACCACCGCATCGTCGGCTTCCTGTGGTCGCGCCACGGCAAGACCTTTCCGTACGCCGTGCGCCGGGGCGGCGAGCGCGTCGACGTGCAGGGCCGCTACGTGCTCTCGGTCGACGACGGCAATGCCTACCTCGCAGCGGGGCTGGCGGGCCTGGGCATCCTCTGGCTGCCGGACTACATGGCCGCGCCGCACCGGGCGCGCGGCGAACTGGTGCCGCTGTTCGAAGACTGGCAGCTCGATCCGATGCCGCTGTACGTGGCGTTCGCGCCAAACCGGCATGTGAGCGCCAAGCTGCGCGCGTTCATCGAGTGGGTCGCCGGGCTCATGGCGCAGCATGCGCCGGTCGTCGTTCGCCCGGGCCCGTCGGGTTCACGTTGACGTGGCCTCTGCTTCCTGCAACGCGCGCCACATCACCTTGCCGCTGCCGCTCTTGGGCAGCGCGTCGACGAACTGCACCACGCGCGGCGCCTTGTACGCCGCCATGTTCGCGGCGCACCAGTCGATGATGTCCTGCGCGCTCACAGGCGCTTGCGCAGGCTTGAGCACCACCAGCGCCTTGACCGATTCGCCGCGGTAGGCGTCCCGGGTCGCGATCACGCAGGCCTCCTGGATGGCCGGGTGGCGGAACATCAGCGCTTCCACCTCGGCCGGCCAGACCTTGAAGCCGCTCGCGTTGATCATCCGCTTGAGCCGGTCGGTGACGAAGAAGTAGCCCTCCCCGTCCACATGCCCCATGTCGCCGGAGCGGAAGAACCGCTTGCCGTCGATCTCGACGAAGGCGGCCTCGGTGTCCGCCGGCCGCTTCCAGTAGCCCGCGAAGACCTGCGGCCCGTGGATCACGATCTCTCCCTGCGCTCCCGGCGTAACCTCGCGGCCCGTGTCGGGGTCGATCACGCGCGCGTCGGTGCTCATGAACGGGATGCCCAGGCACTGCAGCTTAGGCGCGTCGGGCGGGTTGTAGTGCGAGGGTGCCGCGGTTTCGGTGAGGCCGTAGGCCTCGACATACCGCAGGCCGTACTGCTCGAACAGCCGCTGCGCCACCGCCTGCGGCATCGCCGCCCCGCCGCCGCCGATGGCGACCAGGCTCGACAGGTCGAAGCGCGCCACGTTCGGGCTGGCCAAGAGGTCGATGACCATGGTCGGGATGTTGGCCCAGTGCGTGACCTGGTGCGTGGCGATCAGCCGCCCCGCCAGCTCGCGGTCCCAGCGCGGCATCAGCACGGCCGTGGCGCCCACCTGCATCGCCGCGTGCATGACGCCGACCATGCCGGTGATGTGGAACATCGGCACGGCCACGAGGTGGATGCTCTGCGGCGTCACGTTGCCCCAGGCGTTGATGGCCATCGCGTTGTGCATCGCGTTCGCGTGGCTGAGCATGCAGCCCTTGGGCTGGCCGGTCGTGCCGCTGGTGTAGGGCAACAGGGCCAGTGCGTCCGCATCGGCGCTGGCCACGGGCGGCGCTTGTTCGCAGGCCAGGCAGTCGGACCACGCATGCACCGCGCCACCGGCCAGCGTCGGCAGTTCGCGCCGCGGCAGCAGCCATGGTGTCCAGGCCGCCGGCATGTCCTGTTCCGACAGCGCGGCCGGGTCGAAGGCATCGGTGAACTGGGTCACGACGAGGTGGCGCAGCTGCTGCGCCTGCGGCAAGGCATCGCTGGCTTTCGCGAGCTCGACCGCTAGGTCTGCCGTCGCGATCGCCACCTGCGCGTCGGGATCGACGATGAAATGCTTGAGCTCCTCGGCGCGGTTCATCGGGTTGACCGGCACCACCACGGCATCGGCGCGCAGGATCGCGAAATGCGCGATCACCAGCTGCGGGCAGTTCTGCACCGCCAGCAGCACGCGGTCGCCGGGGCGCACGCCCAGCGCATGCAGGCCGGCCGACAGGCGCTCGACGGCGGCCCACAGCTGCGCGTAGCTCATCGTGCGGCCCATGAAGATGAGCGCCGCCTTGTCGGGAAAGCGGCGGGCATTGACCGCGAGGTTGTCCCACAGCGGCGTGCGCGCCGCGTGCAAGGCGCGCGGCAGGCGCCGAGGCCAGAACGTGTGATGCGGGCGAGTGTGCATGGCGTGCTCCTGGTAGGTGGTAACCGTCGGTCGATCGGGCGCGGCAGCGCCCTGCCCGCTTCCGGCGTGCCGGAGGCGGGAGCGATGCTTCAAGAACGAGACGGCTACGGCTGGCCGGGCGCGATGCCCGCGCGTGCAAAGGCGGCCTGCGACTGGGCGCCGTTCATGTAGACGTCCTTGCGCGTCACCTCGCCGGCGTCGTTGACGTCGACCACGTCGAGCATCTCGACGCGCGCGGTGAACGGCTGCCCGGCCGTGTCGTTCAGCGGCAGCACCATCACCCACTCCAGCACCCAGTGCCGCGCGCCGAACAGGCTGCGCCGCAGCTCGAAACTGAAGGGATAGCGGGCGAACACGCCGACGCAGTACTGGCGCAGTGCCTCGCGCCCGCACACCGGCGCGGAGCCGTCGTGCAGCCAGTAGGTCGTGTCTTCGGAGTGCAGCGACGCGATGCGGTCGGGGTCGCGTGTTTCCCATCCGACGTGGTACCGCGCGAACAACGCTTCGGTGCCCTGGGCGGGGTCGGCGGGATCGGTCTTGCCAGGAAACGCCATGTCTGTCTCCATCGGATGCGATGGAGAAAATTTACCGACTCACAGTCGGTTTGTCAATCCGGGTGCGAACCCGACCCGTGTTGCTGCAGCCCGCACAGCATGGTTTCGAGCAACCGGCAGTGCAGCTGCACGGCGGCTAACGGGTCTGGCGCCGCCCCGCAGGCCAGCGCCGCTTCGGCCACCGCGCCGGCGATGAGCCGCGTCGCGGCTTCGATCTCTTCGGGCGGCGTGCCCGCCGGCATGATGGCCACCAGCCCGGTGCGGATCGAGTCCATGAAGTGGCGGTCGTCGATGCCGCGCCAGCGCTCCCAGCCGAGCACCACGGGCCCGTCGACCAGGATCAGCTGGCGCAGGCCTTCCTGCGTGGCCGCTTCGAGGTAGATGCGCAGGTTGGTCGCGATGGTGTGGGGCGAGCGGTGCCCTTCGATGCGCTGGATGCGCGTGCCGAGCTCCGCTGCGAGCTCAGCCTGCACCGCATCGAGCACGGCCTCGAAGACATCGTGCTTGGCGCGAAAGTGGTGATACAGACCGCCCTTGGCGATCCCTGCACCGGCCGCGATGTCGTCGATGCTGACGGCCGCGAACCCCCGCTCGATGAACAGCTGTCGCGCCGAGGCGAGGATGGCCCCGACGGTGGTTGCGCTGCGCTTGGCCTGCTGGACCATGTGCGTCTTTCTCCTCGATGGCTGCTGCGCCACGTGAACACGCGGGCAGTATGGCACGCAGTGTCAGCCCGTCTGCGCTGCCGACAGCTCCCGCAGCAGCTCCTCCGTGTGCTCGCCGAGCCGGGGCGCCGCCCTCCCCGCCACTGGCTGCGCATGCAGCCAGCGCGCTGCCGGCTCCAGGCCGACGTAGGTGTGGCCGCGCGCGTCGGCATAGTCCCGCACCGGGCCGCTTTCGCTGTCGCGCAGTTCGCGGATGAGGGCCTCGACGCTGGGAATGCGCGCCACCGGAATGTCGGCCGCCAACAGGACGTCCAGCCAGTGCGCCGTCGGATGCTGCGCGATGTGCTGCTCCACGAAGGCATACACCGCATCGATGTGCTGCGTGCGGCTGGCCATGGTGCGAAAGCGCGCGTCGCCATGCCACAGCGCCTCCTGCCCCACCAGCCGCAGGAAGCTTTTCCAGTGCTTGTCGGTGTACAGCAGCGTGCTCAGCCATCCGTCCTGTGTGCGGTAGGGCTTGCGGTAGCGCGACAGCAGCCTCGGGTTGCCGGGCTGGCCCAGCGCCGGCTCGAAGCTCGCGCCGGCCATGTGATCGAGCAGCACGAAGTTCGCCATGGTCTCGAACATCGGCACTTCGATGAACTGTCCCTGCGCGTGCGCTTCGTCCCGGCTGCGCTGCAGCAGCGCGGCCAGCACGGTCTGCGCGGCGAAGAGGCCCATGGTCTTGTCGGCGATGTTCAGCGGCAGGTACTGCGGCTCGCCGTCGCCGGCGGCGGCCACGAGTGCGGGCAGGCCCACCATGCCCTGGATCAGATCGTCGTACGCGGGGCGACCCGCGTACGGGCCGTCCTGCGCGAAGCCCGACAGGAAGACGTAGATCAGCTTCGGGTGGTGTCGCTTCAGATCCTCCCAGCCCAGCCCGAGGCGTGCGAGCGCGCCCTGGCGCATGTTGGTGATGAACACGTCGGCCGTGGCCACCGCGCGCAGCAGCGTGTCGGCCGCTTCGGGCGCCTTCAGGTCGAGGCACAGGCTGCGCTTGCCGCGGTTCAGATTGAGAAAGACCGGCCCCATGCCCTCTTCGCGCACGGGCCCCATGCCGCGCATGATGTCGCCCTCGGGCGGCTCGACCTTGATGACGTCGGCGCCGTACTCCGCGAGCATCTGCGTGGCGTACGGCCCCATGATGACGCTCGTCAGATCGAGGATGCGGACACCCGAGAGAGGCAGTGCCATCGTCGTCACGCCGCCCTCCTTCATTGCGGCTCGATGCGCGCGTCGCGCACGATGGCCTGCCACTTGGCGATCTCGCGCTTCACGTAGGCCGCGAAGGCCACGGCATCCATCGTGCCTGGCGCCGTGCCCTGACTTGCCAGCGTTTCCTTGAATGCCGGCTCGCTCATCGCGCCGATGGCGATGCGGTTGAGCTGCTGCACGATCGCGGGTGGCGTGCCGCGCGGCGCATACAAGCCGATCCAGATCTCGGTCTCGTAGCCGGGCACGCCCTGCTCGGCGATGGTGGGCACATCGGGCAGCGAGGGGTTGCGCTGCGCGGTCGACACGGCGATCGCGCGCAGCTTCTGGCTCTCGACGTACTTCACCGCCGTGAGCGCATCGACGAAGGCCGCGTGGATCTGGCCGCCCAGCACGTCGTTCACCGCCAGCGCCGTGCCCTTGTACGGAACATGCAGGAACGGCGCGCCCGTGCGGGCCGCCAGGAGTTCGCCCGACAGGTGCGTCGTGCCGCCGGTGCCCGACGAGCCGTAGGACACGCCGCCGCTCTTCTTCGCGAACGCGATCAGCTCCTGCAGGTTCTTCGCGGGCACCGAGGGATGGACCACCAGCACGTTCGGCGTGCGCGCCAGCAGGGCCACGGGCACGAAGTCCTTCTCGGTGTCATACGGCAGCTGCTTGGTGATGGCCGGGTTGACGACATGCGCCGTCGTCGTGATGAGCAGCGTGTGGCCGTCCGGGCGCGACTTGGCGACGCGCTCGGCGCCGATGATGCCGCCCGCGCCTACGCGGTTCTCGACCACCGCGGGCTGCTTGAGCTCGTCCTGCATCCTGCGCGACAGCTGGCGGGCCAGCACGTCGGTCATGCCGCCGGCCGTGAAGGGCACGACCAGCGTCACGGGGCGGTCGGGGTACGTGGACGCCACGGCCGCGGACAGCCCCGAGGCCAGCGCCAGCCCGAGGGAGGCGGCGCGCACGAATTTCGAGATCGTTGTCATGTGTCTGTGTCTCCTTGAGAGGCTGCTTCAGCCGCGCTTTCTCGCGCGCAGGAAGGCCTCGATGTAGTCCTTGGGTTCGCTCGTGTCGTAGGCGCGCACCAGCGCTTCGACACCGACGGCGATGGCGTCCTGCGTGGGCATGCGTTCCCAGCTGCGGATCAGCGCCTTCTGGTTGCGCAGGGCCTGCGGCGCGCCCGACAGCAATTCATGGCGCCAGGTGGACACTTCGTCTTCGAGCGATTCGGCGGGCGCCGTCGCGGTGATGAGGCCCCAGCTGCAGGCCGTGTCGGCGTCGATCATGCGGCCCGACAGCAGCAGGTCGCGCGTGCGGCCCCAACCGATCAGGCCGGGCAGCAGCGCACCATGAATGACCGAGGGCACGCCGAGCTTGACCTCGGGCATGCCGAAGCGCGCGTCCTTCGCGGCGATCTTCAGGTCGCACACGGTCGCGACCTCCATGCCGGCACCCAGGCAGTAGCCCGACACGACCGACATGGTGGGAAACGGCAAGGCGCGCAGCTGCTCGCACAGCGCGAACACGCCCTTGATGTAGGCATCGATATCGCGGTGCTTCGCGTCCTTGAGGAACTTGATGTCGGCCCCGCCCACGAAGGCCGTGGGGCGCCCGCGCAGGATCATGAGGCGGATGTCGTCGCGCCACTGCAACTCGTGCAGCGTCTCGGTATAGATGGCGGCGGCCTCGGCGGTCAGCAGGTTGAGGCGGCCGTTGTCGAACTGCACGCTGGCGACGCCTTCGGCATCGACATCGACATGGCAGCAAGGGCGGGATTCGGTGGAGGTTTCCATGGTGCAGGCGGGTCGGTGATGGGATTGCGCCTGATCGTAGGCAGCCCTCATTGATGCAACAATGGAATTATTCGAATAAACCAAGTCCTCTTTGGAATGAATATCACCATCCGGCAGCTCGAGGTTTTCCTGGCGCTGTTCGACACGCGCAGCTTCACCGCGGCCGCCACCCAGCGCCACATGACGCAGTCGGCCGTGAGCAAGGTGGTCGCCGAACTCGAGACGCAGCTGGGGTTCGCGCTGTTCGACCGCACCACGCGGCGCGTGCAGCCCAATGCGCAGGCCGTGGAGTTCCATCCCTTCGCGGTGGAGATCATCGCGACCATGCGCTCGGCGGCGCGCAGCGTGGCCGAGCTTGCCGACCTGCAGCGCGGGCGCGTCGGCATCGCTGCCTCACCGATGATGGTCTACGGCCTGCTGGCCCCGCTGATCGCCGACTACCGCAGGCGCTACCCCGGCGTGCAGTTCGACCTGCACGAACTCTCGACCGACGAGACCGTCGCGAGCGTCCTGGCCGGCCGGGTCGACTTCGGCCTGGGCGCGATCGACCACGAGATTGCCGGCGCCGACACCGAGGTCGCGTTCGAGGATTCGATGTTCGCCGTGGTGCGCGCGGACCACCCGATGGCCACGAAGAAGAAGGTCCCGTGGAAGGAGCTGGCGCGCTGGGAGCACATCAGCCTGCGCAACGTGTACACGGTGCGGCGCACCATCGACGACATCGTGGCGCGCCAGGGCATCGCGCTGCCCAGCGCCATCGAGGTCGGCACGCTCACCGCCGCGCTCGGGCTGGTGCGTGCGGGTGCGGGGGTGGTCGTGCTGCCCGGCTACGCGGCCCGCATCGCGCAGGAATGGGGGCTCAAGGCCTGCGCTATCGCCGACATCGGCGCCACGGTGCACCGCATCCACGTGATCCGGCGGCAGAAGTCGACGCTGTCGATTGCCGCGCGCCGCTTCCTCGACGAGCTGCGGATTCCGGCCGGGAAGCTGCCCGCCCGCCCCTAGCGTCGGGGGCGGTGCGGGGCTTTCTTGTGGGTCAACCCGCCGGCTGCGCCACCTTGCGCCACGCCTCGTACAAGTCCTCATCGGCCTCATCGCGCACCGGCAGCGAATGCAGCTTCATCTCGCGCTGCTCCAGCGGCCGGGCGATCTCGACGTAGCCGCGTGCGGCCGACAGGTCGAAGGGCTCGCCGTCTTCGTTCGAGTAGGCGTAGAACACCTCCTTCACGCCCGACAGGTACATCGCCGTCAGGCACATCGAGCACGGGTAGCCGCTGGCGTACACGGTGCAGCCCGACAGGTCGGTGCTCTTCAGGGCCTTGGCGGCGGCGCGCACGGCCTGCATCTCGGCGTGGGCCGAGGGGTCGCACAGGGCGTCCACCTCGTTGACGGCGGTGGCAATGACCTTGCCGTCGCGCGCGATCACGGCGCCGAAGGGCCAGGTCTTGCGCTCGCGGATGTTGCCCATGGCGAGGCGGATGGAGTCGAGCAGGTACGCGCCTGCGTGGGGGTCATGGGATGTTGTCATTCAGCAAAAGCTCCCGCGGTCAGCTGCCGCGATAGGTGGAAAAAAACCAGGGGGCGCACAGCATCGGCACGTGGTAGTGCTGCGCGGCGTCGGCGATGGCGAAGCGCACGGGCACCACGTCGGACAGCGCATCGGCCGCCTTGAAGTGGTCCCCGACGTGGAACTGCAGCTCGAACTGTCCGGTGCGCGCGGAGGCGGCGGCCAGCATGGGCGCGTCGGTTCGGCCGTCGGCGTTGGTGCGCGTGCTGTTCAGGCGCGTCGGCGGCGTGGTCGCCACGTCGTAGAGGTCGACCTTCAGCCCGACGAGCGGGCGGCCGGTGGTGATGTCGAGCACGTGGGTGGTGATGCCGGTCATGAGAACAAGACTCCTTGCAGACGATGGGAACGAACGGGCTTCGTCGGGTCAGCTGCCGCGCGAGTAGGTGTAGCTCCACGGGCCGAACTGGATCGGCAGGTGGATGCGCTCGGCCACGTTGGCCACGCGGATGCGCACCGGCAGCTTCGACAGGAACGGCGGCGTGGGCAGGCGCGACTGCTTGCGCGCAAAGTACTCGTCCACGTGCAGCAGCAGCTCGTAGTCGCCGGCGCGGTAGCTGTCGCCGATCAAGAGCGGCTCGTCGGAGCGGCCGTTTCCGTTCATGGTCATGGTGCGCAGCAGCTTGAAGCCGTCGCCCTCGCGCACCGAAAAATCGATGCGCAGGCCGGTCGCCGCGGCGCCGTGGAAGGTGTCGAGCGCATGCACGGTCAGGCGCGGGCTCACGCCGTGCAGCACGATCGGGCCGCTGGCCTGGGCCGGGCCGGCGGGTGCGGCCGTTGTTTGTGCAACAGCACCGTGGGGCGCCAGGGCCGCGGCGCCGAGCGCGAGGCCCGACAGCGCGAAGCGACGGCGTGCGGGCAGGGAAATTTCTTTCTCAGGCATGGACCGCTCCTTGGAAGGTGGACGCACCCAGCAGCGTGTCGATGCGACCGCGGGTGATGAGACCGATCTGCGTCAGCGCCGCGCGGCGCTCGGCTTCGGTGGACTCGGCGGCACGGCTACGCAGCGCCTCGAAGATCTGGCCCTTGGTGCTGCGCCGCACCGCGATGATGAAAGGAAAACCGTGCCGCTCGCGGTACACGCGGTTCAGCCGCTGGATCTCGGCCATCTCTTCGCGGCTGAGGGCGTTCAGCCCTGCACTGCCCTGCTCGCCGACCGACTCGGCAGTCATCGTGCCGGCCTGGGCTTCGCGGCCCGCCAGCTCGGGGTGGCCGCACAGGAAGGCCAGCTGCTGGGCGTCGGGTGCACGGCGCACCACGTCGAGCATGGCTTCGTGCAGCGCGTCGATGGTGGCGAAGGGCCGCAGCGACCAGGCCGAGCGCGCGACCCAGGGCGAGTTCTCGAAAGTCGGCCCGAGTGCGGCGACGAACGCGTCGCAGTCCATGGCGTTGAGCGCCTGGAGATCGAAACGATGGGCGTGGGAAGGCATGGAGAGCATCTCCTTTGTATTCAGACAGTCGGACGAAGGGGTGGAAGGAATCAGCGCGCGGGCGTCTTGTGCAGGCGCGGCACGAACAGCAGGATCAGCACGGTGGCGCAGATTTCGACCGCCGCGACCACATACAGGCCCGGCGCGAGGCTGCCGGTGGCGGTCTTGATGAGGCCCAGCATCCACGGCGCGCCGAAGCCCGCGAGGTTGGCGATCGAGTTGATCAGCGCCACACCGCCGGCGGCCGCGGTGCCGGCCAGGAAGCGGTTGGGCATCTGCCAGAACACGGGGATGGCGCTCATGGTGCCGACGATGGCCAGCGTGAGGCCGGCCAGCACCAGAGCCGGACTCTGGCGCAGGAACAGCGCCACCACCAGCAAGGCCCCCGAACCCAGCGCCGCGGCCAGCGCGCAGTGGTAGCGCGACTCCTGGTGGCGGTCGGAGTGGAAGCCGTTCCAGATCATCCCGGCCGCGCCGCACAGGTAGGCGCCGGCCATGATCCAGCCCACGGTCAGCGGGTTGGTGAAGCCGATCTCTTTCACCAGCGTCGGGCCGTAGAAGGTGAGCGACGAGTTCGCCGCGATGATGCAGAAGAAGATCAGGATCAGCAGCCAGAACTTGCCGTTCTTCAGCGAGGCCAGCATGCTGTGCTCGCGGTGGCCCAGGGTCTTGCGGTCGCGTTCCAGGTCGTCGTGCACCAGCTGGCGTTCACGCGCCGTGAGCCAGTGGGCCTGCTCGGGCCGGTCGGTCAGGTAGAAGTAGGTGGCGATGCCGGCCAGCACCGAGGGAATGCCCTCGAGCAGCAGCACCCATTGCCAGCCGGCCCAGCCGTTCACGCCATGCATGTTGTTCATGATGGTGCCGGCCAGCGGCCCGCCGATCACGCCCGCGAAGGCCGAGGCCGACATGAACATGCCGAAGGCCTTGGCGCGCCGGCTGTCGGGGAACCAGTAGGTCAGGTACAGGATGATGCCGGGGTAAAAGCCCGCCTCGAACACGCCCAGCAGGAAGCGCAGCAGGTAGAACATCTCGGTGCTCTTCACGAACATCGTGGCGATCGAGGTCAGGCCCCAGCCGATCGTGATGCGCATGATGGTCTTCTTGGCGCCGATCTTCTGCAGCAGCAGGTTGCTGGGCACCTCGAAGAAGAAGTAGCCCAGGAAGAAGATCCCCGCGCCCAGCCCGTAGGCCGCCTCGCTCCACTTCAGGTCGTCCAGCATCGTCAGCTTGATGAAGCCGATGTTGACCCGGTCGATCCAGGCCAGCACCCACAGCAGCATCAGGAAGGGAATCAGGCGGAAGATGATCTTGCGGTAGATGCCGTCCAGTTCCGCCGTGGCGGTGTGTTCCCGGACCGGCGCCATCGTGGCGTCCATGCTCATGGTTGTCTCCATTTCTAGGTGTGGACGGGACGCACCGCCTGGGACCTTCTGTGGGTCCGCTTGCGGCTGCCGTTCCCGCTGGTGGCGAACTGTAGGCAGATATCGCGGCCCCGGATCACGCTCTCTAGAATGTGCGACATAACGGTTTGCCATGATGGTGCTGCCGCCGGCAACGCCTCTTTTCTCCGCCCTGCCGCCATGTCACGCTCCCACGCCCCCGTCGACACCTACCTGCTGCGCGTGCTGGTCGCCCTGGTGGCCGAACGCAGCGTCTCCCGGGTGGCAGTGCGGATGAACCAGACCCAGCCCGCCATCAGCACCGCCCTGCGCCGGCTGCGCGAGGTGTTCGCCGACCCCATCCTGGTGCGCGAGCGCAGCGGCATGGTGCCCACCGAGCGGGCGCTGCAGCTGCGCGACCGCGCACGCGGCGCGCTGCTCGAGATCGACCGCATGCTCTCGGGCCCGGAGCAGTTCGAGCCCGCCTCCAGCGCGATGACCTTCCACCTCGCGCTGCCCGACTACCTGGCGATGAGCTTCCTGGCCGACGTGACCACGCGGTTCCGCGCCGAGGCGCCGCATGCGCGGCTGGTGGTGCACCCGCTGAGCGTCACTTACGACTACGAGCGCGCGCTGGCCCAGGGCGAGCTCGACATCGTCATCGGCAACTGGCCGCAGCCGCCCGACCGGCTGCACCTGTCGCTGCTGCTCGAGGACGACCTGATGTGCCTCATGGGCAAGAACAACCCGCTGGCCGCCAAGGGCGCCATGACGATGGAGCGCTACATCGCGGCGCGCCACGTGGTGCCCACGCCGTATGCGGCCTCGCAGCGCGGCGTGGTCGAGACGCACCTGGCCACCTTGCGCCAGACGCGCGAGGCCTGCATTGCCGTGCCCTACTTCACCGTGGCGCCGCACCTGCTGGTGGGCACCGACCTGGTCTTCACCACCGCGCGCCATTTCGCGATGCAGTTCGTGCACACGCTGCCGCTGGTGGCGGTGCCCGCGCCGCAGGGCTTTCCGCGCATGCGCTTCTACCAGCTGTGGCACGACCGCTCGCAGCACGAGCCGGCGCACCGCTGGCTGCGCGGCATCCTGGCGGCGGTGGCATCGGGGCTGGCGCTTGCCGATGCGGCGGCAGAAGCCGCATCGGCAAGCGCCTAGGCGGCCGAACCCGGCGCAGCGGCTGCGCTCCCCCACGCGCGTTCCCCTGCCCTTCGGACGGGTTCCCGCTGCCGGCGCCTGTTCCCTTCCGGCGCGCTGGCCGTGGTGCTCAGCCGGTAGCCCTGCCCCGGAACGGCCTGCAGCTCCAGCCCATGGCGTCCGGCGCCCAGGCCGAGCTTGCGGCGCAGGCCGCACACGTTCGTGGACAGCACCCCGGAGCCGCAGCGATGGCCGCTGTCCCAGACCAGCGCGCGCAGTGCGTGGTGGGTCAGGACCTGATCGACGTTCCTGAACAGCACGATGGCCAGATCGAACTCATTGGGCGTCAATTCGACCCGGACGCCGGCCACCTGCGCGCTGTCCGCGGACAGGTCGAAGCGGAACGCACCCCATTCGACGAACTGGCCCGCCACCCGTGCCCGGTGCCACTGCAGGAAGCACCGCATCAGCAGGTACGCCTCTTCGAACGAAGATGGCGTCACCTCCACGTGGTCGGATTCGCGCGCATGCAGGACCGCCAGCTCGCGCAGACCGCGCTTGCTGCC
This sequence comes from Variovorax sp. GW458-11-26-14-LB1, assembly GCF_059423965.1. Taxonomy (NCBI): domain Bacteria; kingdom Pseudomonadati; phylum Pseudomonadota; class Betaproteobacteria; order Burkholderiales; family Comamonadaceae; genus Variovorax; species Variovorax sp. GW458-11-26-14-LB1. The sequence continues at coordinate 105,297 of NZ_JBWKYW010000001.1, forward strand.
GCTCAGGACCAGGGGGCACTCTGGGCCCACTTGCTCCCGCACCTGGGTGATCAGCGCGCCCGCGGCGCCGGCGTCCACCGGGCAGGCCACGACCACGGCGTCGAAGCGAAGGTGGAGGTAACGGCACGCCTGCATCAACTCCAATGCGCTGGTGAAGACCAGCGGCCAATGGCCGAGCCTGCGGATGGCCCGCCCCATCTGCTGTCGGGGCCGGAGTTCGGGGTCGACCACTGCAATGGTGGCGCACACGGGCTCATCCCACAGGATGGGCAGCCGCAGCGTGGAGGGGATGGCGGTGGGGGCTGTGCAATGGCTCTGCTTCAAGGGTCGCTCCAGAGGTAGATGGATCGGATGTCGAATCGCCTTGTGGGCGAACCGAATGGGTGGCCTGTGCGCCGGATGACGGGCTAACGGCTCAGAACTTCGAAACGCCCCGCGCCTTCCCAGGTGCTTTCGGCCGCGACGCGCGTGGCGGCGGCTCCCACGAAGGGTTCGATCTCGAGCTGGACCGTCAGGCGCTGGCCCTGGGCCAGGCCCGCGCCGTCCATGGGCGACATCCGGTCGCCGGGCCGAAGGAGCGATGAAGGGGCCGAGTTCGTGGCGTCCGCGTGCGATCCGGCCAGGCGAACCGGCTTGCCGTCGAGCTGCGCCTGCACGATCCGCAGGGTGAAGCGGCCGTTCCCGGCAAACCGGAAGCCCGAGTCGTCCGCCGTCGCGCCCTGGAACGACAGCGCCACCGCCGTGCGTTCGGCGCACACCGCCGTGAGCGTCACGAGGCGCTTGCCCAGCGAGGCCCGGGCGGGGTCGGGCTGGCGCTCCAGCAGCTGTGCGCGGGTCATCCGTCCGTAGTCGACGAGCGACTCGCTCAGTCGCGCATCGTCACGCGCACCGACGCCCCCTTCGTCCTGCACATGAAGGACCTGGACGGCAAGGTGGCGGCCGTGCGCGGCGGAGGCACCTACGCCCATGTCTTCGCCGAGCGCTACCCCGGCGTGCGCGTGCTTCCCACCAGCGAGCCGATGGAAAGCCTCGATGCGGTGATCACCGGCGAGGCCTACGCCGCCATCGGCTCCGACGCGGTGTTCCTGCCCATGATGCGCCGCAGGCATGCGCGCCAGTTGAGCATCTCCGGCACGATCGGCGATCTCCTGTACGTGGCCCAGATGGGCGTTCGCGCCGACCTGCCGCTGCTGCATTCGATCGTGGAGAAGTCGCTCGCCAGCCTCTCGGCGGCGGAAACCGGCCAGATGAACGACCGGTGGCTGGAGCAGACCGACTTCGGCGAGCCCTCGCTGCTGTCGATCGTGCGCTACCGCCTGCCGCAGCTGTTGCTGCTGCTCGGCGGCGTCGTGCTGCTCGGCTGGTTCGCCTGGCGCGCCCGCGTGGCGCAGCGCGCCGCACAGAAGAGCGAGCGCACCAAGTCGAACTTCCTGGCGGTGATGAGCCACGAGATCCGCACGCCCATGAACGCGGTGTTGGCCTCCATCGAGATGCTGGCGCACACGCCGCTGGATGCGCGCCAGACGCGCTTCACGCGCACCGCCTCGGCAGCAGCCGAAGCCCTGCTGTCGCTGCTGGACGATGTGCTCGACCTCTCGAAGCTGGATGCCAGGCGCCTCGCGCTGGAACTGGTGCCCACCGATGTCGACGCGCTGGCGCAGAAGGTGGCGCATGTGGCGCGCGTGAACGCGCAGGACAAGCCGCTGGTCATCGCGGTGCGCACGCACAACCCGTCGGGCCGGCAGGTGCTGATCGACCCCACGCGCTTGCGGCAGGTGCTGCTCAACCTGCTGGGCAATGCCGTGAAGTTCACCGAGCGCGGGCGCATCGACGTGACGCTGGAGCTTCTGGACGATGGCGACATGAACGGCCTGCTGACGGTCACGGTGAGTGACACCGGCATCGGCATTGCGCCCTCGCAGCAGGCCACCCTCTTCGATGCCTATTCGCAGGCCGACAATTCCACGACCCGGCGCTTCGGCGGCACCGGGCTGGGGCTGACCATCTGCAAGGAGCTGGTCGAGTTGATGGGTGGCGAGATCCGGTTGACCAGCCGTCTTGGTGCGGGCACCTCGGTCGAGTTCGCCCTGCCGGTGAAGCTTGTATCGCCCCCACAAGAACTGTCCAAGGATGCTGCTGCGGCGCATGGCAAGCCGCCTTCCAATCCTGCGGCCACCGTGCTGGTCGTGGAGGACCATCCGGGCAACCAGTTCATCATCGCCGAGCAGTTGCGCATGCTGGGCTACGACGCCCGGATCGAAGCCGACGGCGCGGCGGCACTGGCCGCGCTCGCGCCGCCGCATCCTTTTGCGCTGGTGCTCATGGACTGCCACATGCCCGGGATGAGCGGCTACGAAGCAACGCGCCGCATCCGTATTCGCGAGCGCGAGGCAGGCGCCGGCCATCTGCCCGTGATCGCGATCTCGGCCGCGACCGACTCGGCGCACCTCGACGAATGCATGGAAAGCGGGATGGACGGCGTGCTCAAGAAGCCGCTGCGGCTGGACGAACTGTCGAGCATGCTGCAGCTCTGGCTGGGTGGAGCGCCGTCGTCACCGCAACGCCCCGGCACGGCCTTGCCGCCGCAGTTTCACGAGGCCATGGCGGAAGACCTTGCGGCGTTGCGCCGGGCGTTTGCCGCGGGCGACACCGCGAGTGCGGCGCACCATGCGCACCGGATCAGGGGCGCGGCCCTGATGGTCGACGCTGCGGCCGTGGCAGCGCCCGCCGATGCGTTGGAAGAAATCGCTCGCGGCGAAACCGCTTCGGATCACATGCGCGTGGCGGACCTGCTGGACGAACTCCAGCTTGCGCTGTCGGCGCAGGCGGCGTCCTGAGCAGACGGCGCCCTACGCCCCCGCCATCCGTTCCTTCATCAGCCGGCGAAGAATCGCCAGCGCCGGCGCCTCGGTGCGCTGGCGCAAGGTCACCAGCCCGAAGCGCGCCGTGCCGCGCATCGGCGGCTCCATCCGCAGCTCGACCAGGTCGGGTGCCGACTCGTGCACCGCGAGCAGCACCGTGTCGCTCTGGCGCACCACGTCGGCGATGCTGGGCAGCTCCTCGCACTGCAGGGTCACGCAGTTGGCAGGATGTGCCTGCGGGCCGTAGGTCTCGACCAGCCCGCGGGCCACTTCGTCGCTCAGCGGCGTCGAGGCGATCGGGTAGCGCTGCACCGCCTCGAAACTCACGCCCTTGCGCAGTCGCGTGAGCGGATGGCCGCGGCGGCACAGGAAAGCGCCGCGCAGCTCGTACACGTGGGTCAGCACCAGGTCGGGCGCGGGCTTGAGCGCGCGCGCATCGACCACCAGCGCGTCCAGGCTGCGCTCGCGCAGCGCCTGGGCCAGCAGGTCGGTGCTGCCGCGCGCGATCACGGTGCGCACGGCCGGATGGTGCGTCGCCATGTGCAGCAAGAAGGGCGTCATCAGGAGCGCGCCCGGCCCCGAGCCCAGCCCGATGCGCACCGTGCCGCCCTCGCCTTCGCGCATCTGCCGGCCGCGGTCGCGCAGCGCCTCGGCCTCCGACACCAAAAGCCGCGCGCGCTCCAGCACCTCGCGCCCGAAGACCGTGAGCTCGTTGCGCCGGCCGATGCGGTCGAACAGCGGCATGCCCAGCTCGTCCTCGAGCGCGCGCACGCTGCGGCTGAGCGCGGGCTGCGTCAGGTGCAGCGCCTGCGCCGACTGGCTGAACGAGCCCGTGTGGGCCAGCGAAATCAGGTGCCTCAGTTGAACCAGCGTCATGGCGAAAACCTCGTTTTCATGAATGCATTGGACTCATGCTAATGCAGCCAACAATGCATTGGACGTTGCGTCGAGCCGCTCCTAGCATTCCCCTGCATCCGGCCCCACGAGCCGGCACCACCCCAGGAGACATGACTTTGACGACGACTTCGCTCTTCCGATCCGCGCTGCTGCTCGGCTGCGGGCTGATGCTGGCGGCCGCGGGCCCTGCCCGTGCCGACGGCTTTCCCGCCAAGCCCGTGAACCTGATGGTTCCCTACCCGGCCGGCGGCCCCTCGGACGCCACCGCGCGCATCTTCACCGTGCCGCTGGGCAAGGCGCTGGGCCAGCAGGTGGTCGTGGAGAACCTGGGCGGCGTGAGCGGCGCCATGGCCGCGCAGAAGGTGCTGGCCGCGCCGGCCGACGGCTACTACCTCTTCCAGGGTTCGCCCAACGAGATCATCCTGGCGCCGCTGGCCAATGCGGCCGTGAAGCTCAAGGCCGAAGACTTCCGCATGGTGCACCCGGTGGCCGAGGCGGTGATGGTCTTCGTCGCCCGCAAGGACCTGCCGGCCAACAGCGTCGACGAGCTCATCGCGCTGGCGCGCAAGTCGCCCGACAAGCCGCTGTCGTACGGCAGCGTGGGCATCGGCTCGCTGTACCACCTGATCCTCGAGAAGGTGCAGCTGGACACCGGCGTGAAGCTCATGCACGCGCCCTACAAGGGCAATGCGCCGCTGCTGCAGGACATCGGCGGCGGCCAGGTCGACTTTGCCGTGCTGGTCTACAGCGCCGCCATGGGCGCGCTGGCCGACCAGGGCCGGCTGAAGATCCTCGGCCAGCTCGGCGGGCAGCGCTCGGAACTGCTGAAGAACGTGCCCACCGCCAGCGAAGGCAAGGAGCTGAAGAACGTCAACTACAAGACCTGGAGCGGCTTCTTCGTGCGCAAGAACACGCCCGAGGACGTGGTGCAGAAGCTGCACCAGGCCGTCGGCGCGGCGCTGAAGGAAACGAGCGTGCGCGAGCAGCTCGCGGCCCAGACGCAGCTGGCCTCGCCGCAGACGACGCTGGCCGAATCGGCGAAGTTCTACGAAGCCGAGACCGCGCGCTACCGCGACATCGCCAAGTCCATCCGACTGGAACCCCAATGAGCACCACCGCCCTCCTGAACGACCTGCACGCCAGCGCCGACACCTTCATCGGCATCCGCCGCGACATCCACCAGCACCCCGAACTGGGCTTCGACGAGCACCGCACCTCGGCGCTGGTGGCCGAGAAGCTCGAAGCCTGGGGCTACACCGTCGAGCGCCACATCGGCGGCACCGGCGTGGTCGGCCGGCTGGTGCGCGGCAACGGCACGCGCCGCCTCGGCCTGCGCGCCGACATGGACGCCCTGCCCATCGACGAGGCCACGGGCCTGGCCTACGCCAGCGAACACACGGGGGTGATGCACGCCTGCGGCCACGACGGCCACACGGCGATGCTGCTGGCTGCTGCCCAGCACCTGGCCGAACGCGGGCGCTTCGACGGCACGCTGAACCTGATCTTCCAGCCCGCCGAAGAAGGCGGCGGCGGCGCGGTGCGCATGATCGACGACGGCCTGTTCGAACGCTACCCCTGTGATGCCATCTTCGCGATGCACAACATGCCCGGCATGGCGCAGGGCCGGCTGGCGATGCGCGAAGGCCCGGCCATGGCCTCGTCCGACTACGCCACCATCACCCTCACCGGCGTGGGCGGCCACGGCGCCATGCCGCACCGCGCGGCCGACCCCATCGTGGCCGCGGCCAGCATCGTGATGGCGCTACAGAGCGTGGTCTCGCGCAACATCGATCCGTTGCAGATGGCGGTGGTCACGGTGGGCGCCATCCACGCGGGCAAGGCCAACAACGTGATTCCGCAAGGCGCCGTGCTCGAGCTGAGCGTGCGCGCCCTCGACCGCGAGGTGCGCAAGAAGATCGAAACCCGCATCAAGGCGCTGGTGGCCGCGCAGGCCGAGAGCTTCGGCGTGCAGGCGCAGATCGACTGGCGGCCCGGTTACGCGGTGCTGGTCAACACACCCGAAGAAACCGCCTTCGCGCGCACCGTGGCCGAAGAACTCGTGGGCCCGGCGCAGGTCACCTGGCAGACGCCGCCGCTGCCGGGCAGCGAAGACTTCGCCTTCATGCTGGAGCGCGTGCCCGGCTGCTACCTGCTCATCGGCAATGGCGACGGCGACGCGCACGGCGCCTGCATGGTCCACAACCCGGGCTACGACTTCAACGACAGCAACGTTGCGGTGGGCGGCGCCTACTGGGTGCTGCTGACCGAGCGCTTCCTGCGCGCGGAGGGTTGAGCGCTCAAGCCGACTGCCGCGCGAGCCATTCGCGCGGCGACACGCCCACCTTCTGCGCAAACAGGCGCGACAGCGCCGAGGCGTTCGCGTAGCCGAGGCCGTCGGCAATCGTCTTGACCGACGCGCCCGTGCGCAGCTCGGCCTGCGCGATCGTCAGGCGCCACTGCGCCAGGTAGTCGGCGGGCGTCGCTCCCACCACCGACTTGAAGCGCGCCGCGAACGCGCTGCGCGACATGCCGGCCTCGGTGGCCATCTGTTCGAGCGGCCACGGCTCGCCCGGTCGCTCGTGCAGCGCGACCAGCACGCGCGCCAGTTGCGGATCGCCCAGCCCGGTCAACAAACCTGCGGGCACGCCGCTCTCCTGCGGATGGTCGAGCAGCCAGCGCAGCAGCTGGATCAGCACGACCTCGAACAGCCGGTCGGCCAGCAGGCGGTGCCCGCACAGCACGCGCCCGGTTTCCGCGAACAGCAGCGCCAGCGCCGCTTCGAGGCCGTCGACCGCATGCAGCGGCAGCCGCACCAGCGGCGGCAAGGCGCGCACCAGCGGGTGCGCCTCGCCGCCGTCGAAGTCGACCGTGGCGCAGACGAAATCCGAACCTTCGGTGGGCGCGTTGTGGAAGTCGTGCGCCAGCGGGCGCGGGTAGAACAGCAGGCTGGGCTCCTTCACGACCAGCTTGCGCGGCACGCCGGCCGAACGCACCGACGGCGCCGAATGCGTGACCACCATCTCGCCGCGCCGCATCACATGCAGGAAGCTGCGCCCCTCTTTCGCCGCGAAGTGCGTCACGCCGCACAGCGGCCCCGTGTGGAACAGGTGGGCGCGGACACGGAAACGCTCGAGCAGGGACGAGAGCCTGTCGATGGGCGGCGGTGGCGGTGCGCTCGGCATTGGACGAAAAGGTATGTTGAATGGATGAAAGCGTTCAAATCATACGGATTCCGGGAAGACACTGCCTCCATCGTCATCACCGAAAGGAAGTCTTCATGCCCCGCGTCAACCTCGTCACCGACACCGCCGCCACTGGCGACGCCCAGGTCTTGCTCTCCCAGATCCACGGGGCCTTCGGCGCCACGCCCAACATGTTCCGCGCCGTCGCCAACTCGCCCGCGGCGCTGCGCAGCCTGTGGGGATCGTTCGGCGCGCTCGGCGGTGGCGTCATTCCGGCGCAGCTCGGCGAGCAGATCGCCGTGGCCGTCGCCGAGCGCAACGCCTGCCACTACTGCCTCGCGGCCCACACCGCGCTGGGCCGTAAGGCGGGCGTGTCGGCCGCCGACATGACGGCCGCACAGGCCGGCGAATCGGCCGACCCGCGCACCGCAGCGGCGCTGCGCTTTGCGCTCAAGCTCGTCGACGCGCGCGGCCAGGTCAACGACGCCGATGTGCAGGCCCTGCGCGCCGTGGGCTTCGACGACCGGCACATCGTCGAGATACTCGCGCACGTCGCGCTGAACCTGTTCACCAACTACGTGAACGTGGCGTTCCAGGTGCCGGTGGATTTCCCGCAGGTGAAGCTGCGCACCGAGGCGGCCTGACATGGCCTGGCCGCGCCCCGAGGCGCCCGAGCTGCAGGTCGCGCAGTGGCTCAACACCGACGCGCCCGTCACGCTCGCGTCGCTGCGCGGCCGAGTCGTGGTGCTGCACGCGTTCCAGATGCTGTGCCCGGCCTGCGTGTCGCACGGCCTGCCGCAGGCGAAGAAGACGCGGCAGCTCTTCGCCGCGAAAGACGTCGCGGTGATCGGCCTGCACTCGGTGTTCGAGCATCACGACGTCATGACGCCCGCCGCGCTCGACGCCTTCGTGCGCGAGTACCGCCTGGGCTTTCCCATCGGCATCGACCAGCCCTCGCCCACCGGCGGCATCCCCGCCACCATGCGCGACTACCAGTGGCAAGGCACGCCGAGCACGGTGCTGGTCGACCGGCAGGGGCGTCTGCGGCTGAGCCACTTCGGCCTGCTCGACGACATGGCGCTGGGCGCCGCCATCGGGCAGCTCGCGGCCGAAGAGGCGCCCGCGCACCTCATTGCGCAACCTGCAGACGATGCATCGCCAGACGGCCCGTGCGACGACGCCGCCTGCCGCGCCTGAAAGAAGAAAGGACATTCGCCGCATGCCATGCATCGCCCTGCAACACCTCGCCTTCGAAGACCTCGGGCGCTTCGCCAGCGTGCTCACCCGGGCCGGCCACGCCATCGATTACCGGCAGGCGGGCCCGTCCGCGCTCAGCGCCGACGAGTGGCGCCACGCCGACCTCGTCGTGGTGCTCGGCGGCCCCATCGGGGCCTACGACACGGCGACCTACCCCTGGCTCGCCGAAGCGATCGCCGGCCTGCGCGAGCGGCTGGCGCTGCAGCGGCCGACGCTGGGCCTGTGCCTGGGTGCGCAGCTCATGGCCCGTGCGCTCGGCGCGCGCGTGTACCCGTCGGGGCACACGGAGATCGGCTGGGCGCCGGTCGACCTGAGCGCGGCGGGCCGGGCCTCGTGCCTCGCGGCGCTGGACGGCGAGCCCGTGCTGCACTGGCACGGCGACACCTTCGACCTGCCGCCCGGCGCCGAACTGCTGGCGAGCACCGCACGCACGCCGCACCAGGCCTTCCGCCACGGCCGCCATGCGCTCGCGCTGCAGTTCCATCCCGAGGCCGACCCCGCGCGCATCGAGCCCTGGCTCATCGGGCACCACCACGAACTGGCCGCGGCCGGCATCGACATTCCCGCGCTGCGCGCCCGCAGCGCCGAGTTGGCCGACCTGCGCTCCGATGCCGCGACGCGCATGCTGACCGCATGGCTGGATCAGCTCGCATGACACAACACGCCCTGACCATCGACGCGTTGCTGGTCGGCCCCGTGGCCCTGCTGCCCGACGGCCGCACGCGCAGCGGCATCCGCAAGATGCCGACGGCCGATGCACTGTGGCTGTCGTCCACCGGCTTGCAGGGCGATGCGCAGGCCGACCTGTGCATCCACGGCGGTGTCGAGAAGGCCGTGCACCACTATCCGCGCGAGCATTACGCGGGCTGGGCAGCGGGCGGCGACCGCAGCGAGTTGCTGGCGCACGCGGGCGCCTTCGGCGAGAACATCTCGACCACAGGCTGGGACGAATCGACCGTGTGCATCGGCGACGTGATCCAGCTCGGCGACGCGCGGGTGCAGGTGTCGCAGGGCCGGCAGCCCTGCTGGAAGCTCGATGCGCACTTCAGCAGGCCCGGCATGGCGCGCGAGATGCAGGCGCGCGGCTGCACGGGCTGGTACTACCGCGTGCTCGAACCCGGCTGGGTGCGGGCCGGCGCCTTGGCCACGCGCGTGGAACGCCCGCACCCGGACTGGCCGCTCTCGCGCCTCATCGCGCTGCTGTTCTCGCGCGACGCGCGCTTCGCCCCCGAATGGGAACAGGCCGCCGCCCTGCCCGCCTTGGCTGAGCGCTGGCGTGCCACGTTTCGCAAGCGCGTGGATGTGGGGCGCGTCGAAGACTGGGAGCCGCGGCTGCGCGCACCTGAGGCCTGACGCAGTTCAGAACGCCAACACACGCCGGAACGACCGCAGCGCCCAGTCGTTGCCCGCCGAGACCGTCAGCAGCAGCTCCACCCCGGTGGCCGGTGCGCGCGTCGGTGTCACGCCCGGCAGGCGGCGCCAGCCCAGCCCGGGCTCCCAGGCGCGCAGCTGGAAGGTGGCGACACCGTCAAGCACCGCCACCCGGTCCGCAGGCTCGGGCGCCTGCAGCGGGAACACGGCCGACACAGGCCCCGCCGCACGGTAGAGCACATCGCCGCGCACCCACCATTGCACGCGCTGCCACCGCCCGGGCGCGGCCGGCGCGGTGCGCACGATCTCGACCACGAACGGCGCGCCGTTCGGCTGGCGCGCCTGCATCGCCACCGGCAGCAGCACCGCGGCGGCCGAAGGATTCGCCGCTGCAGCCGCCGGCGCCGGCAGCTCGGTGGTCGCGCGCAAGGCCACGTCGCGCTCGAACTGGTCCAGCGCGCGCAGCAGTTGCGCCACGCGCTCGGTGCGGTCTTCGAGCTGGTCGTTCGCACGGCTCACGCTGTCCAGGCCGCGCCAGGCCATCACGGCGAGCACGGCCATGAGCGCGATGGCGATCATCACCTCGACCAGCGTGAAACCGCGTTGCGTGCGCTTCATGGTGGCGCGCTGCGCGTGTGCAGCGTGGCCAGCAGCCGGTCTTCGTCGTCGGCCGCGTAGACCTGCACGCGCACGGGCCGCAAGCCATCGACCACGGTCCCCACCTCCAGCCGGCAGACGAAGCGGATGCCGCCCTGCGGGCAGTCGCTGCGCGACACGCCCGGCGTGGGGGGCGCGCCGCCCAGCTGCAGCTCTGCCAATTGGTTCCCCGCCGACAGCATCGCCAGCGACTGCCGCTCCAGCAGGCCGAGGTTGCCGATGGTGAGGCTCGAGGCGCGCACGATCGCGGCCAGCGCGATGCTCACGATGGTCAGCGCAATCAAGATTTCGATCAGCGTGAAGCCGCGGTTCTTAGCGCACATGAAACGCCCCGGACGCATCCCGCGTCACCGTCACCGTGGCCGCACCATGCCGCAGCTCGCGCTGCCAGCTCGCGCCCACGGGCTCCGACGTGAGCACGACCGGCCCCGCCGGCACGACCTCGACCGGACCCACGCGCCAGCCGCGTGGACGCAGCTCGTCGTCCGCCGCAAAGGTGTCGAGCGCGCCGAGCGTCGTCACCTGCGGGATCGCGCTGCCGCCGCGCTGCACCCAAGTGCCGCGCGCAAATCGGTAGCCCTCGGCATCGGCCTGCCACGCGATCGTGCGGCCGTCCACGCGCACCTCGTTCTGCGCCACGGCCAGGTGCCGCACCAGCTCGCGCGCGTCGCGCCGCAGTTCCTGCGCGGGGTCGGGCGCGATGCCCAGGCTGATCGCGGCGGTGGCGATGCCGACGATGACCAGCACGATCATGAGTTCGATCAGCGAGAAGCCGCGCTCCCGGCCCGTGTGTTGCCGCATGCCGCTCGTCATCCCGTCGTGGAAACACGCCATGCGGCCGATGCTAGGCAGGCTGCGTGATGCCGCGATGAAACGCAGTGCTGACACGAAACCCCAACGCCCGCGTGATAGACACAGGGGGTGCCCGCCGCCCTCGCGGCCCGCTGACCGCCCTTCACCATGCGCCCTTTCACACCACCTTCCGCCCGCCTTCTCGTTCATGCCGCGGGCCTGTCGCTGGTCGTGGCCGGTGTCGTGACCTGGGGCCGGCTGCTCACACCTTCTGCCCCGCAAGTGCGAACCGCGCCCGCGCAAGCCGCTGTCGCCGATCCCACGGCCGATGCGCTCGCCGCCTGGTTCGGGCCCGGCGAGGTCCGCGCGAACATCGCGGTCAAGGGGTTGATCAAGGGCGCGGGCCAAGGCGGCGTGGCGGTGCTGTCGGTGAACGACGGCGCGCCGCAGCCCTACCGGGTCGGCGATGCGCTGGGCCGCGCGCTCACGCTCGCGGGCATCGAGGCCGACGCGGTGACGGTCGACAAGGCCGGCACCTCGCTGCGCATCGCCGCGCCAGTGCTGCCCACGGCGCCCGGCATCGTGCGCGCCGTGCCCTGAACCTTTGCGGCGCTCAGGGCGCCGTTTCGCGCGGGCGCGCATCCGGCGCCGAGGCCCAGTTCGACAGCGCGTGCAGCAGCCCGCGGTTGACGCGGAAATCGCCGTCGCCCGACTCCGGCAGGAAGGCGCCCGACAGCGCCCGCGTCACCACGCGCACCGCACGCGGATCGCCGCCGAAGGCTTCGAGCTCGCGCGCGAAGGCCGCGCGCGCGGGCAGCTCGTCGGCAAAGCGCTCGAAGCCCACGAACCAGCGAAAGAGCATGTTGTAGGCCAGGCTCTCGTGCACCTTCTGCGCGTCCTCGAGCGAATAGATGATCTGCAGCATCAGGCTCTTGAACAGCGTCGCGGCATCGACCGTGCCGCCGTGCTGGCGCTCCAGTTCGGCCAGCAGCGTGCGTTCGCAGCGCAGCGTGTCTTCCACCTGGTCGCGCAGCGCCACCAGCGGGTGGCTCTGGGGCACCAGCGCGCGCAGGTTGTCGGCCTGCACCCAGGCCTGGTGGCTCACGATCCAGACCCAGGGCGAGCCGTAGCGGTTGACCGCCACGGGGCCTTCGCGCGCGCGCTCGACGATCTTCGAGAGCCGGGCATCGAGCTCCTGCATGGTGACCCGCAACGGCAACATCCACTTCATCTCGTTCGCTCCCTTCACGTTGCCGCGCCGTCGCGGCGCAATTCGGCCAGCGCCTGCCGCAGCGTGGTGTCGACCCGCCGCGCCGTCGTGCCCTGGCGCCGGGCCACGTCCTGGCGCGACATCTCGTGCCAGCGCAGCGCCAGCAGCACCGAACGATGGCGCTGCGGCAGGCGCGCCATGGCGCGGTCGACGGCGGCGACGTCCGAGCGCGCCTGCGCGATCTGCGCCGGGCCGGGGCGCGGGTCGGCCATCGCCTCCAGGTCGGCGCCTTCCGCGCTCAGGCCCTGCCAGCGCTTGCGTGCGCGGATGCGGTCCATCGCGAGGTTGGAGGCCACGCGGTACACGTAGGCATCGGGGTTGGCAGGCACCTCCTGCAGCGTGCATTCGCCCAGCCGCAGCCAGGCCTCGTGCAGGCATTCGCTGGCCAGGTCCGCGCAGCCGAGCTGCCGTTCGAGGCGCCGTTGCATCGGCGCGTACTGCGCCACGAGGTGCTGTTGCAGCTGCACGCCCGGCGTCGGCGTCGCCGCCGGCCGTGGGGCCGGACGCAGCGCGGGCAGCGCAACCCGGTCGTCGATCAGGCGCCAGACCGAAGGCCGCATCGAGGAGAACCGGTCCGGGGCGCGTCGCAAGGCGTGAGGATGGGGAGTCATGGTCGGTTTCGCTGAGCGCCCGCCGCGCCGCCCCCGGACTCTCCGGTGGCGGCAGCGGCCAGGCCTGGGACAACAAGGGAAGGAACACGGGCGCCCGTCGGCCTGGGCGCGGGCTCGACGGGGCGTTCAGCGTTGCAGGTTGGCGCGCTCCTCGTCCGTCAGTTGCCGGCTCATCGCCGGCGGCAGGCTGCCACCGCCGCCGAGCACGCGGATCACGCTGCGCGGGTTGTAGCTGGCGGCGGTCGTGGCGGCCTTGGCGCTGTCGGCCGGCGCCTGTGCGCCGTTGCTTCCGGTTCCACTGACCGGCTCGTTGCCGAAGCCCAGCACGCGCACCGTGAACACCGACGGCAGCGCCTGGCGCGCCGCCGCACGTTCGCGCTGCATCGCGTCCTGCGCGGCCATGCCGGCCTGTGCGGCGGCGGCGCTGGCGTTGGTCAGCGCGCCCACGTTCACTGAGGCCACCACCGGCAGCCCGGCCGATTCGCCCTTGACCTGGATGTTGGCTGCGTTCACCACCTGCAGCGCGGCCACGTTGACGTTGCCCGACACGCGGATGCCCGCCTCGCCCGCGTCGATGGTGCCCAACGGCGCGATCAGGTCGACGTCGCCCGGCGGCACTTCGGCGATGGGCGCCAGCGTCGCGATGCCCGCGCCCGAGCTCGGGGCCTGCGGCGACACCTCGACGTTGCCGACGTTGTCGTACACCCGCTTGGGCGGCGTGAACACCACCGTGGTCTTGGCGCCGCGCCCGGCGTTGATGTCGCCCTTCTCCGACCACGCGAGGATGTCGCCGCCGAAGGTGGTCATGATGCGCGACAGCCCGAGCAGCAGGCTGCCCTCGCTGAAGAAGCGGATGTTGCCCTGCCCCTGCGTCAGCACGCCCGAGGTGGCCGGCGGCACCGCGCCCTGCACGCCCAGGATGATGCTGCCGCCCGGCGCGAGCATGTCGATGTCGCCGCCGAACTGCGTGCGCACGCCCGAGCCGCCGAACATCGTGATGTCGCCCTCGAGCGCCGAGCGCGCGGGGAACAGCGTGGCGATCATCTCGCGCCCGCGCAGGTAGCTGCCTTGGCGCGGGCCGTCCGCGTCGTTGTACTCGCGCCCGCCTTCGCGCAGCTCGGCGTAGTACACCTCGCGCAAAAAGATGCGCTGCTGCGCCGGGGCCAGCCCGTCGAAGTACGCGAGCGCCTGCGCGGTGGTGCCGGCGTCGAAGCCGTAGCGCGCTTTCAGCCATGCGGCCAGCTCGGCCTCGTAGGTCTTCGCGGCCTTGCCCGGCTGCTGCGCCAGCGGCGTGCCGGTTTCGGCGCGGTTCGACGGGTCGAGGTAGCGCGCGCGGACCGGCGCCATGTCCAGCCCCTGCGTCGCCGCCTGTGCGCCCACGCCGGCCATGAGCGCCACCGAGGCACCGGGCCGCGTGTCGCCGGGCACGATGGGGCCGATCGAGGTGATGCCGCCGCGGTCTTCCTGCCGCAGGTGCCGGCCCGCCGAGACTTCGAGCGTGCCGGGGCCGGCGATGTCGACGTTGGCGTAGAGGATGTCGCGGCCCGCGGAGATCACCGAGACGTCGGAGGGCTGCTGGTGGACGATGAGGTTGCCGCGTGAGGCTGTGCTCTGGAGCTCGCTCGGACGCTCCACCCAGAACGTGCCCGGCGCATCGCCGGTGTTGACGATGTCCCGGCCGGCCTTGATCCAGATCGGGCCCGCGGCGTGGTACCAGGTCGCGCTGCCGTCGGGCAGGGTCAGCGTCTCGCCGGTGCGCAGGCCGACGATGTCGCCGCTGGCCGCATAGAAGCGAACGGGCGGCGCAGCGGCGTCACGGGCCAGTGGCTGCGCTGCCGTGTTCGGGCCGAAAGCGAACAGCGAAGGCCCGAAGAACTGGGAGCCGGAAATGGCCGTCCCCGTGGGCGAGGCGTTGGTGACGAACTGCTTCACCCCCTGCGCGTCGAACTCGGCAAAAAACGCCGGATTGAACGGCGTCGGCAGCGGCGTGCCGGTGCCCGACATGCCCATGCCGAGTTGGCCCGCGTAGATCGAACCGCCCGACAGCATCTCGAATTCGCCGCGTGCGGAAGGCGCCAGGGTCAGCCCGTAGCTCAGTGCCACGGGGTAGTACCGTGCTTGCGGCAGCGCCGCGTAGCCGGCGTAGATGTTCCCCGTCAACGCGGCGGCGTGAAAGATGCCCGGATAGACGATCCATGCGTCGGGTGAAGTCGTCTTCAGTGTCGAGTCGGCGCTGTCCCGGCGTGCCATCACGGGCGTGAGGTGCCCGCCCGCCGACAGCAGGTCGATCGCGCTGCGGTCGGTCCACAGGCTGAACCAGCCCTGCCCGCCTCCGTCGTAGCCGGTACCGCCGACGCTGAAGGCCGAGGTGTTCGGCGTCGGAACGCGCCCGGGGTCGGCCGCGGCGCCGAGCACCAGGTCGCCGCGCGTGCTCAGGCGCATCGTCGCGTCGCCCGGCAGCAGGTTGATGCCGCCGCGCGCGTCGGCAAAGGTCGGGTTGAAGGGATCGATGGCACGCGTGTCGATCGGGTCGCTCAGGTTGAAGTTGCTCGACAGGTACTGCAGGCCCAGGCTGCCGATCGACGCCGCGCGCACGTCGGTGCTGCCGCGCAGGTTGGCGATGGCGCCGGTGAGCACGAGGTTCTCCGCGCCCCCATTGAGCGCGCGGTGCGGGTTCAGGGCGCCGGCCACGCGCATGTCGATGTCGCCGCCGCCCGTGAGGGTCAGGGCACCGTCCGCGCCGACGCGGCCGGTGCTCGCCACGGCGAGCACGAGCCCGCCGCTGCTGGGTCTGTCCTGCGAGTTCACCAGAGGCTGCGGCGTACGCGGTGCGATGGCCCCTGCATCTCCAGCGACACGCACGCTCAGGTTGCCGCCGCCCAGCGTGCCGAAACCGGTGAAGCCGGCCAGCGTCGGCGGTGTGAACGTGCCGGGCATGGCGATGCCGCCGACGTAGGCGCCGAAGTTGATCCACCATGCGCTCGGGATCGGGCTGTCGATGCCCGCCGTGCCCGAGCCTTGCCGCCAGAGCCAGTTGCCAGCCAGCACGCTCGAGCGTTCTTCGGAGACGATGTGACCCACGAGATCGCCGCCGGCTGCGATCAGCAGGTTGCCGCCCTGGTCGGGGTACCACGCGCGGTAGGCCGAGAGCGCGCCGTTGTAGTCGGTCAGCGGCGACTGCGGCCCCAGCAGGCCGTCGGTGCCGCTGCCGCGCGGGCGGTTGTGGCCCGCCTCGGTCGCGGTGGCCGTGCCGGCCGTGTACACGCCGAAGGGCGAACGCATCCGCAGGTCGCCCGCGGCCAGCAACTCGAGGTCGCCGGTGCCGGTGCGCAGCACGCTGAAGGCGGGCGTGTTCGGCGCGCCGACAGCCCGTTCCTGGCCACCGCCGGGCACGCAGAGGCCGGGGCCGATGTCGCACCACCACAGGTCGTCGGGCTCGACCGGTGTGCCGGGCGGGCGACCCAGCCAGTTGCCCGGGGCCCAGACCAGCGGACCGTTGCCGGGACCCATTTCGATCGTGAATTTCAGCACGCTGTGTGCGTCGGCCAGCTGCAATGTCGCGCGCGAATCCGGTCGCGTCGCCCGCCGGTCGGCCGCGCCGAGGTCGGCGCCTGCCACCAGTTGCAAGTCCCACGAGGTGGCGCCCTCGCCCAGCATTGGAGCGATCGCCCAGTTGCGCCCTTGCACCCCATCGACCGTGGGCCGCAGTTGAACCGGCGTGTTGCCGGGCAGTTCCAGCGAGGTGTTCGACGGAATCAGCGCGCCGCGCGCAAGCTGCAGCGGGCCGGCCATGGTCATCTCCACCGGCAGCTCCACGCCCTTGGGCCAGGTGAGTGCGCCCACCGAGGCCGCCGTGCGCAGCGCGGTGCCGGCGCTCAGCCGCGTCTGGGGCGGCAGTGTCACGGCCGTCGCCAGCACCGAGCCGGCGGCATGGGCCAGCGAACCGTCAGGGCTGTAGATGTTGGCCGCCACCACCGTGCCGGCCGGCAAGCTCCACGGCGCTTGCAGCACCGCGTCCACGGGCAGCACCGTACCGGCGGGCAGCGTGGCGGGGTTCACGCTCACGCTGTAGTTGAGGGTGGCGCCCGCGGGGAAGCGGGTGCCGCTGTCGAGCGTCACGCCGTCGATGGGCACGACGACGTCGCCGCCGGCGTAGCGCCCTTCGGCGAGCATCCAGCCGACGTCGTCCGGCGTGGCCGGCGGCGGTGCGAAGCCGTCGCTGATGCTGCCGTGCACGTTGAGTGCGCCGGCCGCGCGGATCACCAGCTTGCCGGGCTCGCCGAAGCCGCGCCGCGCCGGATCGCCGCGGTGCGCCGCGGGCCCATAGCGGTAGCCCGAGAGGTCGAGGTCGCCGTCCACCGTGAGGTCGCCGTTCGGGTTGTTCAGCCGGTCGCTCACGATCTCCACGCCCGGGCGCAGGTGGTAGCTGCCCAGGCCTGCGAGGCGCGCCGACAGCGAGGCGTTGCCCAGCGCCTTGTCGATGAAGGCGACGCTGTGGACGTCAACCTTGTTGAGGAAATCCTGCGTGATCAGTTGCGGCCGGTGGCCCGTCACGTCGGGCGTCGTGGCCAGCGGCGCGTCGTCGTAAGTGCGGAAGGCATTCACCGCGACGGTCTTCGCGCCCACGATGGCCGGCGTGCCCTCGACCGCCACGGCCACGTCGTCCGCGCCGAGGCGCGGTGCATTGAGGTCGAGCGTGCCCCGCGCGCGGCCGTCGTTCTGCCCGGCGCGGGTGCCCATGGCCACGTCGGTGCCGACGCGCAGGTCGATGCGTGCGCCGCTGCCCAGCGTGAGCGTGCCGTCGCGGCTCGTGAGGTCGACCACGGCGCGGTTCGGGCTGTCGATGATGCGGCCTGCGCTGTCCACGCGCAGGCCCGTGCCGTGCGCGTCCAGCGTGCCGTTCACGCGCAGGTCGCCCGCGGCGGCCAGCCGGATGGTGCCGACCTGCACGCCGCTCGCGTCGACGCGCCCGTCCACGCGCAGGCTGCCGCCGTCCAGCGCAATGGACACTTCGCGCGCCTTCACGCCGTCGCCCACCACGAGGTCGCCCTGCTTGATCTGGAAGCGCCGCGCGCCGAACACGCCGCCTTCGTTGAGCCGCTGGTTCAGGCCCGCGAAGTCGGACAGGGTCCGGGCGCGCACGGTCAGCTCGCCCGCGTCGTAGGGCACCAGGGTGCCGCCGGCGTCGTAGCTGCCGTTGGTGGCGCCGCGCAGCGCGCCGTCCAGCGCGACATGGCCGGCGCCCTCGCCCAGCGCCACGGCCTCGATCGTGCCGCCGCGCTGGCGGCGCGCCGACACGTCGATGAGACCGCCCGCCGCCTGTGTGATGTGGCCGGCCGCGCTGGTCATCAGCAGCTCGCCGCCGGCGCTGTCCTTCGCCACGTCGAACAGCGTCACGGTGCGACCCGACAGGTCGATGCGCGAGGCCACGCCGAGCGTGACGTTGTCGCTCGCCGCCAGCACCAGCCGGCCGGAGGGCAGCACGATGCTGCCCTCCAGCCCGACGCGCTTCCCCCTGAGTTCCAGTGTCGCGCCCAGCGCGTCGCTCGTGCCGGGCGCCACGCCCTCGGGCACGGCCACGGTGATGTCGCCGCCCGCGGTGATCCGCATCGTCGAGGCCGCCTGCCCCGTGAGCACCGGCGCCACCACCGCGAGGTTGCCGCCTTCGTAGGCATAGCCCTCGCCCGGCGTGTACGCGCCCTGCCGCTGGTGCACCGCGAGCGTGCCGCGACCGCTCGAAGTGACGCGTTCGCTGGCGTTCAGCTTCACGTCGGCAAAGCCCAGCGCCAGGCGCGCATCGGTGACCTGGCCGCTGGGCTGTGCATACGGGCCGTGGCCCAGCACGATGGTGCGGGCGCCGATGTCGAGCGTGCCCGCGCCCAGCAGGTCGGCCATGGCCGCGCCGGGCACGGCGTTGGAGCCGGACCAGACGAACTCGCCCGCCCGGATCGAGGCCACGTCGCCTGCTGCGCCGTAGCCGTGGATCGCCGGTGTGCCGAACACCAGCCGGTCGAGGCCGCTGGCGTCGAGCTTCACGGCGCCGAAGATGTTCACGGCGTCGCGCGCGTTGAAGATCAAAGTCTCGAGCGCCGGCGCGCCGATGGCGGTGTTGCCCGCCAGCAGGCGGTCCAGCCGCGCCTGGTTCAGCGCCAGGCCCAGCGGCAGGCGGCCGTTGGCGCCTGCGGTGGCAATGGCCGCGTCCTCGCCAAGGTTGACCGCCGCCACCGCGAGCGACAGGTTGCGCGTCCCGTAGGACACGTTGTCGGCCAGCGTCAGCGCACCGTTCGTGGCGATGGCCAGCGTGCCCTCGGACACCAGCTGCGTGGTGCCGCTGCACGAGGCCGTCACGCACTGGCCGACGTGGATGCCGACGGAATACGGCACATCGGGCGACGACGCGCCCAACTGCAAGTTCAACCAGCCGTTCGACAACGCCAGCACCGAGGTGCCCGTGAACACATAGCCCGCGCTCGAGTCGAAACCCGAGGCCTTCTGGCCCAGGGTGCTGAGCGAGGCGCCTTCCTCGATGACGATCTGCTGCTCGCCCACAAAGCCGGGACTGCTCGCCAGCACGATGTCGCCCGCCGACAGGCGCGCACCGCTGCGCACCACCAGGCTGCCGTCGCCGTCGATCGTGGCCAGCCGTCCGCGCTGGCCGTACTCGACGAAGATGCCGCCATTGAGCACCAACCGTGGTGCATGCAGCTTGCTGAGTTCGTCGGCCCGCACCGACGAACCGGCCAGGTCGGTGGCGGCCGTCTGCCCCGCCGCCAGCACCTCGCCCAGGCCGCGCACGTTCACCGTGCCGCCGAAGCCGTCGGTGCCGGGCGCCGCATCCAGGCGCACCTGGCCGTCGAAGGTGAAGCCCAGGCGGTTCGTGTCGCTGTCGGTGGGCTTGGCCAGGAAGACGTCCAGCGTCTTCGCGTCGACCGTGAGCATGCCGCGCGCAAAACCCTGGCGCGCCGCGTCCGCGCGCATGAACGTGTTGTAGTCGGTCTCGCGGTAGCTCGAATGCGCACGCACCTGCGTGCCCGGCGTGAGCACCAGGCGGTTCGGCAGCGTCTCGCGGATCGCGGTGTGGGCCACGCCCAGGTAGCCGGGCGCGACATACGAGCCGTTGCCCACGCCGGTCACGCCCGACAGGCCGATGCGGTCGCCCGCGCCGATCTCCACGCGGAAGGCACCGGGGAGCAGCGCATAGGTCGAGGGCATCAGCGTGTAGGTCCCGGCCGGAAGGCCGGGCACGCCGGCCGGAAGGGTGACCTGCTGCCCCACCGCCGGTGTGCCGAAGCCCGCCTCGGGCGCCACCGGCGCATAGCTGGCCGCGCTGCCGGGGACGATGGCGTACACGCCGCTGCGGCGGTCGCTGTAGGCGTTGAAGGGGTTCGCGTTGGCGAGCGGCGTGGCCAGCACGTCGACCGAGCCGCCCCGGCCGGTGGTGAAGCCCGCGCCCGACAGCGTGCCGCCGCCGGACAGGTCGAGCAGCGAGCCGGCCTGCGCGTCGACATGGCGGGCGTTGAAGCCGATGCCGCGCCCGACGATGGCTGCACCGACCATGCCGCCCGCTGCGTCCTGTGTCACGGCCAGCCCGCCGTAGCGATAGATCAGGCCGTCGACCGTGCCGCCATAGGGCATCTGCAGGCCCGCACCGCTCACCGAGGTTTCGCTGCCTGCGAGCAGCGTCACCCGCTCGGCCACTTCACCACTGTTGGTGTTGGAGCCCAGCAGCAGGCGCCCCAGCGGCGCGCGCACGATGCCGCCCTGCTCGATGGTCTCGGCGCCGAGCCTCAGGCTGCCGAACGCCGAGTACGGCATCGCGACCTCGCCATCGCCTTGGCGGCGGATCGCCAGCACACTGCCCTCGGCAAAGCGCGGCGCCTCGCCGGAGGCGGGGTCCCGTGGCATCACGCCGGCCAGGATCTGTGCGCTGGCGCCTGTCGCCGGATAGATCTGGGCGGCCGTCAACGCCATCTGGCCGCTGGTCGACAGCTCGGTGGTCAGGTCGCCCTGGAGGCCTTGACTCATTCCGCCGCTCAGGAAACGGATGTCGCCCCGGCTGGCGATCTCGACGGAACCGAAGCTGCGTCGGTCCACTGTGTAGCGCGCCGTGCCCAGGTTGACATCGGTGCGGGCGCCGAAGCCGACCCGGTCGCGCACGTCGACCAGTTCGGCAGAGACAGCGAAGGTGCCATCGCCCGCCTGGGTGGAAGGGCCTTGTGCCCAGCCGGCTTCAGGCATGACCGAGCCATCGGGAACGGTCGGCCTGCGCGCTCCCGCCAGCCGAACATAGGGCGCGCTCAGCGACACCGAACTGCCCACTGCGGCCGTTTCACCATGGGCATAGGACGCCGCGTAGAGGCGCAGACTTTGTCTCAGGTTCAGCGTGACGTTGCCATCGAAGCTCAACGGACCATGAACCAGCAGCGAGAGGTTGTCGAAGCCTCCGGCCTCGATGCGATCGACGCCGATCCGGCCCGTGCCCGTGCGCAGCAGTTGTCGTGCGTCGAACCGCGAGGCTGCGGCCGCGAGCGGGCTGTCGCCCTGCGTCTGGGCCAGCATCATTTCGCGATGACGCAGGAGTTCGCCTGTCGTGAGCGCGGTCGGGTAGATCGCCGACTCCAGGGCCAGCGCCAGCGTGCCACCCGCGGCGCCTACCCCGCCCGCCGCCGCACGCAGCGTGCCGTCCAGGTAGAGGCCCTGGCTCGACGACAGGACGATCGTGCCGCCGTTGCTCGCAACCACGACGGGCGACGTCATGCCGCGCGGCCCACCCGCGCCCGGATCGAGTTCGGCACGCGTGCCCGACGCATCGAGCAGCGCGCCCGGGCGAATGACGACGAAGGCTTCGGGCGCCTGGGTCAGCCCGGTCTGCTCCCAATCGAATGCGCCACCGATGCGGATCGTGCCGCCATCGGGCACCTGGCCGTAGGCCCGGCCGAAGTTGTCGTGCGCCACCGCAGCCCGCGCCGAGGTGTCGAGCACGGCACGCTCGCCGATCCACACCAACCCGGGTTGGCCGGGTTCGCCCGGCAACCCGCTGCCCTCCACGCTGATCGTGCCGCCCGGCGCGCGCAGCAGGCCGTCGACCGTGATCTCCCGACCGCGCAGCCCGATGGACTGGCCTGCATCGACCGTGATTTCCGCGCCCGGGCGCACGTCGACCGGAGCCCGCGACACCGTGGCAACGCCGCTGTCGACGGCCGCCTGCAGCTGCAGGCTTGCACCGCCGCGCTGCGTGAGCACGCCGCGCACCGGGTCTTCGGTCCACAGCGGCGGCATCCACAGCGCCAGCGCGCGATCGCTGCCACCGGCGATGGTCTTGGC
Organism: Variovorax sp. GW458-11-26-14-LB1; assembly: GCF_059423965.1. NCBI lineage: Bacteria > Pseudomonadati > Pseudomonadota > Betaproteobacteria > Burkholderiales > Comamonadaceae > Variovorax > Variovorax sp. GW458-11-26-14-LB1. Next base: position 127,519 of record NZ_JBWKYW010000001.1, read on the forward strand.
GTCGGGCGCGAAGCGGTAGACCGGCATGCGCACGTCGAGCTTCGCGCCGTCGGCCACCACGAGACCGAGGTGTCCGTTGACGTCGTAGCGTGAGAAGCCCGACTGGAAGATGCCGCTGTCGATGCCGATCTGCGCGAGAGCAGTGACGGGCCGGTTGAACACGGTGCCGGCCGCCACCCGGGTGCCGCTCGCAATGGTGAAGTCGGCGGGCGCGACCTGGCCCGTGGGGACGGTGACCATGCGCCCTTGCACGCTCAGCCCGTTCGGAAAGATCGCAGCCGAAACAACGTAGTCGATCGGAAAGCCCTCAGGGCTGCTGATGCCGATGAGCTTCGCCCCTGCGGGCACCGTCTGGGGTTGCCGGGCGTCGCCCGGGGAGTAAGAGCTGAAGCGCTCCACCGAACCGTTCACGATCGCCTCGACGTTGAATGCGATGGAGCCCGCACTGCGAGGCAGCACCCAGGCCACGGCGATGGTGACGGCGTTCGTGTCGTTGTCGAGAAAGAACGGCGCCGACCCCATCGCCTCCCCGGGGCGCGCGTGGGTGCGCTCGTACTGATAGTCGACCGGCAGGATGCTGCCCGCGACCACCTTGTAGTCCTCCAGCAGGATCAGGTCGGTGGCCGCGCGCTCGCCGAGCGCCTCGCCGCCGATCACCACCCCCGTGCCCGACGCCATCCGCAAGGTGCCGCCACCGCTCACGCCGTAGCCCCGGATGTCGCCATCCGCATGCAACAGGCCGTGGGTCGCCACCGTGGCATGGCTGTCCGCCAGCAGGTCCACATCGCCGCCGCGCCCGCCGCGTGTCTTGCCGTTGGCCAGCACCGCGCCGCCCGACGACACATCGATCAGCGAACCCGCAGCCAGGTCGATCGCGCCCGTGCTGCGGATGCGCACCGCGCCGCCGTCGAGGTACGGCAGGCCGCTGCTGCCCGACGGGTCCATCTGCAGGTTGCTCCAGAGCCCGCGCGCATCGAGCGTCACGCCGGGCGCGACGCGCACGCCGATGGTCTCGGGCACCGTGCCTTCCGCCAGCGGCACGCTGACCTCGCCCGGTCCCCCCACGTTGGTGGCGCTGCGCACCACGTTGCCCAACATGATCTGGCCGCCGCGCGCCGTCAGGTCGCCGCGCACCGCCACCGTCGTCGCGTGCAGCGCGATGCGCCCGCCCGGTGCCACGCCCAGCGCGCCGTCCACCGCGATCTCCTTGCCGGCCACGGCCACGAGCGCGCCCAGGCCGAAGCCGCTGAGCTGCCGGCTGTCCAGGCGCAGCGCCTCCTTGTCGGCGGCGGGCAGCGGGTCGCCGGCCCCGAGCCTGGCCGTGTCGGCGCCTGCCGCACCGTCTGCGAACACGATGCGATCGAGCGTCGGCACCAGCTGGCGGAAGATGCCCACCGCGCCCTTCGCGGGGTCGTCGTTGAAGCCGACGACCTGGTCGTTGCCGAGCGTGAGTTGGCCCGCGCGGGCCGCCGCAGCGTGCGACTGCGCGTAGCCGTCGAGTGCGGCGTCGCTCTTCGTGCCCTGCCCCGGCCCCTGGTAGGCGGTGGCCGTGATGTCGCCGCGCAGCACCGCCGCGCCCGTCGCCACTTCGAGGCGGCCCGCGTCGCGGCCCACCGTGTAGCCGTTCTCGAGCCGTTGCTGCGGGCCGATCAGCGGGTTGTAGAAGTAGCCCGTGGTCTTGTCGCCCCAGCGCTTGTGTTCGTCTTCGAAGCCCTTGTAGACGCCGGTGTAGACGATGTCGGCCGGCGCGCTCGACGCCTCGTACAGCCGCCCGTCGCGGCCCTTGAGCCAGCTCTGGCGGATGACGCCGGTCTGCACGTCCAGCGTGCCGCCCGAGAGGTTGATGTTCGATCCTGCCTGCGTCACCACCTCGGCGCCCGTGAAGACCACGTGGCCGCCCTGCGCCGCCCATTCGCCGACGCTGTGGCCCTGCAGGCCCAGGTAGCCGCTCACCTCCAGCAGGCCGCCCGCCGTGTACCAGCGCTCGCCGTCGTAGCCGCCGGTGCCTGCCGCCACACGCGTGAGCTTGCGCCGGTCGATCCACACGTTGCTGTTGTTGAGCATCGTGGTGTCGCGGTTGACCGGTGCGTCGCGCTGCTCGTTGCCCTGGATGTTGATCTCGACGTTGTTCGAGGCCATGGCCACCCGCACGCCCACGGCGCCCGACACGTCGAGCCGCGCGCCGTCGGCCACGGTGCTGCGCCCGCCCTGGCGGCCCGCGCTCACCGCGATCTGGCCGCCGGTGGCGAGCGTGGTCGACGCGCCTTCGAGCAGCACGCCGCCGCCCGAGACGATCTCGATGCGCGACAGGTCGCGCCGGTCGTTGAGCTGCGAGAGGTTGTCGAACGCGCCCAATGCGGCGCTCCGGCGCAGCACGTCCTGCCTGGCCGACTCGTTGATGAGTGCGCTGCGCTGGCTGTCGAGCGCGGTGCGGCCGTCCTGCGTGTCGAGCAGCACCGCGTTCAGCGCGCGCCCGGTGACGGTGACGCTGCTCTTCGCATCGGCGGCCGATGCCAGCAGATGGATCGTGCCGCGCGTGTCGACCGTGGTCGTGGCCAGCGCCACGCCGTCCTGCACCACCTTGCGCCCGGCCAGCGTGATGTCGCCCTCGGGCGCGCGCAGCAGGCCGGTGTTGCTCACCTGCCCCGCCGTGCTGTCGGGCAGGAACTGCGGCGCCACCTCGTTGCCGCGCGTGGTCGAGAAGGTGTTCTCGGCCGTGCCCTGGCCCGGGCGCACGATGAAGAAGTCGCCCGCGGCAAGCTGCGCCTGCCCGCGCGGCGTGGTGACGGTGCCGGCGTTGTGCACCTCCTTGCCCATCAGCAGCACGTAGCCGCCGCCCTGCGTCACCGAGGCCGGCGTGCGCGTGGTGAGCTGCGCGCCCGCCTCGACCTTCACCGCGCCCTGTGCATCGGTGAAGCTCGGCGCGTAGCCTTCGCCCGCGCGGGCGCTGTGGATGCCGCGTGCCTTGAACTGGTCGTCGCTGATGTGCGCGGCGGCCGCCACCAAGTTGCGCGTGTCGGTCTGGCTGGTGCCGCTGAACACCACACCGTTGCGGTTGGCGATGAGCACCGTGCCGTCGGCCTTGATCTGGCCCTGGATCTGCGAGGGCCGCGCCTTCGGGTCGTTCACGCGGTTGAGCGCGGCCCAGTCGGCCTGTTGCTTGAAATCGACCGTGGTGTTGCGACCGACGTTGAAGGTCTCCCAGTTCAGCACCGCGCGGTCGCCGGTCTGCTGGATCGCCACGTGCGTGCGGCCGTCGGCCGACGGCGTCTGCTCGGGCCTGTTGGCGTTGTGCCAGCCGGCCGTGAGGCTGTTCGTGTCGACCGCAAGCCCGCCTTCGGTGAGACCGTCGGGCACCGACGACGGTGTGTTGCGCGCGGCCTCGCGTGCCGCCGCCTGCGCGGCCTGTTGCGCCGCGATGGCCTGTGCCGCGAGGTTCAGGTTGCTGATCGAACGCTGCAGCTGTGCATTCGCCTGCTGCTGTTGCAGCCCCGGGTTCGTGAGGCTCGACGCCGGCATGCCGTTCGGCAGGCGCCCGCTCTGGACCGCACCGGCCTGCGCCGCGCCCTTGTCGGCGAACCAGGCGGGGCTGAAAGCCTGCCGAGCCTGGGCCACGCCCAGCGCACCCGCGGTGGCCAGTGCCACGGCCAGCGCACGCGCCAGCGGCGTGAGGCGCAGCTCGCCCTCGGTCGAAACGGCGCGTCGGCGCGAAGAGTGGGCGTGCGGATTCAGGACCATGATGAGCGGGAGCGGAACGGCGCGAAGGGAGAAACGGCGGGATCGAACGCCGCCCGGGAACCCGGACGGCGCACGGACACATGGATGTCGTTCGCCGCGCGGGCGATCGACGGGAATCGAGGGACAGGCAACGGCCGGGTCTGGCAGGCCGCTGGCAACAGCAACTGCCACAGCGCGAAGGCCTCGCGCCAGGCCCGCGCATGCGCCGCGCTGCGTGCACACCAGCCCGCGAGCGCCTGTGCCTCGGCCTCACTGCCATGCAGGCGGTTCAGGCGTACGACCCAGGCCAGCGCTTCGTCGCTCAGGCGGGTGTCATGAGGCGTCGGTTGCATACCCCATGACGAGCCTGCGCGATGCAACCCGTAAACTTTTTGCAGGCTGCTCGCGATGCGTCAGAAATTCAGCTCAGCAGCGCGATGCCGCCGGGCAGGCTGCGCAACTTCGCGCCGTAGAGCTCGCGGATCATCGCCAGCGCGTTGTCGATGCTGCGCAGCGACAGCTGCATGCGCACCGCCACGCGGCCCAGCGCCTCGTTGCGCAGGATGATCCGGCCCGGCCGGTAGCGGTTGATCTCCGCGATGACCTCGGCCAGCGGCGTGCCGTCGAACGACAGCACACCTGTGCCCCAGGTGCTCACGTTCGCCAGGTCGGCGCGCATCACCTCGTGCAGCCCGTTGGGGTCGTACACCACCTGCCGGCCCGCCTCGACCGAACGCTGCTGTCCGTTCACCGACACCAGCACGCGGCCGTCAAGGCAGGTCACGCAGACCTCGGGCCCGGTGTGGCGGATGTTGAAGCGTGCCCCGCGCGCCTGCAGCCGGCCACCGCCGGCTTCGACGAGCAGTTCGACCTCGTCAGCGGTCGCGATCTCGGCTTCGCCGGCGACCAACGCCAATCCGCGCGCGCCCTGCAGGCGGTTGATCTGCGTCTGCGTGTTCATGCGCACACTGACGCCCTCGCCCAGCGCCACCTGCCGCTGCTCGCCGGTCGCGGTGCTGTAGTCGGCCGTCAGCTCGCCGACCGACGGCCACAGGCCCAGCGGCGGATCGACCGCGAGCACGCCCGCGGTCACCGAGGCCGCGACCGCACCGCCGAGAAAGGCACGGCGCCCCGGCGAATGCAGCGCGTTCGACAGCGCCGGCCAGAAGCGGTGGCCCCGCGTGCGCGACGTGCGTGAGCGTGCGGCTTCGGCCTGTCGTGCTGCTTCTTCGGCCAGCAGCGGATCGAGCGCGGACCACACGCGCATCAGCTCGCGCCAGGCCTGCGCGTGGGCGGCACTCAGCGCCGCCCACTGCTTGAAGGCGTCGGCATCCGCGCGCGTGGCCTGGCCCGAATGCAGGCGTGCCCACCAGGCCCGCGCCTGGCGCTCCAGCATGCTCGTTTCGGTATCGGGGTAAGACATGGCGCTCATCATCAGTTGTGTCTCGGCCCGGCAAAGTGGCCGCGCTGCACCGCGTCCACGTCCGGCAAATGCTTCTTGCAGTAATCCAGCGCCGCGCGCAGTTCTTTCTCGACGGTGCTCAGCGACACCTCGAAGCGCAGCGCGATCTCGCTGTTGAGCAGCCCCTCGACCCGCGCGGCCACGAGGATCTCGCGGCGCCGCGCCGGCATGCGCGCCAGCACGTCGCTCAGCGCCTGCACGTCGCTGCGCGCGCTGGCAATGCGCTCGGGGTCGCCCGCTTCGTCCACGAGGTGAACGAGCGCATCGATCTCGCCACGCACCAGCAGCACGCTGTCGCGGCGGTAGCCGTCGGTCGCGATGTTGGCGGCCATGCGCAGCAGGTAGGCGTCGGCGTTGTGCACCGTGCCCGCGTCGCCCATGGCCGCGAGCCGCAGCCAGGTTTCCTGCATCGCGTCGGCCGCGTCGTCGCGCGAACCGACGATGCGTTCGAGCTTGCCGCGCAGCTCGACATAGCGCGCGACCATGCGCGCGCGCAGCGTGGAGGCCAGGCTCTCGCTCATGGCGCCACCGGCGGCGTGCAGTCGGTGCGCGCGCCCGGCCCTTCCGGCAGCAGCAGCACCACGAGCGGTTGCGGCAATGACGGCGGTGGCGGCGCGCCGACCGACAGCCGCTGCACCTTGAACCGCACCGCGGCATCGCGGTCGGGTTCTCCGGTGGTGCTCAGCAGGCGAAAGCGGTCCACCGCGCCGCGCGCGTCCAGGTGCAGCTGCAGCGCGAGGCGGTAGCTGCCCGGCCGCGTCTGCGTGGTATCGCACAGGGCACCACGCAAGGCGTGCTGGACCTGTGCGGCATAGGCTTGATGCAAGACATCCCCTTCGTTGAAACCCGACCCCTCCAGGCCCGCCGCTTCCGGCGACAGGCCCGCCTCCTTCGGCCCTGCGGCGGCCTCGCGGATCACCACCGAGCCCGCGTTCGCATGGCGCGCCTCCATGCCCGTGCCGGCCAGCATCGCCTCGAGCGCCTCGGCCGCGCTCAACGAGCCGCGCACCGCACTCGACAGCCGCTGCGCGTGCTCGCCGTCGATCAGGACGTCCAGGCCGGTCATCCGGCTGTAGACATCGAGCGCATCGCCCAGCCGCTGCGGTGCGATGTCGAACGCCCGGCGCGCCGTCGATGCCGTCTTGGCACTGGGTTCTGGTGGCTGCTGCGCCTGCGCGCCCGTGCCCCACGCCAAGCACCCCACCAGTGCCATGGCACTGACCGATGCCGCGTTCGCTCTCATACCGGTTGGGCGCACAGGCTCCTGGGTGACTTCGTTCTTCCGCGCCCTCGGGACCGCGGAAGGCCGTGGTCACGGTAGTGATCGACGGTGACGCACGCATGACATCCATTCGTTCTGCTCCGCCGCGAACAGCGAAGAGGCCCCGGGGATCGGCCACGCCGAAGCGCAGCCTCTCCACGGGGCCTCCGGTCGGCGAACGGGCAAGGCCCGCTCAGGCCGCACCGATCAGCAACTTACGGACGGCCCTTGCCGTTGCAGACGCTGGCGTAGCCGATGCTCAGCGAGCTGGAAGCGTTCAGGAAGTTGGCGGCGATGACGGCCTTCCAGTTGTTGTTGGCGGCCGGCGGCGTGCCCGGCGACGTGCCGTTCGGGAGCACCACGAAGTTGTGGGTCGCGATCTTGGTGTCGTAGGTCGTGCCGGTCAGACCCGTCAGCAGGTTCTTGATCTTGGTCTGGATCGAGGCGTCCTTGTAGCACTGGTTCAGCAGCAGGTTGGTGGTGCCGAAGATCGGGTAGCCGGTGCCGGCGGCCGGCATCACGTAGGCGGGCACCCAGCTCAGCGGGTTGGCCGCCGGGCCGTTCGGGAGCACCTGCTTGGCGAGTGCTTCACGGATCGCACTGGCGACCGGCAGCACGCCGTTGATCTTCGCGACGACGGTGTTGTCGGAGCCGGTATAGCCCGTTTCGGGGCTCAGGTAGCTCACGCGTGCGTCGGTGGTCAGGGCGGCCTTCACGCCGCTGCTGCCGGTGGCGGCAACCCAGTGCGAAGGAATGACGTTCGCCGGCGAGAGCGCGCCGCCGACCATCGTGGCGAAGCTGTTCGACACCGTGAAGCCGGCGCCCGGGCAGGCGGCCACGAGGTAGCGGCTCAGCAGCTCGTTGGTGCCGCTGGTGTCGGTGCGGTAGACCACGTTCACGGTCGTCGTGTCGGCCGTGCCGCGCACCTGGCCCCAGGTCTGGCCGCCGGTCTTGTTGCTGAAGATCGCGCACATCTTGGCGTCGGTCAGGCTCAGGTCGGCGATGCCTGCGCGCTTGTAGGGGATGAGCACCGAGGTGGCCACGGCGGGCACCTGGATCATCGGGCCCCAACCCGTCGCACCGGCGGCGTTGGTCGTGTAGGTGGAGAACTCCGTCGAGGTCAGCGCGGAATCGCTGCCGGCGAAATGCACCGACTGCGTGGCAGGCCAGTTGGGGGTGCCGGTCACCGATTCGTTCTTGAAGGCGGTGGCGTTGTTGTTGATGAAGCCCGTCTTGCCAGCGCCGCTGCCGGTGCCGGTGTAGCTGAAGTCCGTCTTGCCGATGCCGCTGGGCAGCAGATCGTCATAGAGCAATTCGGGCAGGGTCGCACCGCCACCGACGGCGATCTGGGCGGAAGCGGCGCCGGCGGCCACGAGGGCCGCCATCATCACGGCCGACAGGGCGACCGACTTGAACTTTGCACGCATGGAAACTCCTTTGAAGGGACCAGAAAATTTGACTCGTGTCGCCTGTGCAGCGACAGGATCGATGGTGCGTTCGCGAGGTGACAGCCACCCGAAAAAAGCTCGGGAACACGCACCCGTGAATGCGTGCGAAACGGGGCGTCGGCGTGCGCCAAGCTCCCGAACATTCAGCGCACCATCTGGTTGATTTCCATGATCGGCATGAGCACCGCGAGCACGATCGCCATGACCACGCCCCCCATGGCGAGGATCATCAGCGGCTCCAGCAGCATGGTCAGGCGTATCGCGCGGCGCTCCAGATCTCGGGAGAGGTTCTGCGCCGCGCGCTCGAACATGGCCGCCAACGCTCCCGTCTTCTCGCCGCTGGCCACCAGGTGCACGAGGTTCGACGGAAAAATCTTCTGTGCCTTCAGCGCCGCCGCGAGCGGTGCGCCCTCCTTCACGCGGCCCGTGGCCTCGAGCACGCAGCGGCGCAGCCAGTCGTTGCCCAGGGTCTGGCGCGCGGCCTCGAGCCCGCGCAGCAGCGGCACGCCCGCGTCCATGAGGATCGCCAGTGTGGACGCGAAGCGCGCCGTGTCCACACCGAGCGCATAGCGCCCCACCAGCGGCAGGCGCAGCACGAGCGCATGCCAGCGCAGCCGCCGCCCCGCATCGCGCAGCGCGGCACGGGCCCCCACTGCCGCGCCCGCGCACACGCCCGCCGTGAGCCAGCCCCATTCGCGCACGAAGGCGCTCGCGGCCAGCATCACGCGCGTGATGGCCGGCAGCTCCTGGCGCGCCTGCGCGAACGCGCCGATGACCTGCGGCACGACGTAGCCCAGCAGGAAGACCACGATGCACAGCGACACGAAACCGACGATGGCCGGGTAGATGAAGGCGGTGAGCACCTTGCCGCGCAGGGTGTCGCGGTTCTCGAGGTAGTCGGCCAGCCGCTCCATCACGCGCGCGAGGTCGCCCGAGTCTTCGCCGGCGCTGACGAGCGCGCGGTAGATCGGCGGAAAGTCGCGCGGCCGTTCGCCCAGCGCATCGGCCAGCCGCAGGCCGGCGCGCACGCCGTCGCAGACCGCGCCCAATGCTTCGGCCACGTGGCGGCGCTCGGCCTGCTCGATGGTGGCGACGAGCGCGGCTTCGAGCGTGAGGCGCGCGCCCAGCAGGCTCGCGAGTTCGCGCGTGGCCCAGCACAGGTCGGCCGCGCCGAGCCTCGGTTGCAGCCAGGCCAGCGCACCGCCGCTGGCCGCCTGTTCGCGGATGCCGAGCGGCGTCAGGCCGCGTTCGCGCAGCTGGGCGCGTACGGCGCGCGCGGACTCGCCCTCGGAGCTACCACGCTGCACCTCGCCGGCCGCGTTCGCCGCTTCGTACTGGAACCGTGCCATGGCGTGCTCAGGCGTCGCGCGTGACGCGCAGGATTTCCTCGGCGGTGGTCACGCCCTCGCGCACCCAGCGCTGGCCGTCCTCGCGCATCGAGCGCATGCCGTGGCGCACGGCGGCGGCGCGCATGGCCTGCTCGTCGCCACCTTCGTGAATCAGGCGGCGGATGTCGTCGTGCACCACGAAGAGTTCATGGATGCCGGTGCGCCCCTTGAAGCCCGAGTGGCCGCAGGCCGCGCAACCCACGGGCACGTAGACCGTGCGGCCGTCGTCCTGCACGCGCGGCGCCTTGCAGGCCGGGCACAGGCAGCGCACCAGCCTTTGCGCCAGCACGCCCAGCAGCGAAGACGACAGCAGGAAGGGCTCGATGCCCATGTCGGCCATGCGCGTGACGGCCGACACCGCGTCGTTGGTGTGCAGCGAGGCCAGCACGCCGTGGCCCGTGAGCGAGGACTGCACGGCGATCTGTGCGGTTTCCAGGTCGCGGATCTCGCCGATCATGAGGTTGTCGGGGTCCTGCCGCAGCGCGGCGCGCAGGGCCGCGCCGAAGGTCATGCCGATCTTGGCGTGCACCGGGATCTGGCCGATGCCGGGCAGGTCGTACTCCACCGGGTCTTCCACGGTGAGGATGTTGCTGGTGCCCAGGTCGAGCTGGCCCAGCGCGGCGTACAGCGTGGTGGTCTTGCCGCTGCCCGTGGGGCCGGTGACCAGCACGATGCCGTGCGGCTGGCGCACCAGCCGCGTGAGTTCGGCCAGCGTGTCGGGTGCCATGCCCAGCCGTTCGAGCCGCAGCCGGCCGGCGTCTTTCTCGAGCAGCCGCAGCACCGCGCGCTCGCCGTGCGCCGTGGGCACGGTCGACACGCGCACGTCGATCGGCCGCCCGCCCACGCGCAGCGTGATGCGCCCGTCCTGCGGCAGACGTTTTTCGGCAATATCGAGCTGCGACATGATCTTGATGCGCGAGATCAGCGCCGCATGCAGCGCCCGGCGCGGCGTCACCACGTCGCGCAGCGTGCCGTCGACACGGAAGCGCACCACCGAATGGGTCTCGAAGGATTCGAGGTGCACGTCGCTCGCGCCGTCGCGCGCGGCCTGCGTGAGCAGCGCGTTGATCATGCGGATGACGGGCGCGTCGTCCTGCGCGTCGAGCAGGTCGGTGACGGCCGGGATGTCCTGCATCAGCCGCGCCAGGTCGACCTGCTGCTCCACCGCGCCCACCACCGAGGCCGCGTCGCCGGATTCGGCCTGGCGCTCGGCGAGCAGGCGCTCCATGTCCTCGTCGCCCACCTGCCGCAGCGGCAGCGCGCCCAGCAGCCGGCGCGCCTCGACCACGGCCCAGCCGGGCGTGCGCGGGCTGACCGCCAGGAAGGCCGCCTCGCCGTCGCGCTGCACCGCGACGCGCTGGCTGCGGGCCCAGGCCTGGGGCAAGGCGATGTCGGCGCGGGCCGTGTTCATGGCGTCACCACCCGTTCGGGCCGGTAGCCCAGCTCGCGCAATACGGCGACCGCGTTGTCGACGGCCTGCGGCTCGCGCGGCACGTCCACGCGCACCATCGCGCCCTCCCCGCCCGGGCCGCCGACGATGTAGGCGCCGATGCCGCTCACGCGCACGCGCTGCACGATGCGCAGCGCCTCCTGCTCGGTCTTCGTGTCGGCGAACTGCACCACGGTGACCTTGTCGTTGGCGCCGCCGTACAGCGCGGCGGGGTCGGATTCGACCGTCACGCCCGCCGGCAGCCGCGAGCGCTGCGTCGGGGGTGGCGGCGGCGCAGCGGCCGGTGCCTGGCGCACCGCGCTGGCCGTGGCGGTGGGCGGTGGCGGCTGCTCGCGCGTGTGCTCCCAGCTCTGGGGGCGCAGGTCGACCTCGGGCGCTGATCCCGGAGCGCGCAGGCTGGGCACGTCGGCCAGCGGCAGCAACGGTGCGCCGCTGTCGGGCAGCAGGCCGTGCGCCATCGGGCGCGCGCGGCCCTGCTGCAAGCGCATGAAGTTGTAGCGGTCGAGCGTGAGGCCGCGGCTGGCGTTGGCGTCGCGGATCACGTAGGGCCGCAGGAACACCATGAGGTTGGTCTTGACGCGCTGGCGCTTGTCGTAGCGAAACAGGTTGCCCAGCACCGGCAGCGAGCCCAGGCCGGGCACGGCCTCGGTGCCGTTGGCGACGCTGTCTTCCATCAGCCCGCCCAGCACCATGATCTGGCCGTCGTCCACGAGGATGCTCGTATCGAGCGCGCGCTTGTTGGTGACGATGCCGGCCGCGCCCGAGGTCTGCTCGTCGATGCTGGACACCTCCTGGTAGATGTCGAGCTTGACCGTGCCGCCCTCGGAAATCTGCGGCCGGATGTTGAGCTTCAGACCGATGTCCTCGCGCTGGATGGTCTGGAACGGGTTGGTGCTGCTGTTGCCGTTGGTGATGTACTGCCCGCTCACGAAGGGCACGGTCTTGCCGACCATGATCGAGGCCGGCTCGTTGTCCAACGTGAGGATGTTCGGCGTCGAGAGGATGTTGGCGCCGTCCTTGGCCTGCAGCGCGCGCGCCAGCACCTTCAGGTTGAGCACCTCGCCCACGCCCGGCAGGTTGATGGTGCCGTCGACCACGCCGATGTTCAGGCCGCGCGGCATGGCGTCGATGGTGGTGCGCGCGTTGGCGTTGAGGCCCGCGCCGCCGAAGTTGGTGCCGCCGCGCACGCGGCCGTTGTTGCCGCCCGCCATCCACTGGATGCCCAGCTCGGCCGCGTCGCGCTCGGTGACCTCGACGATCAGGCTTTCGACCAGCACCTGCGCGCGCCGCTGGTCGAGCAGGTCGATCACGCTGCGCAGGCTGCGGTACATCGGGTCGGGCGCCGCGATGATGAGCGTGTTGGTGGTGGCGTCGGCCTGCACCGTGACACCGCCGCTGGAGAACGCGGTGGACGCACCGCCGGTGCCGCCCGCCGCGCCCGGAACCTGGCCATTGGCGCCGCCGGCCGCGCCGCGCAGGCCACCGAACTTGCCGGCGGTGCTTGCCGTGGCGCCACCGGTCGCGGGTTGGCTGCCGGTGGCCGACGCACCGTTCGCTGCGCCGCCATTCGCCGCCCCTGCACCGCCGAGCATGCCGCCCGCGCCGAGCGCGGCGCGCACCGAACTGCCGCCACCGCCCGTGACTGTCTGGTCGCCCGATTCGCCCGTGAGCAACCCGCGCAGCACGTTCGCCAGGTGCACCGCCTGCGCATTGCGCAGGTAGACCACATGCAGGTTGCCCGGGTCGCCCTGCGCGCTCTCGAGCTTGCCGATGAGTTCACGCGCCAGCGCCGTGCGGCCCGGGCTGCTGGAGCGGATCACGATGCTGTTGGAGCGCGGGTCGGCCAGCACCACGATGTCGCGCCGGCCTTTTTCGCCGCTGCCTTCGAGCAGCTCGGTGGCCAACGCAGCGATGTCGGTCGCGATGCCGTGGCGCAGCTTGACCAGCTGGGCGTCGAGCGCGGTGGGCGTGTCGATGCTCTCGATGATGCGTGCCAGCCGCTCGAGGTTGTCGATGTAGTCGGTGACGACCAGCGTGTTGTTGGCGGCATAGGCCGCGATGCTGTTCTCGGCCGCGACCAGCGGCTTGAGCACCGGCACCATCGCCTCGGCGTTCTCATAGTTGAGCCGGAAGGTGCGCGTCGCGAGCCCGCCGCCGGGGCTGCGTGCGTTCACCGAGCCGCCCTGCTGCTTGGCGTCGGCCACGGGCACGACGCGGCTCACCTCGCCCACGTCGACGATTGCGAAGCCGCGCATGCGCAGCGCCGAGGCCAGCATGCCGTAGGCGGTGGCGGCCGGCACCTCGCCTTCGGAGACCAGCGTGATCTGCCCCTTCACGCGCGGATCGAAAAGGAAGTTGCGCCCCAGGAATCGCGCCAGCGCCGACACCACCGAGGTGATGTCGGCGTCGACGAAGTTCAGCACCACGCGCTCTTCGGCACCGGCACGCGGCGCGGTTTTGGCGGGCGGCGATGGGGTCGCGGCGCTGGCGGCGATCGCGAAGACACCCAGGCAGCATGCCGCCGTCCATCGGCGCAGGGCCGCGCCGTTTCGATCTCGTGTCACTGGCCATCCTTGGTGAGTTGTGTGGACTGCAGCGCCACCGCGCCGCGCACGCGGCCCTGCGGCGTGCCCTCGCTGTCGTCGTCGGAACTGTCGATGCGCTCCAGCTGCGCCCGCGTGACCTCGAGGTCGCGGCGCGCCGAGACCGCCACGAGCCAGGCGAACACCTGCGCGGCCGGCACGGGCTCCGGGAACTCGACGCGCCATGCGCGCGTGGGCTGCGCCGGGCTCCCGGCCGCCGGCGGCCCGTCGGCCACGGCGTCGTGCAGGCGGTAACGGCCGCGCAGGCCGGCGCGGTCGAGGGCGGCGTCTATGCCGCCCTGTGCTGTATCGGTCGCCGCGTGGGCGCCGGGCACATCGGCCAGCAGCGTGTCGAGTTCGGCGGACTGGGCCCGCAGCTTCGGCAGGTCGCGCTGCCAGCGCGCGGCGGTGTCGAGCGCGGGACGGGCCAGGCCCAGCCACAGGATCGCGAGCACCACCAACAGCAGCGCAACGCCCGCGCCGAGCCGGTCGCGTGCGGGAAGCCCACGCCAGCGCCCGATCGCTTCGCGTGCCATCCGCCGCGCGGGGTCGAGGAGGACGCCACCCCTTCGGGACAGGTTCACGGGGTGTCCTTCTCTGCGCGGGCCGTGGCCGGCGTGATGCGCAGTGCGCCGGCCTCCGGGTCGGCGGACAGGCTTCGCTCGCGCGCCTGCGCCTGCAGCACGCGCAGCGCCTCGGTGTTCGGCGCCGCGCCCTCGCGCCAGCGGACGCGCAGCTCGCCCGCCGTGTAGTGCAGCGCCTGGACCTGCCCGGCCGGCAGCTGCGCGAGCAAGCCCACCGCCGCGCGCGACAGCCCCGCGTAATCGCCGCCGACCGCGGCCTGCGGTGCCTGGCCCGCCCGCGCCTCCTTCTGCTGGCGCGCCTGCTGCACCGGGTTGACGACCACGGGCAGCTCGGGAAACGCGGCCTTGACCCGCGCGGCCATCTCCCGCTTCAAGGCCTGGCCTTGCGTCGCCAGCCGGTGGGCATGCACCTGGAGGCCAGCTGTCCACACGAGCGCGGCCATGCAGCCCCACAAGGCCGCCGGCCGCAGCAGCGCCGCCACGCCCGCATGCGCCTGAGCGGGGTCGCTCGCGGACAGCGCCCAGCGCCAGCCCTCGCCCGACCAGCGCGCCGCGTCGCCCTCTTCCTGCGCCGTCCAGTGCACGGCCGGCGACGCCGCCTCGCCGCTCGTCACATACGCCGCGAGCGCGGCGTCGCGGTCCGCGCCGTGCGGCAGCGCCTGCATGAAGCCCGCGCCGGCGCCGGTGCGCACCACGAGCCAGCGGTCCAACTGCAGGCCTGTCCAGCCCTCGGTGGGCGTCGGCAGGAAGGCGGTCGGCAGGCACAGTGCGCGCGGCGCCATGCCGTGCCGCCGCAGCAGCGCCAGCCAGCGCACCATCGCGTCGCGCGCGATCCAGGCGGCCGGCACCGTGCCGTCGGCCCCGCGCGGGCCGATGCCCACCGCCAGCGCGTCGATCGGCTGCAACGCACAGGGCTCGATGGCCCCGAGCACCGCCGCATGCAGGTGCCGCCCCGTCAGCGGCGGCAGCGCGAAGCTCGCCAGCGCCACCTCGCCCGGCGCCAGCGCGACCTCGAGATGGCGCGCCTCGAAGCGGCCGGCCACGGCCCCGAGCGCGAGCGCGCCGCCGTCGTGCCAGCGACCGTCGGCAGCGCGCCAGCCGCAGTGCACTTCGGCATCCACGAGATCGGCTTCGCCCTCGTCCGGCCAGGGCGGCAGCTGCAGGCGCAGGCGATCGACCTTCAGGGCGCTCACACGCCCTCCCGCAGCCAGACCACGCGCGGCACGCTGGTCTTGTCGTCCTGCAGCAGCGCGACCTGCACGAACTTCGTGCGCGGCGTGTCGAGCACGCTGGCGACGCGGAACCAGTTGCTGTCGATGCCGATGCGCACGTCACGCTCGTCGAGCGTGGGCATCTGGAGCCGGTTCGCAAAGTCGCCGCGGTTGATGAACCACTGGCCGCGGTCGCGCGCGGCGAGCAGCGCGCGCGCCTTGTCCAGCGCCAGCCCGGGCACGCCGGCCGCGAGCAACTCGGCGCTGGCCGTGTTCGCGTTGATCCAGGTGCGCGCCGGCAGCAGCGTGACGAAGGGCGCGAGCCGCGCGATCACGCCGGCATCGACGCCAGGCACGGCCAGGAGGTCTTCCAGCACGCGCGGGCGCGGGGCCTGCGGGGCGCGCGGCAACTCGGGCGGCAGGCCCAGCGTTGCGGCCATCGTGTCGGCTGCCGCATCGGGCATCGTCTGCGCGGCTTCGCCTTCGGGGTCGGCGATGCTGCCGACCACGCGCCGCATGAGCGCCTGCGCCTGGGCTTGCGAGACGTCCGTCATGGCGCAGAGCCGTTGGAACACGGCCGCTTCGGCCGGGTCGATGCGGCCCCGGTCGACGAGGTTGCGCAGGTTGAACTTGCTCTGCTCGTCGCTGATCTCGCTGAGTAGCCGCGCGCCCTCGGCGGCCACCTGCCCCGCCACGGGCCCGGCGAACGGCCGGGTCCACAGGCCGTCCAGGCGCGTGGTCGGCTCGCGCACGGCCTCGGCGCGCAACAGCCGCTGCGCCGCGCCCAGTTCCCCACGCAGGAGCCAGCGCGCCTGCACCCGCGACTGCTCGCCCTGCATGGTGCGGATGAAGGCCGACTGCCGCCCGAGCAAGGCCGCTGCCAGCGCGGCGATCACCGCGACGATCAGCAAGGCGCTGATCACCGCCATGCCGCGCATGCGCCGTTGCCGGCGGCCTGTTCCGATCCCTGCCATCGCGCCCACGGTGCCGTTCCCGCGCTACCAGGAGCCGATGTCCGCGTTGGCTTTTTCTCCGTCGGGCTCGCCATCGGCGCCCAGCGAGAACACGTCGACCTCGCCGTGCGTGCCGGGGTTCAGGTACTGGTAGGCGTTGCCCCACGGGTCCTGAGGCAGGCGTTCGAGGTAGGTGCGCCAGTTCGTCGGCACCTTGCCCGTGGCCGGCTTCTCGACGAGCGCGCGCAGGCCCTGCGTGGCGCTGGGGTAGGCGCCGTTGTCCAGGCGGTAGAGCTTCAGCCCCTGCATGATCGCGGCCACGTCCTGGCGGGCCGCGGTGGCGCGGGCCTGGTCGGGGCGGTCCATCAGGCTCGGCACGATGAGCGCGGCGAGCACGCCGATGATGACCAGCACCACCATCAGTTCGATGAGGGTGAAGGCCCGCTCGGCACGGCGACGGATTGAACGGGCGGCCATGTTCCACAACTCCCGGGAAAAGACTTCACAAGGACAACGACGAGCACTGCGGGCCATCCTCGCAGCGGCGCATGTCAGTCCGATTGAAAATCCTCGGGAGTTCGGTGACAGCGTCTCAGTCGTCGAGGGTTTCGACGCGCAGTGCGATCACCGGGCCAGCCACGAACGGGCTCGTCTGCAATGCGTGCAAGGCGAGATCGACCGCGCTTTGCAACGCCGATTCCGTGATCACCAGCACCTGCGGCGCCGCGTCCGCCGGCCCGTTCGCCAGCACCAGCTGCCGCACCGGCAGCCGCTGCGCGGCCAGCAGGTCGGCCACGGCCGCGATGTCGGTCGCCGCCTGCACCGGCACGCGCAGGTAGTGCGCGCTGCGCACGGCCGCGCGCGGCAGCACCGGCAGTTCGCGCACCGCATGCGCATGAAAGCCCGTGTGCGGCACGCGCTGGCCGGCGTGGGTGCCGTCCAGGCGCGCCACGTCGACCAGGTCGGCGATCACGGCCGAGGCGGTCTGCTCCGAGCCGGCGCCCGCGCCGTAGTACATCGTGACGCCCGCCGCGTCGCCCTTGACCATGATGCCGTTCATCGAGCCGTTCACCTGCGCGAGCAGGTGCGTCGCAGGCACCAGCGCGGGTTGCACGCGCAGCTCCACGCCCTCTTCACGTCGGCGCGCCACGCCCAGCAGCTTGACGCGAAAGCCCAGCTGCTCGGCGCAGGCCACGTCAACACGTTGCAGCGCGGTGATGCCCTCGACCTGCGCATCGGCAAAGCGCACCGGCATGCCGAAGGCGTTGGCGGCCAGCAGCGCGGTCTTGTGGGCGGCGTCGACGCCCTCGATGTCGAAGGCCGGATCGGCCTCGGCATAGCCCAGCGCCTGGGCCTGCGCGAGCGCGTCGCCGAAGTCCAGGCCCTCGTCGCGCATCTTGCTCAGGATGAAGTTGGTGGTGCCGTTGACGATGCCCGCCACCCATTCGATGCGGTTGGCCGTGAGGCCCTCGCGCAGCGCTTTCACGATGGGGATGCTCACCGCCACCGCGCCCTCGTACATCACGGCCACGCCGTGCGCGCTGGCGGCGGCGAAAATCTCGGGGCCGTGCACGGCCAGCAGCGCCTTGTTGGCCGTGACCACGTGCTTGCCGTGCGCAATGGCCGCCAGCACCCAGTCGCGCGCCGGGCCGGTGCCGCCGGCCACCTCGACCACCACGTCGACATCGGGGTCGGTGGCCACCTGCATCGGGTCGGCCGTGAGCGCCACGCCCTCGCCCACGATGCCTTGGGCCCGCGCGAGATTGCGCGCCGCCACCACCGTCACCTCGATGCCGCGCCCGGCGCGGGCGGCGATGAGGTCCTGGTTGCGGGCCAGCACGCGGAAGGTGCCCGTGCCCACGGTGCCGATGCCGATCATGCCGACGCGCAAGGGGCGAATGGCCGCAGGATGGCTGGGCTGGGGCAGGAAGGACGAGACGGGATCGCGGTACATGGGCTTCTCCAAACAACGAACGAACAGGACAAAAACAAAAAAACCCAGCTGCCAGCTGGGTTTCGTTCATTCGGGAGAAGAGACACCAGGTGGCTGCCGGAGCGGCCACCCTGCGCGTGCTCAGGGGGCCGCGGCGGTCATGGTGGTAATCATTCGTGCATTCACTGCGTCGCTCGTTCGCACGCAGGCGGCGAACGGCATCGTGCGGCCGACAACGGCGGCGCTGGATGCTGCAACGGGGGAAAGTGAAAGGCACGACATGAGCCGGCGAGTGTACACGCGGTGCTTGCGGCACGCCCCGATCCGGGCAAACTAGGGCATGGACAAGCATTTCCTGACCCCCCTGTTCGCCCCGGCGTCGATCGTGGCCTTCGTCGGCCAGCCCAGCGATCCGGGGGGCCAGACCGCCCTGGGCCGCACGCTGCGCGAAGCCTTCCGGGCCGACCGCTTCGACGGCACGCTGCGCTTTCTGGACGTGCGCACCCAGGGCACGCTCGAAGAGCTGGCGCAGACGCATGCCGACCTGGCGCTGATCGCGCTGGCGCCGCACGACGTGGCGGCCGCCCTCGAGATCGCGGGCCGCATCGGCTGCAAGGCCGCGGTGGTCATCTCCACCGGCATCGCCGCCGAGCAGGCCGCGCAGTGGCGCAAGATCGCGCGCCGCGAAGGCGTGCACCTGCTGGGCCCGAATTCGCTGGGCTTCCAGCGCCCGCCGCTGCACCTGAACGCCAGCGTGGCCGGCCCGCTCGCGCGCACCGGGCCGCTGGCGCTGGTGTCGCAGTCGGGTGCGCTCACGGCCTCGATGCTCGACTGGGCGCGGCAGAACGGCGTGGGCTTTTCGAGCGTGGTGTCGCTCGGGCCGCACACCTCGGTCGACATTCCGCAGGTGCTCGACTTCCTGGCCAACGATTCGAGCACGCACAGCATCATCGTGTACCTCGAGGGCATTGCCGATGCGCGCCGCTTCATGAGCGCGCTGCGCTCGGCCTCGCACGCCAAGCCGGTGGTGGTGCTCAAGGCGGGCCGCAAGCCGGCCGGCAACGAGGCCGCGCAGACGCACAGCGCGGCCATCGTGGGCAGCGACGACGTGTTCGACGCCGCCCTGCGCCGCGCGGGCGCGGTGCGGGTGCGCTCCTTCGTCGAGCTGTTCTCGGCCGCCAAGTGCCTGGCCTCGCGCTACCGGCCGGTGGGCAAGCGGCTGGCCGTGGTCACCAACGGCGGCGGCCCCGGCGTGCTCGCGGCCGACTGGATCAACGAGATCGGCCTGGACCTGGGCCGCCTCTCGGCGCCCGCACAGCGGTCGCTGCAACCGTCGCTGCCGGCGCTCGCATCGCTCACCGACCTCATCGACCTGTCGGAAGACGCCACGCCCGCGCACTTTCGCGCCGCCATCGACACCGCCTCGGCCGACAGCCAGATCGACGGCGTGCTCGCCATCTTCTCGCCCAAGGCCGGCGTCGACGCGGCCGCCACGGCGCGCGCGCTGGCCGACATTCCGCGCCCCATGCCCAAGCCGCTCCTGTCGTGCTGGATGGGCGATGCCTCGGTGGGCAATGCGCGGGCCGTGCTGGCCGAGGCCACCATTCCCAGCTTTCGCACGCCCGAGGCGGCCGTGGGCGCCTTCGGCAACATCGCGGCCTTCTACCAGAACCAGCAGCTGCTGCAGCAGACGCCACCGCCGCTGTCGGCGCTGGCCAAGCCCGACATCGACGGCGCGCGCCTGCTCATCGAGAGCGTGCTGGCCGAGCGGCGCAAGGTGCTGACCGAGATGGAGTCGAAGTCGCTGCTGTCGTGCTTCCACATCCCGATCACGCGCACCCTGCTCGCGCGCAGCGCCAACGAGGCCATGATGATCGCCACGCAGCTGGGCTTTCCGGTGGCGCTGAAGATCGACTCGCCCGACATCTCGCACAAGTCCGACGTCGAGGGCGTGGCGCTGAACGTGATGAACGGCACCAGCGCGCGCGACACCTACCTGGAGATGATGGAGCGCGTGGCGCGCCTGGCGCCCGACGCCCGCATCAACGGCGTGACCGTGCAGAAGATGGTGCGCGCGCGGCGCGGGCGCGAAATCTACGTGGGCCTGGTCACCGACCAGCCCTTCGGCCCGGTGATCGTCTTCGGCGCCGGCGGCACCATGATCGAGCTCATGAACGACCGCGCGATGGAGCTGCCGCCGCTGAACCAGTTCCTGGCGCGCCACCTCATCGAGCGCTCGCGCGTGGCCGAGACGCTGGGCGAATGGCGCGGCGCCAACGCGGTGAACATGGAGGCCATCGAGGACGTGCTGCTGCGCGTGTCCGAAATGGTGTGCGAGCTGCCCGAGCTGCGCGAGATGGACATCAACCCCATCATCGTGGACGAGCACGGCGCGGT
Organism: Variovorax sp. GW458-11-26-14-LB1; assembly: GCF_059423965.1. Classification (NCBI taxonomy): domain Bacteria; kingdom Pseudomonadati; phylum Pseudomonadota; class Betaproteobacteria; order Burkholderiales; family Comamonadaceae; genus Variovorax; species Variovorax sp. GW458-11-26-14-LB1. The sequence goes on from NZ_JBWKYW010000001.1 coordinate 147,905, forward strand.
GTCGGTCGATGCGCGCATCGTGGTCGACAGCAGCACGCAGGCCGTGGCGGGCCCGGTGGGCAACGGCTACCAGCACCTGGCCATCATGCCGTACCCCGCGCGCTACCGGCGCGAATGGCCGCTGCCCGGTGGCGGCGCGTACGTCGTGCGGCCGGTGCATCCGAACGACGCGCAGATGCTGCAGGCGCTGGTGCAGGGCCTGTCGCCCGAGAGCCGCTGGTTCCGCTTTGTCTCGCGCTTCCACGAGCTGCCGCCGTCGATGCTGTCGCGCTTCACGCTGATCGACTACGACCGCGAGATGGCGCTGGTCGCCACCGTGATGGAACGCAGCACCGCGCCCGACGGCAGCATCCTCGAGAGCGAGCGCATCGTGGGCGTGTCGCGCTACATCACCAACCCCGACCAGACCAGCTGCGAGTTCTCGCTCGTGGTGGCCGACGAGTTCAGCGGCAAGGGCATCGGCTCGCGCCTCATGGAAAGCATCATCGACGTGGCGCGCGACCGTGGCCTTTCGGAAATGGACGGGCTGGTGCTGGCCGGCAACCCCGACATGCTCAAGCTGGTGCGCCGGCTGGGTTTCTCGGTGAAGTCCTTCCCCGAGGACCCGGACTTCAAGCTGGTGACCTATCCGCTGTAGCCCGACGGCGGCGGCTGCAACTCGACGAGAATCGGCCGCCCTCCACCTCCGCGTTTCTTCATGCTCCGAATCCTCCTGCGCTCCCTCGGCCGTCTGCTGGTGAGCTTCGCCGTGCTGCTGTCGGCCGCCTGGGCCTGCGCGGCCCTCTGGTATCAGCTGCCCGCGACGCTGCCGCTCAAGGTCGGCGCGATGGTGCTGTGGGGCCTCTTCGGCCTGGCGGCGATCGTGCTGCTGTGGCGCGGCAAGGCCGGCCGCTCGCTGCTGGCCTACGCCATCGGCTTCGTCGTGCTGCTCGAATGGTGGGGCACCATCGCGCCCTCTCAGCATCGCGAATGGGCCGACGACGTGGCCCGCCACCTGAAGCCGCGCGTCGAAGGCAGCGTGGTCACGATGGAGAACGTGCGCAACTTCGACTGGCGCAGCGACACCGACTACACCGTGCGCTGGGACACGCGCCGCTACGACCTGGACCGCCTGCGCTCGGTCGACGTGTCGCTGTCCTACTGGACCGGCCCGGCCATCGCCCACACGCTGGTGTCCTTCGGCTTCGACGACGGCCAGTTCGTCACTTTTTCCATCGAGATCCGCAAGGAGCGCGGCGAGAGCTTCTCGTCCGTGGGCGGTTTCTTCAAGCAGTTCGAGAACAGCCTCGTGGCCGCCGACGAGCACGACATCCTGCGCGTGCGCACCAACGTGCGCGGCGAAGACGTCTACATGTACCGCGTGCACCTGCCGCAGGCCGAGATGCGTTCGCTGTTCCTGGGCTACGTCGGCGAGGCCAATGCGCTGACGCGCGCGCCGAGCTTCTACAACACGCTCACGGCCAACTGCACGACCATCGTCTACAGCCTCGCCAGGCACGTCGTGCCCGGCCTGCCGATGGACTACCGCCTGCTGGCCTCGGGCTACCTGCCCGAGTACCTGCACGACGTGGGCGGCCTGACGCCGGGGCTGAGCATGGAGGCGCTGCGCGCCGGCGGCCGCATCACCGACCGGGCCATCGCCACCGACCAGCAGCCCGGCGTGAACTTCTCGCAGGCGATCCGCAACGGCCTGCCGGGCGTGGCGCCATGAGGCGCATCGGCTTCCTCCCCGCCCTGCTGCTGGCGCTGTCGCTGCTCACCGGCTGCGCCGGCGTCACGGTCGGCACCATCTCGCCGGCCGACTACCTGGCGCAGCGGCGCGGTGACGTGCTCACCACCGGCCAGCTCAGCAGTTCCGCGCAAGAGGTGCTGCGCGTCATCGGCTCCGACGCCGACCAGTGCCGCAAGGACGGCCGCGCCTGCCGCCAGAACCTCGCCACCTCCGCCGGCCTGAGCGACGAGCAACGCATGTCGGCGCTGTCCGAGGTGTGGCTGCAGCTCGCGCTGGCGGGCGGCGACGGCGGCTCGGCCGCGCAGCCCATGGCGCCCGAGGCCATCGAGGCCTGGCTCGAAACCGCGCGCCACGCCTACGCCTACCTGTTCCACACGGCGCGCAAGCCGCGCGACCGCGCCTTCGAAGACCGCCAGACGCAGGTGCGCGACTACTACAACTACGCCGTGCAGCGCGCCATCACCGGCCTGTTCAGCCGCTACCGCAAGAGCGGCATGTCGGTGGTCGCCATTCCGCAGGTGAGCGGCTGGCGCATCGACGCCGACCTGTCGGCGCTGCAGTTCGCGCCCGACGCGCCCCCGCCCAAAGAGCTGATTCCCGCCGCCTCGCTGACCTTCTCGGGCCTGCGCAACATCTACCGCCGCGACGGCTTCGGCGCCGAATTGGTCGCCGCGGGCGACGACCGCCCGACCGCGGCGCAGGCCGACGAAGACGCTCCGCCCTTCAGCGAGACGCCCTTCCCCGCCCTCACCGCGCTGCTGCAGTTCGACGGCGCCACCTTGCAGGACGTGCTGGCCACGCGCACGCTGCGCATCGCCGTGTTCGACCCTTACCGCACCAGCACGATCCGGCTGGCCGGCGAAGAGATTCCGCTGGCCGCCAACTTCACCTCGGGCTACGGCCTGTGGCTGGCGCGCTCCGACTTCGCGTTGCAGGCGCTGCGCAGCCTGTTCGGCGGCGCCGAGGGCCTGACCCGGCCGCACATCTACCTGATGCAGCCCTACGACCCGAAGCGCCGCACCATCGTCATGCTGCACGGCCTGGCCAGCAGCCCCGAGGCCTGGATCAACGTGGCGAACGAAGTGCTCGGCGACGAGACGCTGCGCCGCCGCTACCAGATCTGGCAGGTGTACTACCCCACGAATGCGCCGCTGCCGCTGAACAACCTGGCCATCCGCGAAGCCATCACGCAGACCTTGGCGCACTTCGATCCGCAGGGCCGCGCCGAGGCCTCGCGCAACGTCACGCTCATCGGCCACAGCATGGGCGGCGTGCTGTCGCGCCTGCTGGTGTCGTCGTCGGGCGACGTGCTGTGGGACGCGCTGCGCGAGGGCTACCCCATGCCGGCCGCGCAGCGCCGCCGCATCGAGGAAGGGCTGGGGCCCTACCTTCGCTTCGAGCCGCTGCCCCAGGTCAGCGACGCCATCTTCATCGCGTCGCCGCACCGCGGCACCTCGTTCGCCAACAAGCGCATCTCGCGCTGGGTGGCCAACCTCATCACGCTGCCGGTGGCCATGCTGGGTCAGCTCAACGACATCTCGCGTGAGCTGATGCGCGTGGCGCCCAGTTCGCAGGACATGGGCCCGCTGCGCATTCCCAACAGCATCGACAACCTCAGCGACCGCGATGCCTTCGTGCGCCTGTCGTCCGGGTTGCCGCTGAGCCCGAAGGTGCGCTACCACTCGATCATCGGCAACGACACGCCCGGCCTGCCGTTGGCCGAGTCGAGCGACGGCATCGTGCCCTACACCAGCGCGCACCTCGACGGCGCGGTGTCGGAGCTGGTGATCCCGTCGGCGCACAGCGTGCAGGAGCACCCGCTGGCGATCCTGGAGATCCGGCGCATCCTGCGCGAACAGCTGCAGCGCGTGCCCTGAGGGCACTTCAGGCCGTGGCGAGCACGGCCACGGCTGGTGCATGCCGCATGTCGGGAATCGCTGCCATCAGCGCCTGCGTGTAGGCGTGCTTCGGCGCATCGAGCACCTCGCCCGCGCTGCCCTGCTCCACCAGCCGCCCGCGCTGCATCACGCCTACGTCGTCGCACATGTGGCGGATCACCGCGAGGTTGTGGCTGATCAGCAGGTAGGTCAGACCGAACTCGTCCTGCAGGTCGCGCATGAGGTTCAGCACCTGGGCCTGTACCGAGACGTCGAGCGACGAGGTCGGTTCGTCGCAGACGATGAACTCGGGCTGGCTGGCCAAGGCCCGCGCGATGGCGATGCGCTGGCGCTGGCCGCCCGAGAACTGGTGCGGGTAACGCCGCCCGTCGTCGGGCGACATGCGCACGCGGCGCAGCGCCTGGGCGACGCGCTCGGCGGTTTCGTCGGCACTGGCCGCCAGGCCCAGCACCTCGACCGGCTCGGCGATGAGCCGGTCCACGCGCCAGCGCGGGTTGAGGCTGGCATGCGGGTCCTGGAAGATCATCTGGAAGCGCCGGCGCAGCGCGGCCGTCTGCGCGGCGTCGCCCCAGCGGTCGATGCCGTCGAAATGCACGCTGCCGGCCGTGGGCCGCGTGAGGCCGGCGATCATGCGCGCCACGGTCGACTTGCCCGAACCCGATTCGCCGACCAGCCCGAAGGTGCGGCCGCGCGCGATGTCGAAGCTCACACCGTCGACCGCGTGCAGCACCTTCTTCGGCTGGCGCGCGAGCGTACGCACGAGCCAGCCGGCCGAGAGATCGAACGCGCGCGACAGGCCCTGCACGCGGATCAGCGGAGTGCCGTCGGCCGGCGGCGCCACGGTCTCGGCCTGCGCGGGCGGCAACGCGGCGGCCTCGGCGATGTCCGCGCCGATCTCCGGCACCGGCAGCCGATGCAGCCTGTCGTGCACCGAAGGAATCGCGGCCATCAACGCCCGCGTGTACGGCTCGCGCGGGCGGTCGAGCACCTGGCGCACCGGACCGGTCTCGAGCACGCGGCCCTGGTACATCACCATCACGCGGTCGGCCGCCTCGGCGATCACGCCCATGTCGTGCGTGATGAGCATCGCCGCCGTGCCACGCTCACGGCAGACGCGCCGGAACACGCGGATCACCTGCGCCTGCACCGACACGTCGAGCGCGGTGGTGGGCTCGTCGGCAATCAGCAGCTGCGGCTCGGCGCACAGCGCGAGCGCAATCGCCACGCGCTGGCGCATGCCGCCCGAGAACTGGTGCGGGTACTGGTCGATGCGGCTTTCGGGATCGGGAATCTCCACGTCGGCCAGCAGCGCCAGCGCGCGCCGGCGTGCCTCCTGCTCGCTCACGGGCAGGTGCGTGCGGATGGTTTCGATGAGGTGCCGGCCGATCGGGTAGACCGGGTTCAGGCTGGTCAGCGGGTCCTGGAACACGCTGCCGATGCGGCGCCCGCGCACGCGGCGCATGTCCTCGCCGCGCAGCGTGTCGATGCGTTCGCCGTGCAGCTCGACCGTGCCGCCCGCGATACGCCCCGGCGGCGGCACCAGCCCGATGACGGCCGCGCCGACCATCGACTTGCCCGCGCCCGACTCGCCGACCACGCCCAGGATTTCTCCCGGCGCGATCTCGAAGGAGACGCCATCGAGCACCTGCACCGTGCCCCGGTGCGTGTCGAAGGCCACGTCGAGCCCGCGCACGCGCAGCACGGGCGTTTCGCCGCGGGGCGATGGCGAGGGGTCGCGCGCGCTCATTGCAGCCTCGGGTTCAAGGCGTCGCGCAGCCAGTCGCCCGCCAGGTTGACCGACAGCGCCAGCGCCAGCAGCACCAGCGCCGGAAACAGCAGGATCCACCACTCGCCCGAGAACAGGAAGCCCTGCCCGATGCGGATCAGCGTGCCCAGCGACGGCTGCGTGGGCGGCAGGCCCACGCCCAGGTACGACAGCGTCGACTCCGCCACGATGGCCAGCGCGAAGCTGATGGTGGCAATCACGAGCACCGGCGCCAGCAGGTTCGGCAGGATGTGCCGCACCAATATGCCGGTGTGCGAGCGGCCGATGATCTGCGCGGCGGCCACGTAGTCCTTGTGCTTTTCGAGCATCACCGCGCCGCGCACCGTGCGCGCGTACTGCACCCACTCCGACAGGCCGATGGCCGCCACGATCACGTACACCGCCATGTCGTCGCGGTAGCCCGCGGGCAGCAAGCCGCGTGCGATGCCGAAGATCAGCAGCGCCACCAGCAGCACCGGAAAGGTCAGCTGCACATCGGCCACGCGCATCACCAGCGTGTCGAACCAGCCGCCCGCATAGCCGGCCGCCAGCCCGAGCGGCACGCCGATGGCCAGCGACAACCCGACCGCGCTCACGCCCACGAGCAGCGACATGCGCAGCCCGTAGAGGATGGCCGAGAACACGTCGCGCCCCTGGTCGTCGGCGCCCAACGGATAGAAGGCGCCCGAGGCGCCCTGCTGCCCCGGCGGCGTGAAGGCGTCGATCAGGTCGAGCACCGCCGGATCGAAGGGGTCTTGCCGCGCGATCCACGGCGCGAACAGCGAGGCCAGGGCAACCAGCAGCAGCACGAAGGCGGCCAGCTGCACGGTACGCGAGCGTGCAAACGCGCGCAGCACGGGCGACTCGGCGTTGCGCCAGCGGCGCGGCGCGGGGGCGCCGGTCGGGGAAGGAAACGTCATTCGGAAAAGCAAGAAAGGAGTCAGGCGCGTCGCAGGCGCGGATCGACCAGCACGTACAGCAGGTCAACGATGAAATTGATCGCCACGTACAGCAGCGCGATCAGCAGCAGGTAGGCCGCCACCACCGGCACGTCCACCCCCTGGATCGAGGTGATGAACAGCAGGCCCACGCCCGGCCACTGGAACACCGTCTCGGTGACGATGGCAAAGGCGACCAGCGAGCCGATCTGCAGCCCGGTGATGGTGATGACCGGGATCAGCGTGTTGCGCAGCGCGTGGCCGTAGTTCAGGTCGCGCTCGCGCAGCCCGCGCGCGCGGCCGAAGCGGATGTAGTCGGCGCGCAGCACCTCCAGCATCTCGGCGCGCACCAGCCGCATGATCAGCGTCAGCTTGTACAGGCCCAGCGTCAGCGCGGGCATCAGCAGCGAGGCCCAGCCCGAGGCCGTGAGCAGCCCGGTGCTCCAGCCGCCCAACTGCACCGTGTCGCCGCGCCCGAACGACGGCAGCCAGCGCAGCTCGACCGCGAACAGGTAGATGAGCCCGATGCCGATCAGGAAGGTGGGCAGCGACACGCCGACCAGCGACACCGCCATGACCGCGCGGCTGGCCACGCTGTCGCGCCGGATCGCGGTGTACACGCCCAGCGCCACGCCGCCTGCCACCGCCAGCACGGCCGCCACCAGCGCCAGCTCCAGCGTGGCCGGCAGCCGCTCGGCGATGAGCTCGACCACCGGCCGCTTGAGCCGGTACGACACACCCAGGTCACCCTGCAGCGCGTGGCCCACGTAGCGCAGGTACTGCACCGGCACCGGGCGGTCGAAGCCCAGCTCGGCCGTCAGCGCGGCGCGTTCTTCCAGCGTGGCGTCTTCGCCGAGCAGGCTGATGGTCGGGTCACCGATGTGGCGGAACACCAGGAAGGACACGAACGACACCGCCAGCAGCACCAGCACGGACTGGCCGAGCCGGCGCAAGAGATGAACCCACATGGTGTGCGTGCGTGTGTGTGCTTAGGGCTTCGCCACCTTCACATTCTTGAAGAACACGCTGCCGTCGGGGCTGACGGGAATGTCCAGCTTCGGGGTCGAGGCGAAGTTGAGCACCTGGTCATGCAGCGCGATGTAGATGCGCTCCTTCTGCACCGTCTGCCAGATGCTTTTGATGGTGGCGTCGCGTTTCGCCTTGTCGCTCTCGGCGGCCAGCGACGCGATCTGCGCGTCGACCTCGGCGTTGCTGTAGCCGGTGGCGTTGGTCGGGCCGCGGCCGTCCTTGCCGCGCGTGTGCACCAGATAGTCGAAGATGTAGGCCGAGTCGTAGGTCGGCACGCCCCAGCCGAACAGGTAGAAATCGGTGTCGGCCGAGTTGATGGCGGTGCTGTGCAGCGCGATCGGACGCGCCGCCACCGTGGTCTTGATGCCGATGCGCCCGAGGAAGCCCGACACCGCCGTGCTGATGGCCTCGTCGTTCACGTAGCGGTCGTTCGGCGTGTGCAGCGTGATCGCAAAGCCGTTCGGGTAGCCGGCCTCGGCCAGCAGTTTCTTCGCCTGCGCGGCGTTGGCCTTCGGGTAGGCCGCGAAGCCCTTCTCGTAGCCGTGCACGAACGGCGGCGCGATGATGCCCGAGGGGGTCGACAGCCCGCGCATCACCGCCGCCTTGATCGCGTCGCGGTCGATCGCCAGGCCGATGGCCTCGCGCACCTTCGGGTCGGCCAGCGGGTTTTTGCCCTTCACGTCGGCGTACTTGAGCTCCTTCGCGCCCACGTTCAGGCCCAGGAAGATCGAGCGGTTCTCGGGCCCTTCGGTCACGCGCAGGCGCTTGTCGGCTTTGAGCCGGCCCACGTCCTGCGCCGGCAGGTCCTGCACGAAATCGACTTCGCCCGACAGCAGCGCGGCCCCCCGCGTGGGCCGCGCCCGCGCGGGGGGCCGGCGACTTGATCGGCACGTAGACCAGCTCGGTCACGTCCAGCGGAAACTGGCCGCGGCCCCAGTACTGCGGAAACTGCTTGAGCACCGTGCGCGCATCGACCTCGCGCGAGGCCAGCACGTACGGGCCGGTGCCGTTCTCGTTGCGGGTGGCGAAGTTCTCGGTCTTGCTGGCCACGTCCTGCGACTGCTCGGCCTTGTTCGCCTTGGCCCAGGCCTCGTTGAGGATGAAAAGGTTCGTGAGGTTGTTCGGGAAGATCAGGTTCGGGCCCTTGGTCCTGACCTGCACCGTGAGCGGATCGACCTTCTTCACCTCGGCCACCGACGACAGCAGCGACTTCAGCGCCGAGCTCGGCGCCTGCGCGCGCTGCAGCGAGAACACCACGTCGTCGGCCGTGAGCAGCGCGCCGTCATGGAACTTGACGCCGGGACGCAGCTTGAACTCCCACACCGTCGGGTCGGCCGTGAGCTTCCACGAGGTGGCCAGCGCGGGCTGCAACTTGCTGTCGGCGCCGCGCAGGATCAGCGGTTCGTAGATCTGGTGCAGCAGCCCGAAGTTGGTGCCGGTGTTGACCGCATGCGGGTCGAGCGTGGCGGGGTCGGCGCTGCGCGCCCAGCGCACGGTTTCGGCGGCGGCAACAGGCGCCTGCAGCAGGCCGGCGGCCAGCAGGGCCGCGGTCAGGAGTGGTCGGAGCATGGAATCCCTCGGGTGTTCTTTGGAAGAGAAGACAGGCGGACGACCGCGCGGGGCCGCGTCGTCCTGTGCCTGTGCGTGAGGGACTGTGCCCTGCCCCACGCCGCTCCGAAAGAAGGACTCCGCATATGGAAATGCGGTGTCTGCCGCGCGGCGATGAACGGCGATCACGCCCTTACGGCGAGACGCTTCAATCGCAGCCCGCCCCACACCGCCAGCAGCACGCTCGCGCCGAACACCCACCCCGACAGAGCACCGGCCATCGTGCCCGACAGCAGGTTGCCCACCGTGCAACCCAGCCCGGTCATCGCGCCCCACCCCAGCAGCACGCCGCCGCTGAGGCCGCGCACCACCTGCGCCACGCTCGGCCACGCGGGTTTGAACTGCCCGCTCGCGAGCGCCGCAGCCAACGCGCCGGCCACCAGGCCGCCGACCAGCAGCGCGTTGGGCGTCTGCCAGAGGCTTTCGACCACCGCCGTGACGCAGCCGCCGAAACCGTCGAGCCCGTCCAGGCGCTGCGGCAGCAGGCCGTGCGCGTTGCCGAAGTCACGCGCGGCGCTGCCCAACGCGGCGGTGACGCCAAGGGGACGCAGCCGCAGCACCACGACCACGGCGATCGCGCCGACCGCGAGGCCGCCCCACGCATACGGCCAGCGCCCATGCAGCAGCCGGCGCGCGGCGTCGATGAAGCGGCGCGGCGTGGGCAAGGCAGCCTCACCCGCCGGCAGCTTTCGCCAGAGCCAGGCCGCGAGCGCTGCGAGCACCGCCAGCTGCAACGCGGCCGAGCCCGCATAGCCCAGGTGATGCGGCAGCCACACGATGGGCGCGGTGGCGATGGTGGCGCTGTAGAGCCAGTTCCAGCTGGCGAACCCCAACAGGAATCCCGCGCCAGCGCCGAGCAGCGCAAAGGGCGCAGTCGGCGAGCCTTCGCCCAGCCGGTACCAGTGCGCGCTGATGCAAGAGCCCGACACCACCATGCCCGCGCCGAAGGCCAGCCCCGCGAGCACCAGGGCGCCGCTGACCGGCCCGATGTGCGCATCGGGCGGCAATCGCCCCGGCTGCGGCACGGGCAGCCAGCCCGTCATGACGACGTGCATGCCCACGGTGCCGACCGCCAGCGCGGCCACGATGGCCAGCAGGCCGCGTGCGTCGCCGCCTTCGAAGTAGTCGCGCGCATGGCAATAGAAGCAGAAGCGCGAGCGCTGCAGCACCACGCCGAGCACCGCGCCCAACCCGAGCGCGAACGCTAGCGCACGGCCGCCGCTGCGCTCGCCCAGCAGGTGCACGCCGGCGCCGACCAGCAGCAACACCACGACCGCAGCGGCTAGGCCTGTGCGAGAAAGCGGCGCAGGCGCCGCATGGATTGACGAAGCAGACATGCCTCGGTCCCTCTTTTTTGGGTCCAAAAAAAAGCGAGCCCGAGGGCTCGCCCAATGTCGCTCATCAGAGAGGCCGCGAGGTCCCTCCAACGCCGACTCACCTCGAACTCATCTCACCTCAACTCAATCATTTGGACGCCCACACCGTGCCCGCCGGGTTGTTGACCGGCACGCCGACGGCGTTGCCGTACTCGGTCCACGAGCCGTCGTAGTTGCGCACGTTCTTGTAGCCCAGGATCTTGTGCAGCGCGAACCAGGTGTGGCTCGAGCGTTCGCCGATGCGGCAGTAGGTGATGGCCGGCTTGCTGCCGTCGATGCCCACGGCCGCGTAGATCGCCTTCAGCTCGGCGGCCGACTTGAAGGTGCCGTCTTCGTTCACCGCGCGGCCCCAGGGCACGTTGGCCGCGCCGGGCACGTGGCCCGCGCGCACCGCCAGTTCGGCGGCGCCGGCCGGCGCGAAGATCTTGCCGCTGTACTCGTCGGCCGAGCGGATGTCGACCAGCTTCGCGTCGGAGCGGCCCTCGGCCACGGCCAGCACGTCGGCCAGCCGCGCGCGCAGCTGCGGGTTGGGCTGCGTCACCTTGAAGCGCGTGGCGACATGCTCGGGCGCGCGGTTGTCGAGCACGCGGTTCTCGGCCTCCCACTTCTTGCGCCCGCCGTCGAGCAGCTTCACGTTCTGCACGCCGTACTGGTCGAACACCCAGGCGCCCCAGGCGGCGAACCAGTTGTTGGTGTCGCCGTAGAGGATCACGGTGGTGTCCTTGTCGACACCGGCCGCCGACAGCAGCTTCTCGAACTCCGCCTGGCTCACGATGTCGCGGCGCACGCGGTCGTTGAGGTCGTTGTGCCACGAGAAATTCACCGCGCCCGGAATGTGGCCGCGCTCGTACAGGCCCGGGTTCACGCTGACCTCGATCACGCGCAACTTCGGGTTGCGCAGGTTCTTCTCGAGCCAGTCGGTGGAGACCAGCGGACCGCTGCCGTCGGCCGAGGCCTGCGCGAAGGCCGACGGTGCGGTGGCCAGGAAGGTCAGCGTGGCGAGGGACGCGGCGCGCCACCATCTGCTGAAGATCGACATGCGGGACTCCTTGTGTTGAATGGAAGACATCAGAAACAGATCAGAGCGAACTCTAGGCAGGCCACCCGCGATCACCAACGAAGCGTTTGCGATAAGCGCATGCGCAAAGCGTCTGAGGCTCAAGCCAGAGCGACCGCTTCATGTGGCAGCTCGGCGCGCACGCGCCAGCCCAGTTCGGGCGCGATGCGCACCGCCAGGTCGTCCAGGATCTGCTCGTAGGCCTCGCTGTCGAAGTTGTAGGGCAGCTCCACGCGCAGCTCGCTCACGAGCGGCAGCACGGGGTCGCGGTGCAGGCGCTCCAGGATCTCGTCGGCACTGCCCACGAGGTCACCGGCGAACAGCGTGCGGCGCTCGCCCTGCGGCGACAGCGTGCGTTCGACGCGGCCCGCGGCGAAGGCACGGTAGCGCCGCCGCGTGGCGGCATCGGCGCCGTCCAGCGGCACGATCACGCGGCCCAGCGCGATCCGCCCGCGCCGCGCGCCCGGCACTTCGCTGGCGCGGTAGCGCTCGACCAGGCCGGTCTGCGCCTCGAGGAAGTCATCGGTGGTCTCGCCCGTGAGCACGTTGCCCAGCAGCAGGTGAAAGCCGTTGCGCCCCGCCCATTCGGCCGAGCGCAGCGACCCGCCGCCGTACCAGAGCCGCCCGACCAGGCCGGGCGCATAGGGCTGCACGCGCGGACGCACGCGCCCGCCGGCCGATTCGACCACCGTGTCCTCGTCGCCCAGCAGCACGTCTTCGAGGTTGGCGCGCAGCCGCGCCACGCGCTTGTGCGTGAAGTCGACCGTGGCCGGCGGCGCGTCCTGGAAGCGCCCGCCCAGCAAGGCACCGTGCGGCGGCGCGCCCGCGCTCAGGCCCACCTGCAGGCGTCCGCGCGAGAGCACGTCGACCGTGGCCAGATCTTCGGCGAGCCGGAACGGGTTTTCGTAGCCCATCTGGATCACGGCCGCGCCGAGTTCGATGCGGCGCGTGCGCTGCGTGGCGGCGGCCAGGAAGGTCGGCGCCGACGACACGGCACGCTCCAGGTGGCGCTGGCGCACCCAGGCGCTGTCGAAGCCGCGCCGCTCGCCGAATTCAAAGAGCCGCAGCGCGGCTTCGAGGCCGGCGTGCGGGTCGGCCTCGTCGTAGTTGCCGGGCGTGAGGAAACCGATGTGGTGGATGGTCATGGTCGTGTCGCTCGCAGGGTCAGAACTTCGGCAACCCCGGCGGGTTGACCTCCGATTTCGGCAGCGCCTCTTCGGCCAGGCGCCAGCGCGCGAGCGCCTTGGCGTAGGTGCCGTTGCGGATCAGGTTGTTGGCCGCGGTGCTCAGCGCCACCGCCAGGCCGCTGCCCTTGCGCGTGGCCACGGCCACGTCCGACTTCAGCGGCCAGCCCGCGTTCACCGTGCCGGCCAGCCGCAGCTGCCCGTTCTTCGCGGCCTCGTAGGCCTGCGGTGCGTTGGGGTTGAAGTTGGCATCGACGCGCTTCGTCGTCACCGCCAGCCAGCGCGTCACATCGTCGTCGTAGTACTGGATCGACACCGGCTTCAGGCCCGCGGCCACGTTCTGCCGGTCCCATTCGAGCAGGATGCGTTCCTGGTTGGTACCGGCGCCGGTCGTGAGTTTCAGGCCCGCCACGTCTTTCGGCTCGCGGATCGACTGGATGGCGCTGTCGGTGCGCACGTAGAAGCCGTGCAGCCCGAGCCGGTAGGTCGAGAAGTCGAACTTCTCCTTGCGCTGCTCGGTCACGCCCACGTTGGAGATCACGGCGTCGTACTTGCCCGAGCTCAGGCCCAGCGGCCAGTCGGCCCAGGCGACGGGCCGCAGCTCCAGCTTCAGGCCCAGCGCCTCGGCGATGAGGTGGGCAAAGTCGGGGTCGAAGCCCACCACCGTCTTCGCGTCGGTGGCGTAGGTGGAGATCGGCGGCGCGAACGGCGCGATGGCGATGGTCAGCACGCCCTCCTTCACGAACTTGAAGCTCGGCGGAATGGCGTTGACGGCCTCTGCGTCCTTGCCGGTGTGCAGGCGGCCCTTCTGCTCGGGGCTGAAGTCGAAGGTGTCGGCGGCGTGCGCCGGCGCGAACGCCATCAGCCCGAGGGCGGCCAGCGCCCCCAGTGTCTTCTTGAGCGACATGGTCCCCTCCCTCAGTTCTTCGGCAGGCCGGGCGGGTTGGTGCGCGCCACCTCGATGGCCTCGGATGCCAGGTTCCAGCGCGACAGCGCCTTGCCGTAGTTGCCGTTCCTGATCTGCGTGTTCAGCGCCAGCGTCACGGCCTCGGCAATGCCCGAGCCCTTGCGCGAGGTGACGGCGATCTCGGCGTTGAGCGGCCAGCCGCCCGACACCAGGCCCGCGAGCCGGGTCTTGCCGTCGCGCGCCTCGTAGGCCGCGATGGCGTTGGGGCCCACGTACGCGTCGGCGCGGCCCGACTGGATGGCCAGGCGCTGCACCACATCGTCGTCGTAGTACTGGATCTCGATGGGCTTGAGGCCGGCAGCGAGGTTCTGCTTGTTCCAGCGCAGCAGGATCTGCTCCTGGTTCGTGCTGGCCGTCACGATGAGCTTCAGGCCCGCGATGTCCTTGGGCTCCTTGATGGCGCCGAGCTTGCTGTCCGACTTCACGTAGATGCCCAGCTGGTCATTGCGGTAGGTCGAGAAGTCGAACTTCTCCTTGCGCTCCTCGGTGACGGTCACGTTGGACACCACCACGTCGAACTTGCCCGACTGCAGGCCCAGCGGCCAGTCGGCCCAGGCGGTGGACACCAGCTCCAGCTTGCGCCCCAGGCTGTCGGCCACGAGCTGCGCGATGTCAGGCGCGTTGCCCACGGGCGTCTTGGTGTCGGTCGCGTAGGCCGCGAACGGCAGCCGGCCGGTGGTGGTGCCCACGACGAGCACGCCTTCTTTCAGGAACTTGAAGTCCTTCGCGAGCCGCACGGCCTCGTCGATCTTCTGCGCGCGCGGGCGACCGGGCTGCTCGGGGCTCAGGTCGGGCGCCGGGGCGGTCTGGGCCGTGGCGGCGATCGGCAGCAAGGCCGCCAGGAGAACGGACAGGAGAAGGCGTCGATGGGTCATGAAAGCGGTCGGTTTGAAAAATGGGGAAAGAGAAAAAAGCTCAGAGCACCTTGGCCAGGAACTCGGCCGTGCGCGGGTGCCGCGGCGCGTTGAACACCTGCTCGGGCGTGCCGGTCTCGAGGATGCGGCCCTGCTCCATGAAGACCACGGTGTCGGCCACCTCGCGGGCAAAGCCGATCTCGTGCGTCACGATGACCAGCGTGGTGCCGGAGCTCGCGAGCTCCTCGATCACCGCGAGCACCTCGCCGACCAGCTCGGGGTCGAGCGCCGAGGTGGGCTCGTCGAACAGCAGCACCTTGGGCTTGAGCGCCAGCGCCCGCGCGATCGCCACGCGCTGCTGCTGGCCGCCCGAGAGCTGGCGCGGGTAGGCGTCCTTGCGGTCGGCCAGGCCGACGCGCGCCAGCAGGTCGGTGGCCAGCGCCTCGGCCTCGGCGCGCGGCAGGCCGCGCACCGACTGCGGCGCCTCGACGATGTTCTCCAGCACCGTGAGGTGCGGGAACAGGTTGAAGTTCTGGAACACCATGCCCACGTCGACGCGGCGCGTGAGGATGTCCTTCTCGTGCAGCTCGTACAGCGTGTCGGCGTCGCGCCGGTAGCCGATGAGCTCGCCGTCGATGGCAATGAAGCCGTCGTCCACGCGCTCCAGGTGGTTGATGGTGCGCAGCAGCGTCGACTTGCCCGAGCCCGAGGGGCCGAGGATCACGGTGACGCTGCCACGCGGCGCGGTGAAGGTCACGTCGTCGAGCACCTGCAGCGCGCCGAAGCGCTTGGACACGCCGTGGATCGTCACCTCGCCGCCCGGTGCGCGCGAGCCGTTCCAGCGCGGCACCTGTGCGGGCGCCGACGCCGGTGCCGACACGGGCACCACGGCCGGCGCCCTGCCCCGCGCCCACAGCCCGTGCACCACGCCGCCCAGCCACGAGCGCGGCGCATGGCGCAGCGCCCCGCGCGAGAAATGCCGCTCGATGTAGTGCTGCGCCACCGACAGCACCGTGAGGATCACGAGGTACCACACGGTCGCCACCATGAGCAGCGGAATCACTTCCAGGTTGCGCCGGTAGATGATCTGGATCGTGTAGAACAGCTCGGGCAGCGCCAGGATGTAGAGGTTCGAGGTGCCCTTGGCCAGCCCGATGATGTCGTTGAAGGCCGTCGGCAGGATGCTGCGCATGGCCTGCGGCAGCACGATGCGCGAGGCCTGGCGCCGGCGTGAAAGGCCCAGTGCCGCTGCTGCCTCGAGCTGCCCCTGGTCCACAGACAAAATGCCCCCGCGCACGATCTCCGAGGCGAAGGCCGCCTGGTTCAGCGTGAGGCCCAGCAGCGCCGCCACGAAGGGGCTGATGAGCTGCGTGGTCGGGTACGAAAAGAACGTGAGGTCGGTGAACGGCACGCCCAGCGACACGGTCTCGTACAGGTAGCCCAGGTTGTTGATGATCAACAGCAGCACGATCACCGGCACCGAGCGAAAGAGCCAGGTGAACACCCAGGCCAGCCGTGCCAGCAGCGGCGAGCGCGACACCCGCGCCAGCGCCAGCCCCGTGCCGAAGAAGAAGCCCAGCATCGCCCCCAGCGCCGTGAGCAGCAGCGTGCGGCCCAGCCCGGCCAGCACTGGCTCCGAGAAGAACCACTGCGCGAACACCGGCCAGCCCCAGCGGGGGTTGGTGAGCACCGAATGCAGCACGAGGCCGATCACCGCCACCGCGAAGACGGTGCCGACGGTGCGTGCCGGGTAGGTCGCGGGGACGATGCGAAAGTGGGAGTAGTCGCCCTTGGCGGGCGGTGCCGCATCGCTGCGGCCGATTGGTCGTGCGGGTGCTGTGGGGGTGCGCGGCTCCGGGCCGACGTCCAGGATGGTGGTCGTGTTCATCGCGACACCGCCCCGCTCAACGTCGCACCAGCACGGCCTTGCGCGGCCCACTGCGCCAGGTGCTTCTCGAACGGCAGCTTGCGCGGCGTCTCGGGGTCGGCGTCGTCCGCGAACAGCGCCGTGTAGCCATGGCTGCGGTACAGGCCCACGGCCTCGGGCTGGCGAAAGCCGGTCGTGAGGTAGATGCGCTCGTAGCCCTGGCGCAGCACCTGCGCCTCCAGCTCGGCCAGCACGCGACTCGCCAGGCCCTGGCGGCGCAGCGCGCCGTGCGTCCACACGCGCTTGAGTTCGGCGGTGCGCTCGTCGTGGCGCATGAAGGCGCCGCCGCCGATCGCCACGCCGTCGCGCAGCAGCAGCACGAAGTTGCCGTGCGGCGGCGCGAACACCTCGGGCGGGTAGCGGTCGATCTCGCGTGGTGCACCGGGCTCGCGCAGCACGTCGCCGTAGCGGCTGTCGTACTCGAAGGTAAGCCCTTCGATCAACGGCCGGGCCAGCGGGTCCAGCGGCGTGGTGTAGAGAAACTGTTCGCTCATGGGGTGGTTTCCTGGGTGTCGCCGTCGGCGGAAAGAAAACGCTCGGCCAGCCGGGCCCAGTACACGGCCGCGGGCGCGAGGATCGCGTCGTTGAAGTCGTAGCGCGGGCTGTGCAGCGAGGCGCTCTCGCCGTTGCCGAAGAACACGTAGCTGCCGGGGCGCGCCTGCAGCATGTAGGCGAAGTCTTCGCTGGCGGTGCGCGGGCGGAAGGCCGGGTCGACCCGCTGCGCGCCGAAGGTGTCCAGCGCCACGGCGCGTGCGAAGGCGGTTTCTTCCGCGTGGTTGATCACCGGCGGAAAGCCCGGCCGGTAGTCCACCTCAGCCTGCGCGCCGAAGCTCTCGGCCTGCGCCCGCGCCAGCGCGGGAATGCGCTGTGCCAGCAGTGCGCGCACTTCGGGCTTGAACGAGCGTGCCGTGAGCTTGAGCTCGACCGTGTTCGGAATCACGTTGGAGGCCTCGCCGCCGTGGATGGAGCCCACCGTGATCACGCCCATGTCCAGCGGATCGACGTTGCGCGACACCACGGTCTGCAGCGCCGCGATCAGGTGCGCACTCGCGACCACGGGGTCCACCGTCTCGTGCGGCTGCGCGCCGTGGCCGCCCTTGCCGCGCACCGTGATGTGGGCCTGGTCGATGGCGGCCATCGCGGGGCCGGTGACGCAGCCCACGTGCCCTGCCCCCACGCCGGGCCAGTTGTGCAGGCCGAACACCGCATCGCACGGGAAGCGCGTGAACAGGCCCTCGTCGATCATCTTCTTCGCACCCGCGCCGAGTTCTTCGGCGGGCTGGAAGATCAGGTGCAGCGTGCCGCGAAAGGCGCCCGCCTCGGCCAGGAAGCGCGCCGCCGCGAGCAGGATTGCCGTGTGGCCGTCGTGGCCGCAGGCATGCATCACGCCCGCGTTCTCGCTCGCATACGGCAGGCCCGTGGCTTCGTGGATCGGCAGCGCGTCCATGTCGGCGCGGATGCCGAGGCTGCGCCCCGGCCCGCGCCGCAGCGTGCCCACCACGCCGGTGCCGGCCAGGCCGGTCGTGACCTCGTAGCCCCAGGCCGCGAGCCGCTCGGCCACGAGGGCCGAGGTGCGGTGCTCCTTGAACGACAGCTCGGGGTGCTGGTGGATGTCGCGCCGCAGCGCGATGAATTCGTCACCGTAGCCGGCAATGGCGGATTCGACGCGGTGGATGTCCTTGAGGGCCGGTCGTGGCAGCGCGGCGCCCATCAGGCGGCCTTGCGCTCGACGGTGGCGCCGCCCTGCGGCGCGGCATGGCGGCTCGCCTTGCGTGGCAGGCCCAGGTGGTCGCGCAGGGTCTGGCCGGGCAGCGTGCGCTGGTAGCGACCGCGCGCCTCCAGCGCCGGAATCACGAACTCGATGAAGTCGTCCAGGCCTTGCCCCAGCACCGGGAAGCCGAGGATGAAGCCATCGGCCGCGCCCTCGTCCACCCAGCGGATGATCTCGTCGGCGATGCGCTCGCCCGTGCCCACGAACTGCGTGCGCGGCGTGGCCACTTCGAGCGCCACCTCGCGCAGCGTCTGGCCCTTGGCCTTGGCATTGGCCTTGATGCGGTCGGTGGTCGAGCGGAAGCTGTTGCGGCCGATCTCGCCCAGTTCGGGGAATGGCGCATCGAGCGGGTACTGGCTGAAGTCGTGGTGGTCGAAGAATCGGCCCAGGTAGGCCAAGGCTTCCTCGACCGTCAGCAGCGCGCGGATGGCGAGGTACTTGGCCTCGGCCTCCGCCTCGGTGGCGGCGACCACGGGGCCGATGCCCGGGAAGATCTTCACGTCGCCGGCCTGCCGCCCCTGCGCCACGGCGCTGGCCTTGACCTGCTTGAGGAAGGCGCGCGTGTCTTCGAGCGAGGGCGAATGGGTGAACACCGCGTCGGCGTACTTGCCCGCCAGACCGATGCCCGCGTCCGACGAGCCGGCCTGGAAGATCACCGGCTGGCCCTGCGGCGAGCGCTGGATGTTCAGCGGCCCCGCCACCTGGAAGAAGCGGCCCTTGTGGTCCAGCGTGTGCAGCTTGTCGCGGTCGAAGAAGCGGCCGCTCTCGCGGTCGCGCACGAAAGCGTCGTCGTCCCAGCTGTCCCACAGGCCCTGCGTCACGGCCAGGTACTCGTCGGCGATCTCGTAGCGCAGCGCGTGCTCGGGGTGGGCGCGGCTGTAGTTCTTGGCGCTGCCTTCGAGCGGCGTGGTCACCACGTTCCAGCCCGCGCGCCCGCCGCTGATGAGGTCGAGCGAGGCGAACTGCCGCGCCACCGTGAACGGGTCGCTGTACGAGCTGGAGATGGTGCCCGCCAGGCCGATCTTCGTGGTGACGGCGGCCAGCGCCGACAGGATGGAGATCGGCTCGAAGCGGTTGAGGAAGTGCGGGATCGACTTCTCGTTGATGTAGAGCCCGTCGGCCACGAAGGCGAAGGCGATGCCCGCGGCCTCGGCCTTCTGTGCGCTGCGGATGAAGAAGTCGAGGTTGACGCTGGCATCGGCCGGGCCGCCCGGGTGCTTCCACGCATTCATGTGGCTGCCGGCCCCTTGCAGCATGACGCCGAACTGGATGTTGCTCATGACGATCGTTCTTGTGATGGGAAAAGAAAAAACTCAGGCCAGTGCGGGCTCACGGGCCTGCGCCAGCAGCTCGACCGCCGTGGCGCGCGCGCCGAAGTCCGCCACCGGGATGTCGATCACGAACTCCTCGATGCCGTGGCGCGCACTGAGGGCTTCGAGCGCGTCGCGCACCTCCTCACCCGTGCCGGCGATGACATGCGGGCGCCGTTCCTCGGTGCGGTAGTCGCTCGCGCCGGCCTGCCGCGCGAACTCGGCGGCGGCCTCGAGGCTGGGCAGGTTCACGCTCTGGCCCGTGGGCAAGGTCACGCGGAAGCTGCGCAGCGCGCCCACGCGCTCGGCGGCCTCGTCGTGCGTCTCGGCGGCGAAGGCGAACAGCGCGAGCAGCGGCGCGCGGCCGGTCGCGCCGCGGTAGGCGTCGATCGATTGCTCGATGTTCACGGGGTCGCCGTTGAAGTGGCCCGCATAGACGAACTGCCAGCCCAGCCGCGCCGCGAGCAGCGCGCTCTCGGGGCTGCCGCCGAGCAGCACGCGCTGCGGCGCCACCGGCGGGAACGGCGTGGCCACGGCACCCGCCAGCGCATGGTCGGCGGGCACGCCGTCATGCAGGAAGGCATCGAGCTCGCGCAGGCGCGCTTCGAAATCGAGGGCCTTCGCCTTCGCCGGGTCGTGCAGCGATTGCAGCGCCTTGCTGGTCAGCGGCAGGCCGCCCGGCGCCTTGCCGATGCCCAGGTCGACACGGCCCGGCGCCAGCGAGGCCAGCACCTTGAAGGTCTCCGCGACCTTGAACGGGCTGTAGTGCTGCAGCATGACGCCGCCGGTGCCGATGCGGATGCGCGAGGTCTTGGCCAGCAGGTGCGAGGCCAGCACTTCGGGCGCCGATCCCGCATAGGTGCGGTTGCCGTGGTGCTCGGCCAGCCAGTAGCGGCGGTAGCCCAGCCGTTCGGCGCGCCGGGCCAGCGCGATGGTGTGCTGGAACGCCTGCGCGGCGTCGGCACCTTCGGGGATCAGGCTCTTGTCGAGCAGGGAGAGCGAGTAGGACACGGTGTTCGGCGATGGCGCAGTGGAAGCGGGTGTGCTTCAAATTCTGCGAGCCATCACGCGGGCCGTTTGCGCTGAATTCCTCTATCGATATCTGGAATCTGCGGGGTCGCGCGGCTCACCATGCATAGGGCAGGAGCGCCGCCACGGCCGTGGCGTGCAGCCTCCTGCGCACGCGCAGCGGCACATGGCCATGCGGCGCACGGCGTGCCACTTCATGCAGCGACGCCGGCGCGATGCACCAGGCGATGGCGGTCAGCGCAAGGACATGGCGGGCCTGTGCGGCCGGGGATGAAGAGGCGACGGTGTGCAGTGGCATGGCGGGCGGTTTCCCTGGTTCGATGCCGCCGATTCTGCGAAGCGCATCCGCCGTTGCCAACGACGGATTGCGAATGTCCTGATGCGGTTTGCATCGCATCCGCGCGCCCAAAGGTGTTGCCTCGCGCCCCATGCGATGGCTACGATGGGCACGCAACCACCCAAGGAGCAGCCGCCATGTCGAACCATGTCTACAAGTCGCTCGAGCTGACGGGCTCGTCCAAGACCAGCATCGAGGACGCGGTGCAGACCGCCATCGCGAAGGCGCACGAGACGGTGCGCAACATCCAGTGGTTCACCGTCACCGAGACGCGCGGCCATGTGGTCGACGGCAAGGTCGCGCACTGGCAGGTGACGGTGAAGATCGGCTTCACGCTCGAGTAGCCGCAACGCGGCCTTGACGGGTCAGGCGCGCAGCGCCGAGGTGCCGTCGTAGATATAGCGGCGCGACCACGGCAGCGTGCTTGCCGCCCTGCCCGCCTTGCGCCCGACGATCTGGTAGATCGCCACGTCGTCGTTCTCGAAGGCATAGGCGCAGCCCGCGAGGTAGATGCGCCAGATGCGGAACTTCTCTTCGTCGACCAGCGCGCGCGCCTCGTCGGCACGGGCCTCGTAGGCGTCGCTCCAGTGACGCAGCGTCTGCGCGTAGTGGCGGCGCAGGTTCTCCACGTCGAAGGCCTCGAGCCCGCCCTGCTGCATGGCCTGCAGCGCCAGGCTGATGTGCGGCAGCTCGCCGTTGGGGAACACGTAGCGGTCGATGAAGTCGCCGCCACCGTACGACACGCCGCCGCCCTCGGGGTCGGACGAGGTGATGCCGTGGTTCATGACGATGCCGTCGTCGGCCAGCAGCTGCTGCACGCGCTTGAAGTACTCGGGCAGGTTCTTGCGGCCCACGTGCTCGAACATGCCGACGCTGGTGATGCGGTCGAACTGGCCGGTCACGTCGCGGTAGTCCTGCAGGCGGATCTCGATGCGGTCTTGCAGTCCGGCGGCCTTCACGCGCTCGGTCGCGAGGTCGAACTGGTTCTGCGACAGCGTGACGCCCACGCAGCGCGCGCCGAACTTCTGCGCCGCGCGGATCACCAGCGCGCCCCAGCCGCAGCCGATGTCGAGCAGCGTCTGCCCGGGCTGGAGTTCGATCTTGGTGAGGATGTGGTCTATTTTCTTCAGCTGTGCGGTGGCCAGGTCTTCGTCGCCGTTCTCGAAGTAGGCGCACGAATAGACCATGTTCGCGTCCAGCCAGAGTTGGTAGAACGCGTTCGACACGTCGTAGTGGTACTCGATGGATTTCCTGTCCGACGACTTGGTGTGCGCGAAGTAGCGGGCCATGCTTTGCAGCGCGCCGCCGGGCTTGTCGAGCGAGGTCTTCGCCAGGCCGTAGGCAATGTCGATCACGTCGCTGAGCTTGCCTTCGATGTCGATCTTGCTCTTGACGTAGGCCTCGCCCAGGTTGTCGAGCGTGGGCTGCAGCATCAGCGACAGCGCCGCGGGCGATTTCACGTGCAGCGTGACCGCCGGCCCGCTGAAGTCACCGAAGTCGTAGGACTGGCCGTCCCACAAGGTGAGCCGCGCGGGCAGGTTGGCCCGTGCGCGGACCGCGGCGCTCCACTGCGCCAGCTTCTTTTCCCAAAGCATGCATCTCTCCGAGTTGTTGAGTAGTCCCGCCTCCACGGGCGGACGGGTGCTGCAGCGAACAAAACGATAGCGAGAATTTGCGAAACCTGCATTTCCACGACGACGCAAGAAATCGCGGCAGGTGCTATGTTGAAAGACCCCTCGCGCGGGGCCCTGGGCGGCCTACGCGGCTTCCATCGAGGTCGCGTCGTTGCCGGCCTCGCCGAGCCAGCGGCGCTTGTCGCGCAGCGGCGGCGCGCCGAACATGCGGCCGTACTCGCGCGCGAACTGCGAGGGGCTTTCGTAGCCCACGTTGTGCGCGGCGCTGGCCACGTCGGTGCCGGCGATCAGCATCTGGCGGCGCGCCTCCTGCAGGCGCAGCTGCTTCTGGTACTGCAGCGGGCTCATCGCGGTCACGGCCTTGAAGTGGTGGTGGAACGACGACACGCTCATGTGCACCGCGCGCGCCATGTCTTCCACGCGCAGCGATTGCGCGTAGTTGGTGCGCAGCGCGCTGATGGCTTTCGCGATGCGCTGCGTGTGGCTGTCGTGCAGCGCAATCTGGCGCAGCCGCGCGCCCTCGCCGTTCACCAGCAGGCGGTACATGATCTCGCGCTTGATGAGCGGCGCCATGATCGGAATGTCTTCGGGCGTGTCGAGCAGCCGCAGCAGGCGCAGCACGGGCTCCAGCACCGGCATGGCGATGCGGTTCACGTACATGCCGCGCGAGGCCGGCGCGTTGGCCTTGGCCGGCAGCTTCTCGTCGCCGATGAGGTCGCCGATCTCGTCGAGCGCCAGCTCCAGCCGCACGCCCAGGTAGGGCTCGTTCTCGCTGGTCACGCACACCTGGCCGCACACCGGCAGGTCGACCGAGGTGACGAGGTAGTTCATCGGGTCGTACACGTAGATGTCGTCGCCCACGATGATCCGCTTGGAGCCCTGCGCGATGAGGCCCAGCGCCGGCGTGGCGAAGCCGTGCTTGGGGCCGTCGGGCTTGCTGATGCAGTGCACCTGCAGGCCGGGCACGGCGCATTCGACCGTGCCGTCCTGCCCGCGCGTGATGTGGCGGATGAGCTGCACCAGCTCTTCGCGGGCGGCATCGAGTTCGGGTTCCAGCGGCATCGGCATGGCGAGGACGGTGGCGGTGTCGGGGGTTTCATCAGACATGGGTAGGCCTCTGACAAAGGGGAGCGGCCGCGGTGGCGGCCATGGAGGATTGGGCTGCCCGCAGCTTAGCGTCGCATCCTCTCCTTCGCACGGCCTGCGCACGAGGTCTGGAGAAATAGGCAAAGACTTTGCAGAAACGCGCTCGCCCGCCGGGGCGCGCCGGCGGGATACTTTTTCGCAACCGCCGGCCATTCGTCACGCCGGACGGCCCCTCCACCCGCAAAGGACAACTTTCGATGCAATACCGCCAATTCGGCCGCACCGGCCTCCTGGTTTCCGAACTCTGCCTCGGCACGATGACCTTCGGCGGCGCGCCGGGCATCTGGGACCACATCGGCCAGCTGCAGCAAGGCGAGGCCGAAGGCCTCATCGGCCGCTCGCTCGACGCCGGCATCAACTTCATCGACACGGCCGACGTGTACTCCGAAGGCCTGTCCGAGACCATCACCGGCCAGGCGCTGAAGAACCTGAAGGTGCCGCGCGACCGCGTGGTGGTCGCGACCAAGGTGCTGGGCGAAACCGGCAGCAAGGGCGTGAACTCGGCCGGCGCCTCGCGCTACCACATCATGGACGGCGTGAAGGCCAGCCTGAAGCGGCTGCAGCTGGACCACATCGACCTGTACCAGATCCACGGCATCGACCCGATCACGCCCATCGAGGAAACGGTGCGCGCGCTCGACGACCTCGTGCGCCAAGGCCACGTGCGCTACGTGGGCGTGTCGAACTGGGCCGCCTGGCAGATCGCCAAGGCGCTGGGCATCGCCGAGCGCGACCGGCTGGCGCGCTTCGAGTCGCTGCAGGCCTACTACACCGTGGCCGGGCGCGACCTGGAGCGCGAGCTGGTGCCGATGCTGCGCAGCGAACAGCTCGGCCTGATGGTCTGGAGCCCGCTGGCCGGCGGCCTGCTCAGCGGCAAGGTCGACCGCCACACCGCCACCGCGCAAGGCAGCCGCCGCGCGAGCTTCGACTTTCCGCCGGTGAACGTGGAGCGCGCCTACGACTGCATCGACCTCATGCGCCAGTTCGCCGAGCCGCGCGGCGTGTCGGTGGCGCAGATCGCCCTGGCCTGGCTGCTGCACCAGCCGGTGGTGACCAGCGTGATCGTTGGCGCCAAGCGCATCGACCAGCTGGACGACAACATCGCCGCCACCGAGGTGCGGCTCACGGCCGACGAACTCGCGGCGATCGACAAGGCCAGCGCGCTGGCGCCCGAGTACCCGGGCTGGATGCTCGCGCGCCAGGGCGGCGTGCGTGCCCAGCGGCTGGCGGATTCAGGCCGTCGCGGCTGACACGAGCGGGGCCTCGGTGCGACGCGCGGCATGGGCCGCGCTCGCCCGCAGCGCGCGCAGGTCGAGGTGTTCGGCGGCGCGCGCCGCCGAGGGCTCTGCCAGGTGCGGCACCACGCCCAGCAGCGGCGCACCGAGCCGGGCGCGCAGCGTCTGCAGGTTGCCTTCGGGCGAGAGCATCTGCGGCTCGACCACGCTCGCGACCCAGCCGGCCAGCACCAGCCCGCGCGCGCGGATCGCCTCGGCGGTGAGCAGCGCATGGTTCAGGCACCCCAGCCGCAGCCCGACCACGAGGATCACGGGCAGGCCCAGCGCCACCGCGAGGTCGGCCGTGTCCAGGTCGTCGCCCAGCGGCACGCAGAAGCCGCCCACGCCTTCCACCACCACCGCGTCGGCCTGCGCCGACAGCCGCTCGAAGGCATCGAGCAGCACGGGCAGCGCGACCTGCACGCCCTCTTCCCGCGCCGCCAGGTGCGGCGACATCGGCGCTTTCAGCACGTAGGGGCAGCGCCAGGCCAGCGGCGCGGCCACGTTGCCGGCCGCCTGCAGGCGCTCGACGTCTTCGTTGCGCCATTCGCCGTCGATGGCATCGAGCCCCGCCGCCACCGGCTTCATGCCGACCGCGCGCAGGCCCGAGGCGGCCAGCAGCGCGAGCATGGCGCTGCTCACCAGCGTCTTGCCGACGCCGGTGTCGGTGCCGGTGACGAACCAGCGGCGCTGCGCAGCCGCTGCCGTCGTCATGCGGCCTCCGGCCATGGTTCGGCCAGGGCCTCGCCCAGCGCATCGATGAGCCGCGCCACGTCGGCCTCGGTGTGGCTGGCCGACAGCGCGATGCGCAGCCGCGCGGTGCCGGCGGGCACCGTGGGCGGACGGATCGCGCCGACACGCAGGCCGTGCGCGTCGAGCCGCTCCATGGTCTGCATGGCGCGCGCGTTGTCGCCCACGATGAGCGGCTGGATCGCGGTCGGCGAATCGGCCAGCCAGGCGCTGCCGTCGGCCGGCAGCACCTGCTTGAGGCCGTTGCGCAGCTGGGCGATGCGGGCGCGCAGCTGGGCGCGGCGGCGCGTGCCCTCCTCGCCCTCGATGAGCGCCAGGCTGGTGAGCAGCGCATGCGCCACCGCCGGTGGTGCGGCCGTGGTGAAGATGTAGGGCCGCGCGCGCTGCACCAGGAAGTCGATCACCGTGCGGTGCGCCGCCACGAAGGCGCCCGACACGCCGGCCGCCTTGCCCAGCGTGCCGATGAGCACCAGCCGCTCGGAGCGCAGCGCCAGCGCCTGCAGCGCGCCGCGCCCGGTGGCGCCGAGCACGCCGAAGCCGTGCGCGTCGTCGATCACCAGCCAGGCGTCGTGTTGCTCGGCCAGTGCGAGCAGGCCCGCGACCGGGGCGATGTGGCCGTCCATGCTGAAGACGGCGTCGCTCACGATGATCTTGACCGGCGCGTCGCAGGCGGCGAGCTGCGCGTCGAGCGCCTGCAGGTCGCAGTGCGGATAGCGCTCCACGCGGGCGCGGGCCAGCCGCGCGCCGTCGATCAGCGAGGCGTGGTTCAGCGTCTCCGAGAAGATCACCGCCTCGCCGTCGCCCAGCGCCGACAGCACCGCCAGGTTGGCCATGTAGCCGGTGCAGAAGAACAGGCTGCGCGCCTGCGGAATGTGCGGCGCCATCCATTCGCCCAGCCGCTCCTCGAGCTGCGCATGGGCGCGCGAATGACCCAGGATCAGATGCGAGCCGCCGCTGCCCGTGCCGTAGCGCGCCGCGCCTTCGGCCAGCGCCTCGGCCAGCGCGGGGTGCGCGGCCAGGCCCAGGTAGTCGTTGCTGCTGAAGCCGAGCATGGTGCGCGGCGCGGTGGCACCGGCCAGCGTGAGGATCTGCTCGGGCGCGCAGGCGGTCTCGGCGATCTGCCGGCGGCGACGCAGCGAGCGCGCGTCGAGCGCGGTGATCTCGTCCTGCAGGCGTTCAAGCAAGCGCAGCATCGCGGGCTCCTTCGTTGGCGGTGGCGCCGGATGCGGTGGTGACGGCTTTCAGCGTCGCGAGCGTGCCGTCCACAAGCTGGTCGATTTCGTGGTCGGCGATGGCGTACGGCGGCATCAGGTACACGGTGGCGCCGATGGGCCGCATCAGCAGGCCGTGGTCGCGCGCCGCGAGGTGGAAGCGCTCGGCAAAGCGCGGGCCGGGCTCGCGCACGTCGAAGGCTGTGATCATTCCGCGCTGGCGCAGGTGGTCGATCGCCTGGCCGGCGAGCCCCTCGCGCAGCCGTGCCAGCAGGCGTGCGGCGCGGTCCTTGTTGCGGTTCAGCGCGTCCTCCTGCTCGAACAGATCGAGCGTGGCGAGCGCCGCGCGGCAGGCCAGCGCGTTGCCGGTGTAGGAATGCGAGTGCAAAAAGCTGCGCGCGGCGTCGTCGTCGACGAAGCCCTGGTAGATGGCCTCGCGCGTCATCACCAGCGCCAGCGGCAGGTAGCCGCCGCTGATGCCCTTCGACAGGCACAGGAAGTCGGGCCAGATGCCGGCCTGCTCGCAGGCGAAGAAGGTGCCGGTGCGCCCGCAGCCGACCGCGATCTCGTCGGCGATCAGGTGCACGCCGAAGCAGTCGCACAGCGCGCGCACGCGGCGCAGGTAGGCCGCGTCGTGCATCGCCATGCCGGTGGCGCACTGCACCAGCGGCTCGACGATGACGGCGGCGATGCTGTCGTGCTGCGCGGCCAGGAGCGCCTCCAGCTCGTCGGCCGCGCGGTTCGCCACGGCGGCGGCGTCTGCACCGGGCCGGGCGGCGCGCGCATCGGGCGAGGCCACGAGGTGCGCGCTGGCGAGCAGCGGCGCGTAGGCGTCGCGGAACACGGGCACGTCGGTGACGTGCAGCGCGCCCAGCGTCTCGCCGTGGTAGCCGCCGCGCAGCGCGACGAAGCGGCGCTTGCCGGCGCGGCCCGCGTTGCGCCAGGCATGGAAGCTCATCTTGAGCGCGATCTCCACGGCCGAAGCACCGTCGGAGGCATAGAAGCAATGACCCAGCGCATGGCCCGTGAGCGCCGCCAGCCGCTCGGCCAGCTCGACCGCCGGCGCGTGCGTGCAGCCGGCGAGCATCACGTGCGGCAGCGTGTCCAGCTGCGCCTTCAGCGCGGCGTTGATCGCCGGGTGCGCGTGGCCGAACAGGTTGACCCACCACGAGCTGGTCGCGTCGAGGTAGCGCCGGCCTTCGTGGTCGGTCAGCCAGACGCCCTCGCCGCGCGCGATGGGCAGCGGCGGCGCGACCTCGAGGCGGATGCTCTGGGTGCAGGGGTGCCAGACGTGGCGGCGGCTGCGCTGCTGCCAGTCGGCGTTGGCATTGGCTGCATCGGCACCTGCGGCGGCTGGCGCGGTCGTGGGGGAGAAAACGTTCGAGGGAGGCACCCGCGCGTTCCTTTCTGGAGGGCAAGGCGGCGGATCGTATCGACGCGAACGCGCCCCGGCAAACGCCCGGAACGCGTGCAAAAAGAAGGTGGAATGACCGAGGTTGGGCGGCGTAGCACGTGCGTTCAGGGCAACGTCGCGCAAGCTGGCGACTTCCTGCAGGGCCGCGTCGGCACGGGGCCGATGCAAGTTGTCCGGCTGCCGTCACAGATGGCGAAGGAATGTCCGCTTTTCAGGGTGCGCGGCGGGTGGATTCCTCTTTTCGGACAGCCGATATGGCTGGTATTCGCAACCGACCTCAGCCGCGCTTCTCGGCGTTGCGCTTGCGCGTGGCGGCGCCTTTCTTCGCGGACGCCGAGCGCTCGGCGGCGGTGCGGTTCGCCGCGGCGGCGCCACCCAGGCGCCCGCCCTTGCGCGAGGGCCCGTGGTTCTCGGCCTTGCCGCGGCCCGCACCGCTCTTCTTGCCGCCGCCGGTCTCGGCATTCACCGTGGCCCAGGCGCGGCGCTCGGCCTCGCCCTTGGCCACGCCGCGGTGCTCGTAGCCTGCCTCGATGTGCTCGGCCTTGCGTTTCTGCTTGTCCGTGTAGGACGACTTGTCGCCTCGTGGCATGTCTGCGCTCCTTCAATCAAATGGAATGAAAGAAGCCTTCATGCTGGCCGCCTGTGAGCCGCCATGGGTCGGAAGAGGCAGGCGCTGCGCGTCAGCGCAGTCTGTCGTGCGCGCTCAGGCCGACAGCACGTTCGCGAGGTCGGTCTTCAGGGCCGTGGCGCGTTCCGGCGCCCGCGCGAGCCCCGCCTCGACCAGCGCCTGTGCCCGGGCGCGGTCGCCCAGGTGCATCGCGATCCGTGCGAAGTGCAAGGCGGTGCGCGCATGGATCTGGTGCGGGTCGGTCTCGCGCAGCATCTGTTCGAAGCTCTGCGGATAGCTGCCATGCCGTGCGAAGAAAGTACGCCCCGGCCCTTCCCACTCGCTCACGATGAATTCGACGTTTTCCTCGGCCTGCTCTTTCGTCTCGCCATAGGCCCATCCGAACGCGGCGCCGGGCGGTGGGTCCAGGCGGTCGCGGAACACGCAGTGCGATTCTTCGAGCGCCTCGGGCGCCACCGGCGTTCCGCCCTCGGGCGGCAGGAAGTCCAGGTGCGCGCCGAGGTTCAGGTAGCAGGCCTTGCCGCCGCTCGCACCCTGCACGTTGAACACGTGGATCACCGGCCCGTCGATGCGCCGCAGCGTCTGGCCCGAACCCTGGAAGCCTTCGGCCTTGAGCACGGGAAAGAGGTGGTGCGTGAGCAGCTTGAGGAAGGTGGTGCGGTTCATGGCGCGCGGGGTCTCCGGGTACGCAAGGTGATCGAATAACGCAGGCCCTCGGTCGGGGCGATGGCATGTTGCCATGCCCAGCGCGCCGGCCCGCGCAGCAGGTACACGGAGCGCGGCTCGATGAGAACATCGAGCGCGGCCGGCCCCGACGCGGGCGCACCGGGCACATACGGCCGGAACTGCATCACCGCGTCGCCGCACAGCGAGACGCCGACGATGTCCTCGAAGTCGGGCACGTCGCGGTGCCAGCCCAGCGGCGTGCCGGGGCGGTACTCGGCGATCAGCACGTGGGTGAGGTCTTCGGGCGCCAGGCCGGCCCAGGCGGCCGCCTTCGCGCGCAGCGGGTGCAGCGCCTCGGGCAGCGGCGCGCCGGGCTTGAGGCGGTTGGTGTCGAAGTCGTAGCTGCCGCCGAAGCTGGTGCCGCGTCGGCGGGCGGTGTATTCCTTGTAGCGCATCTCCTTGAGCGGCAGGCCCTGCACGATGCGCAGCAGGCCGGCCTCCTCGTCGCGCGACAGGAACCCCGCTTCGTAGCGCAGGCCCCCGATGGCCGCCACGGGCGCCTCGCCGAACAGGTCGGGCTGGCCGGCGTGCTCAAGGCGTCGGGTGGCGCGCATCGCCTTCTCCGGCCTGCCCGGCCTCCCCGGCCAGCTGCACATGCCACCAGCGCGGCAGCAGCTCGCGGATCTCGGCGCGCGCAAAGCGGTCGTCGAGCAGGTGCAGCACGCCGATGTCGGCCTCGGTGCGGATCACGCGGCCGGCGGCCTGCACCACCTTCTGCAGGCCCGGGTAGAGGTAGGTGTACTCGTAGCCCTTGCCGAAGCGCGACTGCATGCGCTCGCGCGTGATCTCGTTGAGTTCGTTGTACTGCGGCAGCCCCAGGCTCGCGACGAAGGCGCCGATGAGCCGGCTGCCCGGCAGGTCGATGCCTTCGCCGAACGCACCGCCGAGCACGGCGAAGCCGATGCCCTGCCCGCCCTCTTCGAAGCGCGCGACGAAATCGTGACGGTCGGTTTCGCGCATGCCGCGCGTCTGCGTCCACACGGGCACGCCGGGGTGGCGCAGCGAGAACGCGGCGCAGGCCTTGTCCAGGTAGTCGAAGCTGCTGAAGAAGGCCAGGTAGTTGCCGGGCAGGCGTTCGAACTGCGCGCCGATGATGTCCGTCACATGGCGCAGCGAGCCGGCGCGGTCGCGAAAGCGCGTGGAGACGCCGGTCGCCACCTCGACGCGCAGCTGCTGGCCGCGAAACGGCGATTCGACGTCGAGCAGCGCCGTGTCTTCGGGCAGGCCGAGCGCGTCGCGGTAGAACGCGAACGGCGCGAGCGTGCCCGAGAAGCAGGTGACCGACACCGAGTCCGCGAAGCGGCCTTCGAGGAAGGGCCCGGGCACGAGGTTGCGGATGGCCAGGCCGCGCTGTTCCTGCGTGGCGCCCAGCGTGCGCTCGAACACCGAGTGGTCGTCGAAGACCTCGGCCAGCCGCGCGAAGTGCAGCGCATCGAAGAAGAAGCGCTGCAGCGGCCCCTGCGCCGCGTCGGGCGTGGCGGCGAAGTGCTCGGCCATCGCGGTGTTGGCGGCCTGCAGCGTGCGCAAAAAACGCTCGGGAATCTCGTCGGCGGTGTCGTAGCCGGCGGTCTGCGCCTGCTGCAGCGTGTCCCATTCGCGGAACAGCCGCGCCAGCGGGCCGCGCACGGCCGCGGGCGCGGCGCGGTGCGCTTCTTCCAACGCGGCACCTTCGAGCTTCGCGGTGTACATGCCGCGCGCACGCTCCAGCAGGTTGTGCGCCTCGTCGACCAGCACGGCGACGCGCCAGCCGGCGTCCTTCATGCTGGCGAAGAGGAAGGCGCTGCTGTCGAAGTAGTAGTTGTAGTCGCCCACGACGACGTCGCTCCAGTGCGTCATTTCCTGCGCCAGGAAATAGGGGCACACCTCGTGCGCGAGCGCGACCCGCCGCAGCGCCTCGCGGTCGAGCCAGCCCACCTGCGCGGCCTCGGCGCGCGCGGCCGGCAGGCGGTCGTAGAAGCCGCGTGCCAGCGGGCAGGCCTCGCCGTGGCAGGCGCGGTCGGGGTACTCGCAGACCTTCTCGCGGGCCGCGAGTTCGAGCACGCGCGGCCGGTGGGCGCCGCCCTGCCCCAGCACGCGCAAGGCGTCGAGCGCCACGGGCCGGCCCGAGGTCTTGGCGGTGAGGAAGAACACCTTGTCGAGCTTGTGTGCCGCGCGCGCCTTGAGCAGCGGAAAGAGCGTGGCCAGCGTCTTGCCGATGCCGGTGGGCGCCTGCGCCAGCAGGCAGCGCCCGCCCACGGCGGCGCGATAGACCGCCTCGGCCAGTTCGCGCTGGCCGGTGCGGAAGTCGGCGTGGGGAAACTCGAGCCGCGCCAGCGCCTCGTCGAGCGCGCCGCGGTGCGCGGCCTCGCGCTGCGCCCAGTCGCTGTAGCAGGCGCACAGGGTCTCGAAGTGCGTGCGCAGCGTGTCGCGCGTGTGCTGCTCTTCGAGCACGGTTTCGTCGCCGCTGGCCAGGTCGAGGTAGACCAGCGCGACGGTCAGCTGCTCGTGTCCTTCCTGCTCGCACAGCATCCAGCCGTAGCAGCGCACCTGGGCCCAGTGCAGCGCGCGGTGGTTGGCGCGGATGGCGTCGAAGTCGCCGCGGAAGGTCTTGATTTCTTCCACCCGCGCCTGCGCCGGGTCGTAGCCGTCGGCCCGGCCGCGCACGCGCAGCGTGCCGCAGGTGGTGGCCAGCGGCACCTCGCTCTGGTAGTCGCCGCCGCGCCGGGCCTGCACCAGCGCGTGGCCGGCCATGCCTTCGAGCGCGCTGGGCGCGGGCACGAAGCGCAGGTCGAGATCGCCCGCCTTGGCGCCGAAGGCGCACAAGGCCTTGACGGACACGACGTGCGCCGCCGAAACGGCGGCTGACGGAGCGGAATGGAGGTCGGAAGGCATGCTGCCGATACTGGATGAAATCACAGTATAGCGAGCACCGAATGCGGCAATACGTCACACAAATCGGTATCGAGGCCTTCTCCGACAGGTCAAATGAGCTTTTTCGGCAAGACTTGACAAGTTTTGCTTACAAATGCATTCATGAAAACTCCCTCCGCGATCGACCCCGTCGAATTCGACCGCCTGCTCAGCCGCAACCTCAAGCTGCCGCTGCTGGGCGGACTGATCGGCGCCGTGGCGTTCGTCGCGCTGATCCTGTATCTGCTGACGAGCCTGAGCTGGGTCGAGCACACCGACCAGGTCACGCGCGCCGCCAGCGAACTGCAACGCCGCTCCATCGACATGGAAACGGGCATGCGCGGCTTCCTGATCACCGGCGAGGAGAGTTTTCTCGAGCCCTACCAGTCCGCCCTGCCGCGCCTGAAGGCCGACACCGACGCGCTGCGCCGCCAGGTGTCGGACAACCGCCAGCAGGTGGAGCGCGTCGACCGCATCGTCGGCCTGCAGGAGTCGTGGCTGACCTTCGCACGGGAAATGATCGAGGCGCGGCGCAACGGCGTCGATCCGCAGGCCACCGTCCGGCTGGGCCGCGGTAAGCGCCTGACCGACGACCTGCGCGCCGAGTTCACGGCCTTCATGGACACCGAGCAGACGCTGCGCTTCCAGCGCAACACCGAAGCCAACCGCACGAGCTGGTGGGTGGTCGGGCTGTTCCTTCTGTTCACGCTGGTGTACTCGGGCCTGGTGGCGTTCTTCGGTCGCCGGCAGCTGATGCGCCTGTCCGACAGCTACGACGTGGTGCTGGGTGAACAGGCGGCGCACGCCGAGCGGCTGTCGCAGGAGGCCTGGCTGCGCAATGCGCAGACCGAGCTGGTGGGCGAGCTGGTCGGCGAACTCAGCGCGCCGGACATGGGCCGCAAGATCCTCGCGTTCTTCTCGCGCCACCTCGGCAGCTCGGTCGGTGCGCTCTATGTGCGTGAACGCCACGGGCCGCTGCGCCGCGCCGCGAGCTACGGTTTCTCCAGCGAGGCCGAAGCCTCGCCGCAGGTGTTCTCCCCCACCGAAAGCCTGATCGGCCAGGCGGCGGCCGAGCAGCGCCGCATGCTGATCGATCCGGTGCAGGCCGACTACCTGAAGGTGAATTCCGGCCTGGGCGAGATGGCGCCCCAGGCCGTGCTGCTGCTGCCGGTGGCGGCCGATGGCGCCGTC
Organism: Variovorax sp. GW458-11-26-14-LB1; assembly: GCF_059423965.1. Taxonomy (NCBI): domain Bacteria; kingdom Pseudomonadati; phylum Pseudomonadota; class Betaproteobacteria; order Burkholderiales; family Comamonadaceae; genus Variovorax; species Variovorax sp. GW458-11-26-14-LB1. The sequence continues at coordinate 181,550 of NZ_JBWKYW010000001.1, forward strand.
AACGGTGTGCTCGAACTCGGCCTGCCGGGCACGCCCGACGCGCGCAGCGAGCAGCTGTTCGACCTCGTGGCCGACGACATCGGCACCTCGCTGGCGGCGGCGCGCTACCGCGAGCAATTGCAGGACGTGCTGGCCGAAACGCAGCAGCTCAACGAGGAACTGCAGGTGCAGCAGGAAGAACTGCGCACCGCCAACGAAGAGCTCGAAGAACAATCGCGCGCCCTGCGCGCCTCGCAGGCCATGCTGGAGAACCAGCAGGCCGAGCTGGAACAGACCAACAGCCAGCTCTCCGAGCGCACCGAGGCGCTCGACCAGCGCAACACCGCCCTGCGCCGCGTGCAGCGCGACCTGGAAGACCGCGCCGACGAGCTGCAGCGCGCCAGCCGCTACAAGTCGGAGTTCCTGGCGAACATGTCGCACGAACTGCGCACGCCGCTGAACAGCGCGCTCATCCTGGCCAAGCTGCTGGGCGACAACCCGCAGGGCAACCTGTCGCTGGAGCAGGTGAAGTTCGCGGAATCGATCTACGCCTCGGGCAACGACCTGCTGGTGCTGATCAACGACATCCTGGACATCGCCAAGGTCGAGGCCGGCAAGCTGGAGCTGGTGCCCGAGGAGGTGCCGCTCGACAAGCTGGCCCAGAGCCTGGAAAGCACCTTCCGCCCGCTCGCGACCGACAAGAACCTGGAGTTCCGCCTGGAGCTGCGGCCCGACGCGCCGGCCCTGCTGGTCACCGACCGGCAGCGCGTGGAGCAGATCCTGAAGAACCTGCTGTCGAACGCGATCAAGTTCACCGAGCGCGGTGAAGTGGCGCTCACGGTGTCGGCCACGGCCGACGGCGGCGCGGCCTTTGCGGTGCACGACTCGGGCATCGGCATCGATCCGCAGCAGCACGAGCTGATCTTCGAGGCCTTCCGCCAGGCCGACGGCACCACCAGCCGGCGCTACGGCGGCACGGGGCTGGGCCTGTCGATCTCGCGCGACCTCACGCAGCTGCTGGGCGGCTCGCTGACGGTGAAGAGCGAAGCCGGTCAGGGCAGCACCTTCACGCTGCAGCTGCCGCCGCGCGCGCCGCAGACGATGCCGGCGCCGGCCGTGCCGGTGGGCACGCTGCGGTCGGTGTCGAGCGCCTCGCCCTCGCATGCACCTGCCGTGCTGTCGCCGCCGCCGCTCGCACCCGCTGCTCCGGCGCCCGTGGTGCCGGCCCCGCGCTTCGCGGACGACCGCTCGATCCCGCGCGACCAGGTGCGCCGCGTGCTGGTCATCGAGGACGAGCCGCAGTTCGCCCACATCCTGTACGACCTGGCGCACGAGCTGGGCTACCGCTGCCTGGTGGCGCACGGCGCGGCCGACGGCTTCGAGCTGGCCACGCAGTTCGTGCCCGACGCGATCCTGCTGGACATGCGCCTGCCCGACAGCACCGGCCTGGATGTGCTGCAAAAGCTCAAGGACTCGCCGCACACGCGCCACATCCCGATCCACGTGGTCTCGGCCGCCGACAACGCGCAGGCCGCCGCGCTGCACATGGGCGCCATCGGCTTCGCGCTGAAGCCGGCCACGCGCGAGGAGCTGACCAAGGTGTTCGGCCGGCTGGAAGAAAAGCTCACGCAGAAGGTCAAGGTCGTGCTGCTGGTGGAAGACGACGCCTTGCAGCGCGAGAGCGTGATCCGGCTGATCGGTGACGACGACATCGAGATCGTCGCGGTCGGCTCTGGCGAGGAGGCGCTGGCGCTGCTGCGCACGCGCGTGTTCGACTGCATGATCACCGACCTGCGGCTGCCCGACATGCAGGGCAGCGAGCTGCTCAAGGCCATGGCGGCGGAAGAGATCGTGTCGTTCCCGCCGGTCATCGTCTACACCGGGCGCAACCTCACGCGCGACGAAGAAACCGAGCTGCAACGCTACTCACGCTCGATCATCATCAAGGGCGCGCGCTCGCCCGAGCGGCTGCTCGACGAGGTGACGCTGTTCCTGCACAAGGTGGAGGCCTCGCTGTCCAGCGAGCGCCAGGGCATGCTGAAGACGGCGCGCGGGCGCGACCGCATCTTCGAGGGCCGCACCATCCTCCTGGTGGACGACGACGTGCGCAACATCTTCGCGCTCACCAGCGCGCTGGAGCAGCGCGGCGCCACGGTCGAGATCGGCCGCAACGGCCGCGAGGCGCTGGAGCGCCTGGACCAGGTCAGCGAGATCGACCTCGTGCTGATGGACGTGATGATGCCGGAGATGGACGGACTGGAAGCCACGCGCCACCTGCGCGCCGACCCGCGCTTCGCGAAGATGCCGGTGATCGCCATCACCGCCAAGGCCATGAAGGACGACCGCGACCAGTGCCTGGCCGCCGGTGCCAGCGACTACCTGGCCAAACCGGTCGACCTGGAGCGCCTGTTCTCGCTGCTGCGCGTGTGGATGCCGAAGATGGAGCGCCTGTGACCCGCAAGCCCCTTCCCGCCGCGCTGCAGGACCCGGCCACCGCCCCCATGCAGCCCCAGCCGCTGAGCGACACCGAGATCGAGCTGCGCCTGCTGATGGAGGCCATCTACCTCAAGTACAGCTACGACTTCCGCAACTACACCACGGCCTCGCAGAAGCGCCGCGTGCTGTATGCGCTGGAGCAGCTCGAGCTGCCCAGCATCTCGGCGTTGCAGGACCGCGTGCTGCGCGACGCGGCGCTGTTCGGCCAGCTGCTGCAGTTCCTGACCATTCCCGTGAGCGAGATGTTCCGCGACCCGGCCTACTTCCTGGCGCTGCGCCGGCATGTGGTGCCGATCCTGCACACCTACCCGTCGGTCAAGGTGTGGGTGGCGGGCTGCAGCACGGGCGAAGAGGTGTTTTCGCTGGCCATCCTGCTGCGCGAGGAAGGCCTGCTCGAGCGCACGCAGATCTACGCCACCGACATCAACCCGGCCTCGCTCGAGAAGGCGCGCCAGGGCATCTTTCCGCTCGAGGCGATCCGCGGCTACACGGCCAACTACCAGCGCGCGGGCGGCCTGAGCGCGTTCTCCGACTACTACACGGCCGCCTACGAGGCCGCGCGCTTCGACCCGTCGCTCTGCGCCGACGTGATCTTTGCCGACCACAGCCTGGCCACCGACAGCGTGTTCGCCGAGACGCAGCTGGTGTCGTGCCGGAACGTGCTGATCTACTTCAACCGCCAGCTGCAGGACCGCGCGCTCGGGCTGTTCCACGAGTCGCTGTCGCACCGCGGTTTTCTCGGCCTGGGCTCCAAGGAAAGCATCGACTTCTCGGGCTACGCCGACCGCTTCGACGCCCACGCGCGCGCCGAGCGCATCTACCGCAAGGTCGCATGAAGCGCGGCAGCACGCAGCACCGTCCGTTTCCGGTTCGCCGTGTCGAGGCCGTGGTGCTCGGCGCCTCGGCGGGCGGCATCGACGCGCTCAGTGCGGTGCTCGACGGCCTGCCGGCCAACTGGCGCATTCCGATGGCGGTGGTGCTGCACCTGCCCGAATCGCACGAGAGCCACCTGGCCGAGATCTTCGCGCAGCGCCTGCCGATTCCCGTGCACGAGGCGCTCGACAAGATGCCGCTGGTGGATGGCTGCCTGTACTTCGCGCCGCCGGGCTACCACCTGTCGATCGAGCGCGGGCGCCGCTTTTCATTGAGCTGCGAGCCGCCCGTGCTGTTCTCGCGCCCGTCCATCGACGTGCTCATGGCCTCGGCCGCCGACGCCTACGGGCCCTCGGTGGCCGGCTTTCTCATGACCGGCGCCAACGAGGACGGCGCCGAAGGCCTGCTGCGCATCCACCGCGCCGGCGGACTCACCGCCGTGCAAGACCCGAAAGAAGCCCTGGTTCCCACCATGCCCCTCGCCGCCATTGCGCGCCACGCCCCCGACCACGTGCTTCGGCTGCGCGACCTGCGCATCCTGCTGCAGCTACTGGAGCCCGCCCATGCCCATTGAGGTCGAAAGCAAGCTGCTGATCGTCGACGACCTGCCCGAGAACCTGCTGGCGCTCGAGGCGCTGATCCGCGCGCCCGGGCGGCTGGTGTACCGCGCCGGTTCGGCCGAGGCCGCGCTGGCGCTGCTGCTGGAACACGAATTCGCGCTCGCCATCGTCGACGTGCAGATGCCCGGCATGAACGGCTTCGAGCTGGCCGAGCTGATGCGCGGCACCGAGCGCACGCGGCACATCCCGATCATCTTCGTGAGCGCCGCCGGGCGCGAGATGAACTACGCCTTCCAGGGCTACGAAAGCGGCGCGGTCGACTTCCTGCACAAGCCGCTCGATCCGCACGCGGTGGTCAGCAAGGTGAGCGTGTTCGTCGACCTGCACCAGCATCGCAAGGCGCTGCGCCACGAAATGGAATCGCTGGCCGCCGCGCACCGCAAGCAGGAAGAGCTGGTGCAGCAGCTGCAGCACACGCAGCGCGAGCTGGAGCGCGCGGTGCGCATGCGCGACGACTTCATGTCGATGGTGTCGCACGAACTGCGCACGCCGCTGAACACGCTCTACCTGGAGGCGCAGCTGCGGCAGCTGCACCTGTCCAAGGGCAAGCTCGACAGCTTCTCGCCCGAGAAGCTGCCCACCATGATCGAGCGCGACCAGCGGCAGATCCGCAACATGGTGCGGCTCATCGACGACATGCTCGACGTGACGCGGCTGCGGCGCGACGCGTTGTCGATCCAGACCAAGCCGGTCGACCTGGCCGAGCTGGCCCGCGCCGTGGTCGACAACCTGCGCCACCAGGCCGAGGCCGCGGGCTGCACCATCAGCCTGGACGCGCCCCCGGCGCTGCGCGGCGTGTGGGACGAGTTCCGCATCGAACAGGTGCTGACCAACCTCTTGACCAACGCGCTGCGCTACGGCGGCGGCAAGCCGGTCGAGATGACGGTGCGCCAGGACGGCGATCAGGCGGTCGTGAGCGTGCGCGATCAAGGCATTGGCATCTCGCCCGAGGACCACCAGCGCATCTTCGAGCAGTTCGAGCGCACCGACGTCAGCCGCAAGCACGCGGCCGGCCTGGGCCTGGGCCTGTACATCACGCACAAGATCGTGAGCCTGCATGCGGGCCGCATCGGCGTGGAGAGCACACCGGGCCACGGCGCGCGCTTTTTCGTCGAGCTGCCGCTGCAGCCACCGCCCGCCTCGGCCGACAGCGGGAAGTAACAAACAAGGCCTCTGTTACGGATTCCGGTAGGCACAGCGTCGATACTGCGGGATCGCAATCAATGGATGCCGAGAGAAAACAACTGTGAATGTGCTGATCGTCGACGACAACGAGGCCGCGGCCGACCTGCTGCGGGAGCTGCTGACGCTGCAGGACCACACCGCCCGCTGCACCTACACGGCGCAACAGGCGCTGGACGCTGCGGCCGGCGAGCGCTTCGATGCGGCGTTGATCGACCTCACCCTGCCCGACTTTCCGGGCACCGAGGTGGCGCGCCGGCTGCGTGCCACAGCCGCCGAAGGCACGCCGCGGCTGCTGGTGGCGATTTCAGGGTTTTCGGAACGGGACGCGGCGAATGCGGCGCCGGGCGAGGTGCTGTTCGACCACCACCTGCAAAAGCCCATCGACATCGGGGCGCTCGAGCGCATCCTCGCGCCGGGCTGACTCCGCTCCCCTCGCCCTTCAGCGCATCGCGCGGTAGCGGTAGAGGCGAAAACCTTCCTTCTGGATGAAGCCGCTGGGCTCCCAGCCGCGTGCGAGCGCACGGTCGGTGATCTGCGCCATCTGCAGGCCGATGCTGTCCTGGAGGTTGTCCCCCACGGCCAGCTCGAACTTACGGAGTTCGCCGTCCAGGGCCTCCACCGCCGCAATGGCGGCCTCGACATCGGTGAAAGGCCGAACGCTGGTCTGCATTTTTTGTCGCTCCTTCGGCACTCTGCGCGCCTGTTGAACGATGCAAGGCAAGTGTCATGCCCCGGGCCTCAACCCTCATGCAGGCATCAAATGAATTCTTTGATCTTACAAATGTGACTGAATGTGACGTTTTCGTCAGAGTTCACGCCAAGAATTGGCATGCCTGCAAGCTTGCGGACGGCGGGTCAATCGCGGTCGTCATCCTCGTCGTCATCGTTCGGCGCACGGTAGGGATAGCCGGGACCGTAGTACAGGCGCCCGCGCGGCGGGACGTAGATCGGGGCCGGCCGGTAGTACACGGGCGGCGGCGGACGGTAGTAGGCCCGCGGCGGTGGCGGTTCGTAGTAGATCGGGGCCGGGTACGCATAGACGGGCGGCGGCACGTAGTACGGCGGTGCATAGACCGCACCGGGCGTGCCGATCTGCACCGACCAGCTCGTGCGCGCGCTGGCGGCACCCGTGGCGAGCAGCGCGCCGGCGGCGATCGCGGCGACGGCGGCCCATCTGAAAACAGAAGAATCACTTGGGGAATGCATGGTGGCTCCAGGCCTGGCGCGAACGGCGCCGGCGTGGTCCTGCAACGCCACATGTCCCTGCGTGGTGCACCTCGAAGCGCACCAGCTGGTTGCCAAACGTGAACGGGATTCCCAGTCGGCCTTCAGTTCACGATGGCCCGGCGCGACAGCATCACGTCGTCGCCGGTCGTGTTGAAGGCGATGGTCGGCGCGCTGAAGTCGCTCAGCGGCGCGCCCAGGCCGATTTCGCCGCGGCCGTGGAGCACGCACTCGTCGCGCCGCAGCGCGATCTCGTGGCTCGGCCCGCCGTTGCCATGGAAGCGCACCCAGGTGCCGTAGGTGCTGACGTCGATCAGCACGCAACTGCCCTGCCGCTCCTCGATGCGCGCATGCAGCCGCGACACGCGCGGGTCGTTGACCACGAACTGCGCGTCGCCCACGCGACCCAGGTGGATGGGCAGCTGGTCGATGCGGAACATGGAGCGCACATCGAGCCATGCGAGTTCGATGCGGCCGAAGGTGGAATCGGGCAGGCGCGCCGGCAGCAGCGCGGCCGGCACGGTGAGGAAGCTCGTCAGGTCTTCCTGCCAGTCGATGCGGTGGACGATCGACATCTCGGTGCGCCCGCGGATGCTGATGGGCCCGAGGTCGCGGTGCTGCACGGCGCCTTCGTGCAGTTGCTGGATCACCGCCTCGGTAACCCAGATCTGGCCGGGGCCGGCCAGGTCGCTCAGGCGCGAGGCCAGGTTGACGGCGTCGCCGAAGCAGTCGCCCTCGACCTCGACCACATCACCGCTGGCCACGCCGATCTGCAGCGCCATGCGCAGCGGCACGGGCCAGCCGGCCAGGCGCTTCTGGTGGTAGCGCTGCAACTCGATGACCGCGTGCGTGGCGGCGGCGCCGCTGGTGAAGATGGCGAACACGCCATCGCCCAGCGATTTCACGACCCGGCCGCCGTGGGCCTCGCACACACGCCCGATCCATTGGGTCAGCCGCGTCACGGTCTCGGTGGCACGTGCATTCCCCATGGCCTCGAAGACCCTGGTACTTCCGGTCAAGTCCGCGAAAACGACTGTGGAATTGACACCCATACTGTTTTTTCTTGGCGGCAAGCGCTGGTTAGGTTGCTCTGGACCTTTCGCCGCTCCTGCGAGAAGTTTCCCCGACATGCGCCTTCACATGCAAGGAACGATCCGCAGAAGCTTCTTGTTGACGCTGCATCGACGGGGCCAGCTTGGCGCATCGTGCAGATGAATGCCAAAGTTTTTTAATACTTTTGCGCTCAAAATTCAAATGACAACAAAAGAGACCGCTAAAGCTTGTTGTTTGCAAACAAGAAACGGTGTTTCACATCTTGTGTCCCGGCGAACTGAGGCTTAAGGTAGCGACCGTCTCAGCTCCCGGCAATACGCTTTTCGTGACATGCTGCTCTTTCGCCGCCTTTTTCAGCTCCTGAACGTACCCGGCCTGGGCTCGCGGCAGGTTGCGGAAAGTCAGCTCGGGCGCATCCGCACGGCGATGCTGTCGGTGCTCCAGGGCCGCGGCGGCCAATCGATCCAGCGCGTCAGCCAACGCGTGCGCTTTGCGGTCGATGTCGAGACCCTCTGGTACCTGCGTCAGGACGTGATGGTCGCGCTGAGCGCCATCGACGGCGAATCGGCCGCGCGGCGCCAGATGAAAGAAATCAACAGCATGTTCAAGGGCGGCCTGCCCGGCTCGATGGGCCCGCGCGTCCATCAGCGTTTCACCAACCAGTGATGGCCTGATCGGCCGGCATCGCAGCGGCACCGGTGGCCGCCTGCGTGCTGGCTCAATGGTCGTGGCCGTGATGGTCGTGACCGTGGTGATCATGGTCATGGTGGCCGTGCCGATGGCCCCACACCAGGAACACGTCGCGCCCCTCGGCGGCCAGCGCCACCTTCGCACCCACCGGCAGCAGCACCTTGGTCTGCACGTGCCCGAACGGCAGGCCGGCAATGACCTGCACCTTCTTCAGGCTCGCGCGCAGCCGGTCGATCACCGTGTTCATGCCGAAGCCGCGGTCGTAGCCGGCGATGTTGCGCACGCCGGTGAACTGGCCGAACACGACGGCCTTCTGGCGCGCCAGCACGCCCGCGAGCTTCAGCTGGTCGAGCATGCGTTCGACGCGGTACGGGTGCTCGTTGGTGTCCTCGATGAAGAGCACGCCTTTGTCGACCACCGGGAAGTACGGCGTGCCCAGCAGGCTGGTCAGCACGCAGAGGTTGCCGCCCCAGAGCACGGCGTCTTCGATCGGCTTGACCTTGAGTTCGGCGTCGCGCGCCGGCATGCGCCAGCCGGTGCCCTCGCCCTGCCCGCTCAACAGGTCGTCGAAGCAGGCTTCCATGATGTCGTCGGCACCGCCTTCGGCGCCGAAGTCTTCGCCGACCGCGGGACCCGACCAGGTGACGGCGCCGTTCTTGGCCAGCAGTGCGTTCTGCAGGGCCGTGAAGTCGCTGCAGCCGACGAACTCGGTGCCCTTGTCGATGGCCTTGGCCAGCGCCTTGTACGGCAGCGCGTCGAGGATGCGCGTGAGGCCGTAGCCGCCGCGCGCGATCAGCGCCACGTCGGCGCCGCTGGCGGCCGCACGCGAGATGGCGGCGAGCCGGGTGGCGTCGTCGCCCGCGAAACGCTGGTGCGCCGAGAGCGCGGCTTCATCGACTTCGACTTCATGGCCCAGGGCCTTCAGCCGCGCCACGCCGCGCCGGAAGGCGGCCTTGTCGCGGATGGCACTGGAGGGGGAATAGATGTAGATATGTTTGGACGTCACGTCGTCGAGTATCCCATTGCGTCCCGGATCTGCCGGGCCAGGGTGGCGGCCTGCGCGTTGTCCGGCCCGCCCGATGCGGCACGCGGACCGAGCGCGCGCAGCGCGGCTTCGTAGCCCCGGTCGGGGAACGGCGCGCGCCAGGCGTCCTTGGCGCGCACGCCGCTGTCGGGTGCGGTTAGCGTCGCGCTGAAGCGGCCCGGCGCCGCCGTTTGCAGCAGCGTTGCCAGTTCATCGCCCCCCTCGCTGTGCACCAGCGCGAGTGGTTCGGGATGCACCTGGTCGAGCCAGGCCAGCAGCACGTCGCGATGCCAGTCAAGCCGGTGCGTGGCTTCGCGCTTGGGCTTGTCGCTCTTGCCAAAGCCGATCAGGTCGGGCACCAGCGTGCGCAGGCCGGGCGTGCCGACGAGGTGGCGGAAGAAGTAGCCCCACTCGCCCGGGCCATGCAGGCACAGGCAATCGGCCACGCGGCCGTCGCTGCCGGCCGGGCCGGTCTCGTCGACCCAGTGCAGGCGCCAGCCCTGCAGGATTTGCAGGTCCTGGACGTGATGCGGAGCGAAGCCGAAATCGCTGAGCGCGGCAAAGCGTTGGGCGGGCGTGCGCAAGGCATCGTCGCGCAGCGGCTCGGCTTGCGCGCGTGCGACGCTGCGGCGTTGCTGGAAGAAGCGCTGCAGCAATGCGCTGCAGTCGTCGGCCAGCACGCCGCCCCGCACGCGCGTGTGATGGTTCAGCTTCGGCTCGGCGAAGAGATCGAGCACCGAGCCCGCGGCGCCGGTCTTGGGGTCGGCGGCGCCGAACACCACGCGCGCCAGCCGCGAATGCAGCATCGCGCCCGCGCACATCGCGCAGGGCTCGAGCGTGACGAACAGCTCGCAGCCGTCGAGCCGGTAGTTGCCGAGCGCGGCGGCACCGGCGCGCAGTGCGTTGATCTCGGCGTGCGCGCTCGGGTCGTGCTGCGCCACGGGCGTGTTGCGGCCGGTCGCGATGACCTGGCCGTCCTTCACCAGCACCGCGCCCACGGGCACCTCGCCTGCGTCGGCCGCACGCTGCGCTTCCTGCAGCGCGAGCGCCATCCAGTGCGCGTCCGATGTCGATGCGGCCGGCTCAGTTGTCATCGGGCATCTTGCGGGCCTGGGCCGCGGCGTCGAGGGCGTCCTTGACCTGTTGCTGGACCTGTTGCTGGACCTGCTGCTGGACCTGCTGCGCCTGCGTGCGTGCATCGACGGCCGCCGGGGCCGACGCGCCGGGCACGGTCGGTTGTTTGGCGATGGCGGTGCGGGAGAGTTGCTGCTTCGCCAGCAGCCCGACCACCACCAGCGCGAGCACGAGGCCGATCAAACCGAACATCCGCATCTCAGCGCGCCTCCGGTGCGACGGCCATGCCGAGCCGGTCCATCCACACGGCCAGCGCCTGCTCGTCGGCCGAGCCCGCGCGATAGACCTCGCGCATCGCCGCATGCGATTCGGGCCGGTGCTGGTTGAGCTTGATCTTGCATTGCAGCGCCGTCACGTGCAGCTCGAAGCCCATGATGCCGGCCAGCATCTTGCGCTGGAACTCCTCGCCGAGGTCCTTCCACTGCTGGGCGTAGGCCGGCTCGTGGTCGCCGATGAGCTTCTTGAGCAGCGCGTCCTTGGCCTCGGGCGTCTCGACGAGCCGAGCTTCGACGGTGCAATGGACCGCGAGGTAGTTCCACGTCGGCACCCGCGCCAAGTCGGGATAGACCGAGGGCGACAGATAGGCGTGCGGCCCCTGGAACACCACCACCGCGCGCGGCCGCGCCTGCAGGTAGCGCCAGTGCGGGTTGGGCTTGGCGCAGTGCCCCAGCAGCACCAGCGCATCGCCCTCGCGCTGCTCGGCCACGATGGGCAGGTGCGTGACGAAGGGCAGGCCCTCGTCGTCGTTCGAGATCAGGTTGGCAAAGGGGTGGTCGCGCATGAGGCCCAGCGCGACGGCCGGGTCCTTGGCGTTGAACTGCGGAGGCATGTACATGGGGCGGGTTCCTCGTGGGGAGGTCCGATTGTCCCCGAGTCGCCCCCGGCTTGCGGTGCGGCAGGCTACTTGGCGCGTGCCGCTTCGAGCTGCTTCACCATCGCGGTGTAGCCGCGCGCCTTTGCGAGCTGCAGCGGCGTGAGGCCCTGGCGGTCGGCCAGTTGCAGGTTGGCACCGCCGGCGATCAGCGCGGCCAGCGTGCGCTGGTGGCGTGCGCCACCGTCGCCGAGCACGATCGATTCGATCACCGCCGTCCAGTGCAGGTTGTTCACGTGGTCCAGCGGCGCACCGGCCGCGACCAGCCGGCGCACGACCTCGTCGTGCCCCAGGTGCGCGGCGGCGATCAATGCGGTGCCGTCGTAGCGGCTGGTGACCTGCCCGGGCTTGGCGCCCAGTTGCAGCAGCAGCGTGAGCGTGGTCACGTCGTCGGCCACGGCCGCGATGGTCACGGCGTCGTAGCGGTCGTCTTCGAGCAGGTCGATGTTCGCGCCCGCCTTGGCGAGCAGCGTCACGGCGTCGCGCTGTCGCGCGTAGGTGGCGACCTGCAGCGGCGTGCGGCCGCGCGCGTCGCGCGCATCGAGGCTGGCGCCGGAGGCGATCAGGCTCTTGAGCTTGGGCAGGTCGCCGTGCCAGGCGGCGCGGTGCAGGCCTTCGTAGGCCAGCACTTCGGCGGCCAGCGGCGGCACCTGGGCCGCCGCGCCGGGCGCGGCGCTCCAGCCGATCGCGGCGGCGAGCACCGCCGACCAGAGACCGCGCGCCGTCATCAGAGCTGGCCCTTGACCTTCTCGAGCGCGGCGTTGGCGCACTGCTCGTCGAGGTGGCCACCGGGCGCACCGCCCACGCCCACGGCGCCGATCACTTCGTTGCCCGACTTGATCGGCACGCCGCCGCCCAGCAGCAGGAAGCCCGGCAGGTACACGAGGTTGGCGGCGCCGGGGTTCTTCTGGGCGCCTTCCATCATGGCTTGCGTGGGGCTCTTGGCCGAAGCCGAGGTCCAGGCCTTGCGTTCGCTCGACGACAGCGTGTGCGGGCCGGCGTTGTCGGCGCGCTGCACGGCACGCACGGTGCCGGCGCGGTCGACCACGGTGGCGGCCACGTTGTAGCCGTTGGCGGCGCAGGCGGCCACGGTTTCTGCGGCGATCTGGTTGGCCAGTGCGAGCGAGATGTTCTTCTCGGTGCGAACAGCGGGGGCCGGCGTCTGGGCCTGGGCGACGGAAGCAGCGAGCAGAACGGCGAGACCGCCAACGCGGATGATCGATTGCATGTGTTGTTTCTCCAGTGATGAGAGGGTTCGTGCCGGCCTGTGCCGACCACGGTGTCACTGTAAAAAATACGGTCCGCTGCAACCATTCGTACGGCTACGCCCGGCCCTCCGTAGAACTACGGAGCGCCCTCTTCTCCCGCGTCCGACGCCAGCACGGCGTAGCGCCGGATCAGCTGCGCCAGCGAGTCGCAGTCGAGCTTGGCGAACAGGTTGGCGCGGTGGGTTTCGACGGTGCGCGGCGACAGCGCCAGCACGCGCGCGATCTCCTTGTTGGTGAGCCCCTGCACGATGAAGGCCAGCACCTCGCGCTCGCGCTCCGACAGCTGCGCCACCCGCTCGCGCGCGGCGTTGTCGGCCTGCGAGCGCTCGCGCGTGCGCACATGCTGGCGCACGGCCTGCTGCAGGGCTTCGAGCAGCTGCTCGTCGTCCACCGGCTTCTCCAGGAACTCGGCCGCGCCGGCCTTGAAGGCGCGGCGGCACATCTCGACCGTGCCGTGGCCGGTCAGCATGATCACGGGCTGGTCGACGCCCTGCGTCACCAGCCGGTCGAGCACCGTGAGGCCGCTGATGCCGGGCATGCGCACGTCCAGCACGATGGCGCCGACGCTCGCGCGGTCGAAGCCGTCGATGAAGGCCTGCGGATCGGCCCAGCCCTGCACGCGCAGGCCGACCGTGCCGATCAGCAGCGAGAGGCTGTCGCGCACGGCCTGGTCGTCGTCGATCAGGTGGATCAGGGGCGATTGCGGCTGGTCGGCAGTGGTTGGCGTGGTCATGTCGAAGGTGCCACCAGCGGCAGCAGCAAGGTGAAGCGCGCACCGCGCGGCGAGGCATTGGCGGCGCTCAGGCTGCCGCCCATGCCGCTGGCCAGCGTTTCGCTCAGGCTCAGGCCGAGGCCCAGGCCGCCTTCGCGCGTGCTGAAGAAAGGTTCGAACAGGCGCGGCAGCGCCTCGGGCGCGATGCCGCGGCCGTTGTCGGTGACGGTCAGCACGCCCTCCTCGCCGTTGCGGCCGACCGAGACCACGAGGCGCCGCTCGGCCGCGGGCACGAGGTCCAGCGCCTGCATCGCGTTCATGAGCAGGTTGTGCACGATCTGCTCCAGCGCCACGGCCTCGGCCTGCACGCGCACGGGCGCCTGCGCGCCGGCGTCGAACTGGGCCGCCACGCCGTGGCGCGCGAACTCGGGCGCCAGCAGGTGCATGGCGCTGCGCACCACCTCCTGCAGCACCAGCGGCTTCACGTCGCCGCCGGCCTCGGGCCGTTCGATCACGCGGCGCAGTCGGCCGACCACGCCCGAGGCACGGCGGGCCTGTTCGACGGCCTGCCCCATCGCGTCGCGCGCGGTGGCGAGGTCGGGCGGGTCGTCGTCGAGCAGGCGGCGCGCGGCCTGGGCGTTGGCCAGCACGGCCGTGAGCGGCTGGTTGAGTTCGTGCGCCAGCCCGGCCGACAGCTCGCCCAGCGCATTGAGGCGCGCCACCTGGCCCAGGCGCAGCAGCTCCTCGGCGCGGCGCCGCGCGATGCGCTGGCGCTGCGCGGCCCACAGGCCCGCCAGCAGCAGCGCCATCGCCACCGCCCAGCCGCCGATGGTGCGCCACGGCAGCTCGGCCCAGCCGACCTGGCGCTCGGCCACCAACTCGAAAGGCTGGCTCGGCGACGCCAGTTCCTTGCTCAGGCTGTAGCGCCAGCCATGTTCGGCCGACTGGCCGTGTTGCAGCACCAGCTGCTGGCCGTCGCGCTGCAGGACCAGTCGCACGGGACTGCGCTGCGGGTTCATCGGCCAGTCGCGCCAGGGCACCGAGCCGACGAGGTCGATCTCGAGCGCATAGCTCAGCGGCTCCGAGCCGATCACGAGCTGGTAGCGGCCATGCGCGAGGTCGAGCACGGCCAGGTCGGCGCGGCGTTCGGCGCGCGAGCGGGCCTCGGCGGCGGCCAGCGCATCGGCGTGTTCGGCATCGGGCCAGGGCTCGTCGGCCGCACGCCGTTGCACGCGCAGGATCGACGAGTACACCGACGGCAGGCGACGCTCGGGGTAGTCGGCGCCGGCGTTGGGCTCCAGCAGCGCGAGCGTGGCCAGTACGGCGTCGTACTGCACCACCTGCTGGCTCATGAGGCGGTGCGCAATGCGCGCGTCGGTCTCGAAATCCTGCTGGAGCCGGGTCAGCTCGGCGCGCGCGAACCACACGGCGCCGGCGGCCGTGAGCACCACCCAAGCCAGCCACCAACCGCCCCGCGTACGCAACCACTGTGTCATGGCGCGGATTGTGCCCGGCGCCGACGGGCCTCCCCGCTTGGCCGAAAATGCCGACCCAGACATGGCTGACGTGCAGGACTCCCTCTTTTCCGACCTCCCCGAACTTCCGCGCCCGGCTGAAGCGGCCGACGCGCCGGCGCTTTCGCCGAAGAAGCTGCGCGGCGCCACCGTGAAGCCCGTGGCACCCGACGCGGCGCTGGTCGCCCTCGCCGCCGAGTTGCCACCGCAGCTGCGCCTGGGCACCTCGTCGTGGAGCTACCCGGGCTGGGCCGGCCTGGTCTGGGACGGCGACTACGCCGAGACCGTGCTCTCGAAGAACGGCCTGTCGGCGCTCGCCCAGCACCCGCTGCTGCGCACCGTGAGCCTGGACCGCAACTTCTACCGCGCCCTCACCGCCAGCCAGTACGCGCGCTACGCGGCCATGGTGCCGGACGACTTCCGCTTCGTCGTGAAGGCCCCGAGCCTCGTGACGGACGCCACCGTGCGCGATGAAAGCGGCCGCGGCACGCAGGCCAACCCGGTGTTCCTGAGCCACGAGATCGCGCTGCAGGAGTTCGTGCAGCCGGCGCTCGACGGGCTGGGCCACCGCATCGGCGCGCTGGTGTTCCAGCTGAGCCCGATCCCCGCGCACCTGCTGGCCGACCAGCCCGCGCTGATCGCACGCATCGGCGCCATGCTGGCGGCGATGCCCGACCTGAAGCCGATCGCACCCGACGCCGTGCTCGCGGTCGAGGTGCGCGACCCGCAGCTGCTGTGCCCCGCCTTCGCCGACATGCTGCGCAGCGTGGGCGCGACCTTCTGCATGGGCCTGCACGCGAAGATGCCGCCCATCGAGGACCAACTGCCGATGCTGCGCGCCCTGTGGCCCGGGCCGCTGGTGTGCCGCTGGAACCTGCACCGCCGCCACGGCCGCTTCGGCTACGAAGATGCCGAAAAACTCTACGGCGCCTTCGACAAGGTGCTCGACCCCGACCCCGAAACCCGCGCCGCGCTGGCCAAGGTGATCGCCGGCACCACGGGCGCCGGGCAGAACGCCTTCGTCACCGTGAGCAACAACGCCGAAGGCTGCGCGCCGCTGACCATCGCCTCGCTGGCGCAGGACATCGTCGACCGGATCTCCTGCTAGGACGCACGCCATGCATTCGATTTCGTTCCGCCCGCTGCACGCCACGGATTTCGCGATGCTCCACGACTGGCTGTGCCGCCCGCACGTGGCCGAATGGTGGACGCCCGTGCCGACGCTCGCCGAGGTCGAGGCCGACTTCACGCCGATGCTGGCGGCCGAGTCGCCCGACCGCGGCTACATCGCGCTGCGCGACGGGCAGCCCTTGGGATTCATCCAGTCGTACGTCGTGATGGGCTCGGGCGACGGCTGGTGGGAAGACGAGCGCGATCCGGGTGCGCGCGGCATCGACCAGTTCCTGGCTCAGGCGGACCAATTGAATCGCGGACTCGGCAGCGCGATGGTGCGTGCCTTCACGGACCAGCTGTTCGCCGACCCGGCGGTGACGCGCATCCAGACAGATCCGTCGCCGCGCAACGCCCGCGCGATCCGCAGCTACGCCAAGGCCGGCTTCCGCGCGCTCGGCGAAGTGGTCACGCCCGACGGGCCCGCGCTGCTGATGGTGCGCGAGCGCGGCGACTAAGTCGAAGACGGTGTCGCGTCGAGGTCGCACCACATGTGGACCTTCGACGAGAACGCGCCATCGAGCACGGTGGCCATCGGCTCGACGCCGAAGACCTGGAAGCCGCAGCGTTCGTACAGCGCCTGCGCCGGGCGATTGCCTTCTGTCACCGTCAGTTGCACCACGCGCACGCCGTCGAGCGTGCATGCATGCGCGAGCAAGGCCCGCACGAGTTGTCGCCCGGCACCCGCGCGCCGTGCCGATTCCGCCACCACCATGCCGAACAAGGTCGCCTTGTGGCGCGTGCGCTGCCGCGATTCGCGGCCTAGCCCCGCCGCGCCGATCAGCGCGCCGGCGGCATCGAAGGCGCCGTACACCACCTCGACCGCATCGGCGTCCGTGCGCAGGCGCGTCTCCCACCACGTCGGCGGCATGCGGGCGCGCTCTTCGACCGTGGAGGTGAAGGCTTCGGGGTGCCGCGCGTAGGCGTCGAGCATCAGCGCGCGGTAGGCCGGCGCATCGGCGGGAACCAGACGGCGAACGGTAGGAGCGGCTTCAGAAACGGGCACAGATGGACTGCCTTTCCTGCAACACCGCCTCTTGCGCGAAGCGCTGGCGGTAGGTGTCGATCAACGCAGCGATGGCCGTGTCGGCCTTCGTGTCGCGCGGGTGCAGCAGCACGACCAGCTTCGAGGGCTCGCGCACCACCTGCCCCGACGCACCACGCCACTGGCCGGCGGCGTCGAGCACGGTGAAGCCTTGCGGAAAGGCCGGTGTGACGCGGGTGTCGAGAAAGTCGGCCCAGTCGGCGTCGGACACCTGACCGCCCGTGGGGATGGCGCGGCCGAAATAGAGGGTGTAGCGCTCGAAGGCCTCGAAGCCCGCGGCGCAGTGGCCGGACGGCCCTGCGGCGCAGCCTGCAAGCCCCGCAGCGGCCAGCGCGGCCGCCACGCCTGCGCGAAACAGTCTGTGGCGTGCGACGCTGTTCATGCCGGCCCTCGGTCTTGGTTCAGGCCTCGGGCGCGATCGACTCGGCGTACTCGTACAGCGCGCCGAGGATTTCCTCGCCGCGCTCGTCGGCGTTCTCGGACAACGCATCGACTTCGCTGAACAGCGCCTCGATGGTGCGCGCCCCGCCCTCGCCTTTGAACAGGCGCGCCACGCGCAGGGCTTCCCAGCGCTCGGCTTCTTCCTCGTTCAGCGACTCGGGCCAGTTGCGTGCGCGGTAGCGGAAGAGGATTTCCTCGAGCCGCCCGTCGTCGAAGGCCACGCGCTCCTTGGCGAGCCCCTCGGGCGACAGGCCGCGCAGCTGGTTCAGGCGACGGCGATCGCCGTTGCCGACAAAGCCGCCGTAGAGGTCTTCATCGACATCGGGCGTCGCCTCCTTCGGGCGGGAAAAAACCTGCGACCAGATGGCGCTCATGTCGGGCAGGTCGCGCGCGATGGCGGCGTGGCGCATGGCGGTGTCCATGTCGACGCCCCAGCGCTCGGCCATGGCCGGTGCCAGCGTGCGCAGGTTGCCGACCACCATCGGCGACTTGTTCAGGTGCACGCTCTTCATCGGCAGCCGCGTCATGCCTTCGGGCAGATCGGCGGTGCGCGTGAACAGGCGCAGGCGCAGCGTCTCGGCGTCGAGGTCGCGCAGCTCGCTCGGGTCTTGCGACAGGTCCCAGGCCAGCAGCTCGTTCTTGTTGGTCGGGTGGCTGGCCAGCGGCCACATCACGGCCAGGCAGCCGCGCTCGACCGGGAACATGCCCGACACGTGCAGGAAGGGCTTGGCGGTCTCGCGCATCGCGGGCAGGCCGAGCTCCATCGCCACGCGGTCCTTCTTGTGCAAGCCGAAGGCGAAGTCGAAGAGCTTGGGCTGCTTGTCGCGGATGAGCCGCGCCAGCGCGATGGTGGCGCGCACGTCGGACAGCGCATCGTGCGCCGACTCGTGCAGCAGGCCGTTGGCGCGCGCCAGGTCTTCGAGCTTGAAGCTGGGCTTGCCGTCTTCCTTCTTCGGCCACTCGATGCCGTCGGGGCGCAGCGCATACGTGAGGCGCACCACGTCGAGCAGGTCCCAGCGGCCGCAGTCGTTCTGCCATTCGCGCGCATACGGGTCGATGAGGTTGCGCCAGAACAGGAAGCGCGTGACCTCGTCGTCGAAGCGGATGGTGTTGTAGCCCACGCCGATGGTGCCGGGCTGCGAGAAGGCCTGCTCGATGTGCGCCGCGAACTCGTGCTCGGGAATGCCGCGCTCCAGGCAGACCTGCGGCGTGATGCCGGTGATGAGGCAAGCCTCGGGGCTGGGCAGGTAGTCCGGCGCGGGCTTGCAATAGATCATCAGCGGCTCGCCGACTTCGTTGAGCTCGGCGTCGGTGCGGATGGCCGCGAACTGCGAGGGACGGTCGCGGCGCGGCACGGCGCCGAAGGTTTCGTAGTCGTGCCAGAGAAAGGTGTGGTTCATTCAGAGCAAGGGAGAAAACAGTCGCGCAATGGCATCGCCGAGGCGGCGCCAGAAAGTCTGCGGGCGGTGGGCGCGCACCGCGCCGGAGCTGTGCAGGTCGGTTTCGAACTGCGCCGCCAGCGGCTGGGTCAGCGCGGGTCCGTAGACCACGGCGCAGACCTCGAAGTTGAGCCGGAAGCTGCGGTTGTCGAAATTGGCGGTGCCGATCATCGCGCAATGGTCGTCGACCACCAGCGTCTTGGAGTGCAGCATGCGTTCCTTGTACTCCCAGATCTTGACGCCTGCGGCGATCAGCTCGTCGAAGTACGAACGCGCGGCGGCGCTCACGATGGCCGAGTCGCTGCGGCGCGGCACGAGCAGCCGCACGTCGACACCGCGCAGCGCCGCGCTGGTCAGCGCCATCAGCGCGGGCTCGCCCGGCACGAAATACGGCGTGGTGAGCCAGGCCCGGCGCGTGGCCGAATGGATGGCCTCGACGTGCATGCGGTGGATGGCCTCGAAGGCGTTGTCGGGGCCGCTGGTGACGATCTGCACCGGGATGTCGCCCGCCTCTACCTGGGGCAGCAGCGCGTCCAGCACGGCGTCGGAGCGGTGCTGCTTTTCGCCGGTGGCGTAGCTCCAGTCCTCGAGGAAGGTGGTCTGCAGCCAGCGCACCGCGCTGCCTTCGATGCGCACATGCACGTCGTGGTACGCGTCCTTGGGGTTGGTGCGCTTGTCTTCCTCGTCGGTGATGTTCACGCCGCCCGTGAAGCCCACGCGGCCGTCGCACACCACGATCTTGCGGTGGGTGCGGTAGTTGGTCACGGGGCGCAGGCGCCGGCCGATCTTGGTGTCGTGGAACAGCGCCACCTCCACACCCGCCGCGTGCATCGGCGCCATGAACTTGCGGCCTATGCGCTTGGAGCCGAGCGCGTCGAGCAGCAGGCGCACCCGCACGCCGGCCTGCGCGCGCTCGACCAGCAGGTCGCGCAGCGCGGTGCCGATGCGGTCAGGTTCGAAGATGTAGTACTCGAGGTGAACGTGGTCACGCGCCGCGCGCACGGCCTCGAAGATCGCGTCGAAGGTGCGCGCACCGCCCGACAGCAGCTCGACGCCCGTGGCGCTCGACACCGGCAGGCCGCAGGCGGCGGTGCCCAGCCGGGCCATCTGCTGCAGTGCCGGCGGCGCATGCTGCGAGGCGTCACGCAGCCGCGCCAGGTCGGCCTGCGCATGGGCGTTCGCGCGGTTGCGCAGGCGCTTGAGCCGCTGCTTGCGCAGCCGCTGCGGCCCCAGAAAGTAATAGACGATGAAGCCCGCGAACGGCAGCAACGCCAGCGACAGGATCCAACTCATGGTGGACACCGGCGCGCGCTTTTGCATCACGATCCAGATCGACAGCACGGCGATGTAGCCGCTCCACGCCAGGGAGAGGCCGGTTTTCCATTCGTGGCTGAGTTCGGGGAGGATCAAGGCAAAAGCGGTTGAAGGCGGAGTGTTTTCGGCCGGCCCAAAGAAAAAGGCCAGCAGCGAATGCTACCGGCCTTTGACTTCGTTCCTCAGAGAGGCGGGATCAGCCCGTGGCTGCTTCCTCCGCTTCGGGCTTCGACTTGCCTTCCTTCTTCGGGATCGGCTGGATGTCGAGCAGCACTTCGTCCTTCTCGTCGAGGTCGACTTCGAGGCGACCGCCGTCGGTCAGGCGACCGAACAGCAGCTCGTCGGCCAGCGCACGACGGATCGTGTCCTGGATCAGGCGCTGCATCGGGCGTGCGCCCATCAGCGGATCGAAGCCCTTCTTCGCCAGGTGCTTGCGCAGCTTGTCGGTGAAGGTGACCTCGACCTTCTTCTCGCTGAGCTGGGTTTCCAGTTGCAGCAGGAACTTGTCGACCACGCGCAGGATGACCTGTTCGTCGAGCGCCTTGAAGTTGACGATGGCGTCCAGACGGTTGCGGAATTCAGGCGTGAACAGGCGCTTGATGTCGCCCATTTCGTCGCCGGCCTGCCGCGCGTTCGTGAAGCCGATGGTCGCCTTGTTCATGGTCTCGGCACCCGCGTTCGTCGTCATGATGATGATGACGTTGCGGAAGTCGGCCTTGCGCCCGTTGTTGTCGGTCAGCGTGCCGTGGTCCATGACCTGCAGCAGCACGTTGAAGATGTCCGGGTGCGCCTTCTCGATTTCGTCGAGCAGCAGCACCGCGTGCGGCTTCTTCGTGACAGCCTCGGTCAGCAGACCGCCCTGGTCGAAACCGACGTAGCCCGGAGGCGCGCCGATCAGGCGGCTCACCGCGTGACGCTCCATGTACTCCGACATGTCGAAGCGGATCAGCTCGATGCCCATGATGTAGGCCAGCTGCTTCGCGGCTTCGGTCTTGCCGACGCCCGTGGGGCCGGAGAACAGGAACGAGCCGATCGGCTTGTCGCCTTTGCCCAGGCCCGAACGCGCCATCTTGACCGCGGAGGCCAGCACTTCGAGTGCCTTGTCCTGGCCGAACACCACGCTCTTGAGGTCGCGCTCGATCGTCTGCAGCTTGCTGCGGTCGTCGTTGCTGACGTTGGCCGGGGGAATGCGCGCGATCTTCGCGACGATTTCCTCGACTTCGGTCTTGCTGATGGTCTTCTTGCGCTTGCTCGGCGGCAGGATGCGCTGGGCGGCGCCGGCTTCGTCGATGACGTCGATCGCCTTGTCGGGCAGGTGACGGTCATTGATGTACTTGGCGCTGAGCTCGGCTGCAGCCTGCAGGGCCGCCACGGCGTACTTCACGCCATGGTGTTCCTCGAAGCGCGACTTCAGGCCCTTCAGGATGTCGACGGTTTCCTGCACCGACGGCTCGACCACGTCGACCTTCTGGAAACGACGCGACAGGGCCGCGTCCTTCTCGAAGATGCCGCGGTATTCCGTGAAGGTGGTGGCGCCGATGCACTTGAGCTGGCCGCTGGAGAGCGCCGGCTTGAGCAGGTTCGACGCATCGAGCGTGCCGCCCGAGGCTGCGCCCGCACCGATCAGGGTGTGGATTTCGTCGATGAACAGGATGGCGTTCGGCTTGTCCTTGAGCGACTTGAGCACGCCCTTCAGGCGCTGTTCGAAGTCACCGCGGTACTTGGTGCCGGCCAGCAGCGCGCCCATGTCGAGCGAGTAGACCTGCGCCTCGGCGAGGATCTCGGGCACGTCGCCCTGGGTGATGCGCCATGCCAGGCCTTCCGCGATCGCGGTCTTGCCCACGCCGGCCTCGCCCACGAGCAGCGGGTTGTTCTTGCGCCGGCGGCACAGGATCTGGATGACGCGCTCGACCTCGTATTCGCGGCCGATCAGCGGATCGATCTTGCCGTCCTTGGCGAGCTGGTTGAGGTTTTGCGTGAACTGCTCGAGCGGCGAGGCCTTCTCGTTGCGTTCGCCGCCACCCTCTTCGCCCTCGCCTTGCGGAGCTTCGCCGCTGCCCTTGACGGCTTCCGGCGGATCGCTCTTCTTGATGCCGTGGGCAATGAAATTGACCACGTCCAAGCGGGTGACGCCCTGCTGGTGCAGGTAGTACACGGCGTGCGAATCCTTCTCGCCGAAGATCGCGACCAGCACGTTGGCGCCGGTGACTTCCTTCTTGCCGTTGCCGGTGGACTGCACATGCATGATGGCGCGCTGTATCACGCGCTGGAAACCCAGGGTGGGCTGGGTGTCGACATCATCGGTACCCGCCACTTGCGGCGTGTTGTCCTTGATGAAGTTGGTGAGCGACGCCCGCAGGTCGTCGACGTTCGCCGAGCAGGCGCGCAGAACCTCTGCGGCGCTCGGGTTGTCCAGCAAAGCGAGCAGCAGATGCTCCACGGTGATGAACTCGTGGCGCTGCTGCCGGGCCTCGACGAAGGCCATGTGCAAGCTGACTTCCAGTTCCTGGGCAATCATGTGATTTCCTTTTGCCTTGCTGTAAATAAGTTCTCAGATGGGTTGGAGCGCGTGCAATTCAACTGGTTCACGCGACCGGTTCGCTGACACATTGCAGCGGGTGCCCTGCCTGCTGCGCGGCCTCCATCACCTGATTGACCTTGGTGGCCGCCATGTCGCGGGAATAAACCCCACAGACACCCCGGCCATCGAGGTGGATCTTGAGCATGATCTGGGTCGCCGTTTCTCGGTCCTTGCTGAAGTATTCCTGCAGGATGACGATCACGAACTCCATCGGCGTGTAGTCGTCGTTCAGCATGACGACCTGGTACATCTGGGGCGGCGCCGTTTTTTGCGGGCGGCGCTCCAGAACGACCGAATCTCCGTCGTCGCCCGCCGGTTTCTGCGCCGGTGGGGTGCTGGGAGTTTTGGGAATTCTCGTTGCCATGAAAAAGATTCTATAGAGCGTGCAAGCACCGTGCCGACGCCAACAGACTTGGTGACGCCTATTCGACAAATCAAGAGGCATGCGGCGTGTACGACAGCACGAAGACAGACGTAAAAAAACCGGCAGATTGCCGGTCTTTTTTACAGATTGCGCAGAACAGGACCTTTGGGCGCCGGCAATTTCCGGCCCGGCACCCGGGTCGGCACCGGCAGATCGGGCGGCAAGGCGTCAATTTCTTCGTCGGTGAGTTCGCGCTCGGGAGCCGACTCTGCTTCCTCGTGAACGGCGGCGGGCAGCGTGAACGGGACTGGCGAGTTCTGCAACTCCGAATCCTCGTGCAAGGCCGGTACTGGTGGCAATGGTCTCGGCCGCTGCAGGGGTGAGGGTGCAACGGGCGGCGCAACCGGCCCTCCTCTTCTGCCCGTCAAGGTGGGGAGCGCTGGCGACAGCGCCTGCCATTCAGCCAGCCGCCGCGCATCCTGCTCTGCCTGCCACCGCGTCAGGGCCAAGTGTTGCGCTTTCTGATGTGCGGTCTGCTGCTGCCCTAGCAGCGCCAACTCGGCGCGGATCGCCAGCCGCACCTGTTCGCGCTCCGAATCCGAGGCACGGCGCTGCGCGTCGAGTTGCCTGCCGAGCCTGTGCGAGAACACCCAGAGACCCAGCAAGGCGCCGGCGGCGCCGACCGCGAAGCAGACGACAAGGAAATTGGCCTGGATCAGCGTCACAGCGAAGCCTCCTCGTCGGCATCCCATTTGCGCAGCAGATCAAGTGGAATGGCATCGGCCACCTGGGAAAACCGCAAGCCGGTCATGCGTTCGGCCTGCTTGAGCAACACGGCGACAGGACTGCTCGGTTCGTGGTTCTCGAACCATCGCCGGGCCTTGCGAATGTTACGCAGGATGTCGTCGCGTGTCGCCAGGCCCTCACCGGCTGGCGTGCTTGCCGGCCACGACGGAAGCGGATCAGGTCTTGTTGCGGCCGCGACAGGCGGCGCCGATGCCCCGGTTCGCTGGAATGGGGCCAGCACCCGCACCAGCGCATGCAGTGGAGGCGCGTCCAGCCCCAGGTGCTGGGCGGCCCAGGCGACGATCTGCGCCGCCGCCTCGGCCGCTTGCGCCAACAGGCGCAGCGGCGCCTGGTCGTCGCCCGACGCAGCGGCCGCGAGGTCTGCCAGCTGCTGCGCCATGGCCTCCGGACTGGCTGCGTCCGGCGCCCGGGGCATCGCAAAGGCGCGCTCGACTTCACGCACCGTCAGGTGCCGCGCGGCATTGGCTGCAATGACGACTTCTCGCACGTCGCTCAACAGGCCCTCCGGATCGGCCAGCGCAGCGAGCGCATTGGCGCGCACGGCCGGGTCGCGCTCGCCTTCGATCACCAACTGGGGGTGCACCGCTTCGGGCCAGGTCCGGAGCGCCTCGACCAGCAGCACCAACGACTGCGCAAGCCCTGCCGCCTGCGCCAGCCGGGTGCGCGCGCGGCACAGCCAGACAAAGAGATTGATGTCCCGCGTCCGCAACAGCAGCCGACGGCAGTCCCGTTCGATCTCGGCCCAGTTCGGGGCGTCGGGTGCTCCGACGAACTGCCCGTACTGCGCATCGCCACGCGGGGACATGCGCGCCAGCAGGACGGCGTATTCGGCGTCGTATTCCAGGCTGGGGCCACAAGGCGCTGTCGCGCTGAAGGGAGACAGCCGGTCGCCCGCCTCGATGCGGGCGCGCGTGGCGTAGGCGGTGGGCTCGGCGTCGGTGTGGATGGGAGCGGTCATGGAGCAGGTTTCTCGAAGGGAAAAATTCAGCGTGCTGCCGTCGCTTGGCCGTGATGGCGCGAGCCGATGACCGGATCGATCTGCCCTTGAGATGCGCGCTCGGTCAGATCCGTGCAGTAGCGCCGCAACGCGGACTTTCCATCCGACGCCGCATCCGCGAGCGCGGCGCTGGCTTCGCCAGGCAGCGCTGATGGCAGCCCGGAGCCATCGTGCGGTCCTTCCTGCCCTTCGGGGGAGCCGGCCACGATGGCACCGATGGCCTCCGTCAGTTGGTCTGCTGGGATTCTCTGGAATGCAGACGAGATGCCAAGAAGCACGCGCCGCAGGTCCGGCGTCTGAAGCAGCGCAGCAAGCAGCCACGCACCACGTACGCAATGCGCGCCGAACTCGAGGCTCGAGAGTACCCACGCGCGCTCGATGGCAGCTTCGATGTGACTGGAAAAATCGGTCAGCGAGGTGGCACCGGATGGCAAGCTGGACAAGGCCGATGCGAAGTCTTTCTCGATGGCTTGCGCGTCGATCTGGTAGTGCCGGCAGATGCGGTGCAGATCACTGTCGTTGAGCTGCCAGAGCTGGTGAATCCAGTGCGTCAGTTCGACATAGGGATTGCCGCGCAGCTTGGCAAAGGCGGTGGCGGACTCGATGCCGCGAAACAAGGTGAGGTTGAGCTTGCCGAACAGCGCTCGCCGAGAGATCGTCATTGCGCGATCTGCCGTGCAGCGTGCACGCCCTGTTCGATCGAGTCGTCTGCGAGGCCCCCTGTTGCCGGGCAGATTCCTGCGTTCTTTTTCCCCACTTCGCGCCCCCTATGCTTCTTGGAATGGGCGCGATTCTGGCGGCTCGCTGCGAGGCAAACACAGCACAGTTTCTACCAATAGTTAAACGAAAGACGGAGCCTATTGATCTGTGATGTTTGCCCGCCTCTACTTACGTTCAGAGCACAAAGGAGGTAATTCACTAACGATATCGCGAGGGCGACAGGCGAGAAAAAACCCTCGAGTCCTTTCGGAAGCTCGAGGGCTTGATAAGGGTCTGACGTTTCTCGACGTCAGTGATCGCAATTACATGTTGTCAATCATGACCTGACCGAAACCAGAGCAGCTCACTTGCGTCGCACCGTCCATCAGACGCGCGAAGTCGTAGGTGACCTTCTTGCTGGCGATCGACTTTTCCATCGAACTGATGATCAGGTCGGCCGCTTCGGTCCAGCCCATGTGGCGCAGCATCATTTCGGCGGACAGGATCTCGGAACCCGGGTTCACATAGTCCTTGCCTGCGTACTTGGGGGCCGTGCCGTGGGTGGCTTCGAACATGGCGACGGTGTCGCTCAGGTTCGCACCCGGTGCGATGCCGATGCCGCCGACCTGCGCGGCCAGCGCGTCGGAGACGTAGTCGCCGTTGAGGTTCAGCGTGGCGATCACACTGTATTCGGCGGGACGCAGCAGGATCTGCTGCAGGAACGCGTCGGCGATGCTGTCCTTGACGGTGATTTCCTTGCCGGTCTTGGGGTTCTTGAACTTCATCCACGGGCCGCCGTCGATCAGCTCGGCGCCGAATTCCTTGGCGGCCAGGTTGTAGCCCCAGTCACGGAAGCCACCTTCGGTGAACTTCATGATGTTGCCCTTGTGGACCAGGGTCACGCTCGGCTTGTCGTTGTCGATGGCGTACTGGAAGGCCTTGCGCACGAGGCGCTCGGTGCCTTCGCGCGACACGGGCTTGACGCCGATGCCCGAGGTGTTGGGGAAACGGATCTTCTTGACGCCCATCTCGTCCTGCAGGAACTTGATGAGCTTCTTGGCCTTGTCGCTTTCGGCTTCGAACTCGATGCCGGCGTAGATGTCTTCCGAGTTCTCGCGGAAGATGACCATGTTGGTCTTGTGCGGCTCGCGCACCGGGCTGGGCACGCCTTCGAAGTACTGGATGGGCCGCAGGCAGACGTACAGGTCGAGCTCTTGGCGCAGCGCCACGTTCAGCGAGCGGATGCCGCCGCCGACGGGCGTGGTCAGCGGGCCCTTGATGGACACCACGTAGTCGCGCACCGCATGCAGAGTTTCCTCGGGGAGCCAGACGTCGGGGCCGTAGACCTTGGTCGACTTCTCGCCGGCGTAGACTTCCATCCAGTGGATCTTCTTCTTGCCGCCGTAGGCCTTGGCCACTGCGGCGTCCACCACCTTGAGCATCACCGGCGTGATGTCCAGCCCGGTGCCGTCGCCTTCGATGAACGGAATGATCGGCTGATCGGGCACATTGAGCGAATTGTCAGCGTTGACCGTGATCTTCTGGCCTTCGGTCGGGACTTTGATGTGCTGATAGCTGGACATGAGGGGGCTTGACTCCGGGAGTGACGTAATTCGAACGACTGTCTGCGAATTCAGACAGCGAGGGAGAATCGCTGTACAGCGCGCTAACAAATCGCTGTACATTTTAGACGCAACCCATCAGCGGACAATTGTCAACCGTAGGGCGATAGAGCCCGTTACTGGCTGACCTTCTGCTCGCCGGGAGGCGTTTCCAACCAATTCTCGATAGAGGAATCATCAATGAGCAAACTTCTCGCAGTCATGATCGCTGGCCTGTTCGCCGCTGGCGCGTACGCCCAGAACCCGGCCGGTACCACGCCCGAACAAGGCAACGCGACCAACAGCAAGCCGCAAGCTCGCGCTGAAGCCAAGAAGGAAGCCAAGCCCGCTGGTCAAGTGGCTCCCGCTGCTGGCGACATCGCCAAGACGCCTGAAGGCGGCGCCTTCGGTGCCGACAAGGCTGGCGTTGCTGGCGAAAAGCGCGCCAAGACCCGCGACGATCGTCGCCGCAACAAGGACGGCAGCGTGAAGCGCAAGGCCACCCAAGGCGGCACGCCTGACATGCCCGGCGCCAAGTAAGCTGGTCTGTCCCCTTAAGAAAAGCGCTCTCCGGAGCGCTTTTTTTCGTTCGCAGTTTTGTTCAACCACTGTCAACCGGGGTTCTTGAGGTCCGTTGAATGGAGGCCTTCCGCAGGGAGGTGATCCATATCAACAATCTCAAAGGATTTCTCATGAACAAGCTGATCGCAGCCCTGGTCGCCGGCCTCTTCGCAGCCGGTGCATTCGCCCAAGCCGCCGAACCCGCTCCCGCAGCGCCGGCCGCTCCCGCCGTCCACAAGGCCAAGGCCAAGCACACGGTCAAGAAGCACAAGGTGCGTCACGTCTCCAAGGCCCACGCGGCCGCCGCCAAGAAGGTGTAAGCTTTCAAGCTCCCGGCAATGCCCGCTCCAGCGGGCATTTTTATTGGTCACGGGCCGACCTCGTGTGTCGCGGCCCCGAAAGAGTCATCCGATGTTTCAGCGTCTCGCCGCGCTGCTTCTGGTGTCCGCGTCCTTCCTGGCGCCGGCCCACGCGCAGCAGCAAATCCAACCGCAACCCCAAACCGATCTGGCACGCACGCAGTTGTCGGTCGGCCTCTACAAGATCGATGCGCAGGTGGCGCAATCGCCCCGCGAGCGCGAGATCGGCCTGATGTTCCGCAAGACGATGCCGCAGGCCGAAGGCATGATCTTCGTCTTCGAGCAGCCGGCCACGCAGTGCTTCTGGATGCGCAACACCCTGTTGCCGCTGACCGCCGCCTTCGTGGCCGACGATGGCCGCATCGTCAATCTGGTCGACATGCAGCCGATGACCGAGAACTCGCACTGCTCCGAGGAGCCGGTGCGCTACGTGCTCGAGATGAACCAGGGCTGGTTCGCCAAGAAGAACATCAAAAAGGGTGCCAAGCTCGGCGGAGAGCTCTTCTCGGCCGCCAAGCGCTGAGCAATTGAGCGCCCGTAAAAAAGCCGACCCGCAGGTCGGCTTTTTTTATGGCGAGCGCCAGGTCCGGCTTCAGCCGAAGTTCTTCGCCGCGAAATCCCAGTTGGCCAGCTTGGCCAGGAAGGTCTCGACGAACTTCGGGCGCAGGTTACGGTAGTCGATGTAGTACGCGTGCTCCCACACGTCCACCGTCAGCAGCGCGGTGTCGGCGGTGGTCAGCGGCGTGCCGGCGGCGCCGGTGTTCACGATGTCCACCGAACCGTCGGCCTTCTTCACGAGCCACGTCCAGCCCGAGCCGAAGTTGCCCACGGCCGACTTCACGAAGGCTTCCTTGAAGGCGTCGTAGCTGCCCCACTTGGCGTCGATGGCCTTGGCCAGCGCGCCGGTGGGTGCGCCGCCGCCTTGAGGCTTCATGCAGTTCCAGAAGAAGGTGTGGTTCCAGATCTGGGCGGCGTTGTTGTAGATGCCGCCGCTGGACTTCTTGACGATCTCTTCGAGCGTCATCGCTTCGAACTCGGTGCCCTTTTGCAGGTTGTTCAGGTTCACCACGTAGGCGTTGTGGTGCTTGCCGTGGTGGTACTCGAGCGTTTCCTTCGAATACTCGGGGGCCAGCGCGTCGATGGCGTACGGCAGGGGTGGGAGCACATGTTCCATGGTTTTTTCTCGTGGGTTGGTTGTGGGGAATGAAGGATTCTAGGAAGTAATCAGGGGGGCGGCGTCAGACGCGTTCCCGTCGCGCCGCCGGGCGTCACGGTCAGGTCGACCGAGCCATCCGAAAGGCGCGCGACCACGGCATCGCCGGCCTGCAGGCTGCCTGCGCTGACGACCGCGCGGCCTTCGCCGTCGGTCAGCAAGGCATAGCCGCGCTGCAGCACCAGGGCCGGGTCGAGCAGGCGCAGGCGCAGGGCCACGCGCTCGAGCCGCTCGCGCCGCTGCGTCAGCGAACGCGCGAATTTCGCGGAGAAATCGGTGGCGATGGCCTGCGGCACCTGCGCCAATCGCTCCCGGCGCGACAGCACCGCGTAATGCAACCGCTGCGCGTGGTGCGCCAGCCGCAACTGCTGGCGCGCGACCAGGCCCGATGGGCGGCCCAGCCGCGCGGCCGCCTGGTCCAGCCGTTGGCCGAGCACGTCGAGCCGCCCGCCCAGCGCATCGCCGAGCCGTTCGTCAAGCAGGTCGAGCGCGCCGAGCCACAGGTCGCGCGGCGCGCTGACGAGTTCGGCGGCGGCCGTCGGCGTCGGTGCGCGCAGGTCGGCGCAGAAGTCGGCGATGGTGAAATCGGTTTCGTGCCCCACGCCGCTGATTACCGGCACAGGACTCTGCACGATGGTGCGCGCCAGCGTCTCGTCGTTGAAGGCCCAGAGGTCCTCGATGGAGCCGCCACCGCGCACCAGCAGGATCACGTCGACGGCCGGCTCCAGCGTGTACAGCGACTGCAAGGCACGCACCAGGTCGCCCGGCGCGCTGGCGCCCTGCACTGCCGACGGCGCCAGCACCACGGGAATATGTGGGACGCGCCGCCGCAGCGCGGTCACGACGTCATGCAGCGCCGCGGCCCCCTGCGAGGTGACGACGCCCACGGCGCGCGGCATGGACGGCAGCGCCCGCTTGCGCGCGGGGTCGAACAGACCTTCGGCCTCGAGGCGTGCCTTGCGCTGCAGGAACTGCTCGAACAGCGCGCCCTGCCCCGCCCGCCGCAGGCTCTCGACCACGAGTTGCAGGTCGCCGCGCGGCTCGTACACCGCCAGCCGGCCGCGCACTTCGACCTGGTCGCCGTCGCGCGGCGTGAAGTCGAGCAGACCCGCCGCGCCACGGAACATCGCGCAGCGCAGCTGGCCGGATTCGTCCTTGAGCGAGAAATAGCAATGACCGCTCGATGCACGCGAGAAACCCGAGATTTCTCCGCGCACCGAGACCGGGTTGAAGCGCGCATCGAGCGCATCGGCCACCGCGCGGCACAGCGCGCCCACGGCCCACACGCGCGGCCCGGGCACGGCATTCGGCTCCCTGAAGCTCATTGCGCCCCTCCCCCACCGAGCGCCACTCTTCCACAACGGGCGTCGCGCCCCCCACTTTGGAGGGGTATGGTGGAACAGATGCACGAGTTCTCGTGCAAGCTGTTGATTTCATTAAAAAAAGTGCTGCTCAAAATTCAATCGATCTAACGGAAAGCCCGTCCCATGCGGGTTCGGAGACATTGCGCGATGGGTTAATCACAAAGTTATCCACAGAATCTGTGCGTCCTTGCCGACACGCAAACAAGCCGCGAGCCGAGGGTGGCTCGGTGGATAATCGCCGCGCATTTGCAGTCTACGGGCCGGAGGATTTTCTTGTTTTCCATCATTGTTGCCGCGGGCTGGCCAATCTGGCCATTGCTCGCCTGTTCGGTCATCGCACTCGCGCTGGTCATTGAACGTTTCACCAGCCTCAAGACCGTCAAGGTCCTGCCGCCGAAGCTGCTGGACGAGACCATCACCGTGTCGCGCGGCGCGGTTCCCGGCCCCGATGTCGTGACCAAACTGGAAAGTAACTCCATGCTCGGCCAGGTGCTGGCCGCCGGCCTGCGCGCGCTGAACGCCAACCCGCGCTGCACCGAAGAAGACCTGCGCGCCGCCATGGAGGCCTCGGGCCGCACCGTGGCGCACAAGCTCGAACGTTACCTGCCAGCGCTGGCCACCATCGCTTCGGCCGCGCCGCTGCTCGGCCTGCTGGGCACGGTGATCGGCATGATCGAGATCTTCGGCTCGCAGTCGCCCGGTAGCGGTGCCGTCGGTTCGGGCAATCCGGCGCAGCTGGCGCACGGCATTTCGATCGCGCTGTACAACACGGCCTTCGGCCTGATCGTGGCCATTCCCACGCTGATCTTCTGGCGCTACTTCCGCAGCCGCGTCGACGAGTACCTGCTGAACCTCGAACTCTCGGGCGAGCGCTTTGCCCGTCACCTGAACGCCCTGCGCAAATGAGCACGCGGGGCCGCATGCAGTTTCGCCACGGCGCGCGCGACGAGCCGGAGATCAACCTGATCCCGTTCATCGACGTGCTGCTGGTCGTGCTGATCTTCCTGATGCTGTCGACCACCTACAGCAAGTTCACCGAGATGCAGCTGCGGCTGCCGACCGCGGACGTCGACGCCCAGCGCGACTACCCGAAAGAGGTGATCGTGGCGGTGTCGGCCGACGGCCGCTACGTGATCAACAAGTCGCCGCTGGCGGACCGCAGCGTCGACACCGTGGCCGCCGCGCTCGGCGCCGCCGCCACCGGCGGCAAGGACAGCGTCGTGATCATCAGCGCCGATGCCGCCAGCCCGCACCAGGCCGTGGTGACGGTGATGGAGGCCGCGCGCCGCGCCGGCCTGATGCAGATCACCTTCGCCGCCCAGTCGACGGCCCAGGCCGGTCACTGAGTGTCGACCGGCGCGCGGCTGCAGGACGCCTGGCTGCGCCGCGGTGCGCTGGCCTGCCTGCTGTGGCCGCTGTCGCAGGTCTACGGCGCCCTCTTCGCGCTGCGGCGCACCTTCTACCGATGGGGTTGGCAGAAAACCGGACGCGTGCCGGTTCCCGTGATCGTGGTCGGCAATGTGATCGCGGGCGGGGCCGGCAAGACACCGGTCGTGATGGCCGTCGTGCGCCACCTTCAGGCGCGTGGCCTGCGGGTGGGTGTGGTGTCGCGCGGCTATGGCCGCCGCACCGACGACTGCCGTGAAGTCCAGGCTGACAGCGATCCGCAGGACGTCGGCGACGAACCCGCGCTGATCCACCATGCCACCGGCGCGCCGGTCTTCGTGGCCCGGCAGCGCATCGAGGCCGCACGCGCCCTGCTCGAACGGCACCCGGCGACGCAGGTCATCGTCAGCGACGACGGCCTGCAGCATCTGGCGCTGGCGCGCGACATCGAGATCTGCGTGTTCGATGACCGCGGTGTCGGCAACGGCTGGCTGCTGCCGGCCGGCCCCTTGCGCGAGCCGTGGCCGCGCCATTGCGACCTGCTGCTGCACAGCGGCGAGCGGCCAGCCTTCGCCGATGGCTACACCGCCACCCGCGAACTGGCGCCGTACGCCCTCGCGAAGGATGGCCGACGCATCCCGCTCGAGACGCTCGCCGGCCAGCCCGTGATCGCGCTCGCAGCCATCGCCCGGCCGGAGGCCTTCTTCACGATGCTGCGTGCTCGCGGCCTGACGCTCGCAGACACCCTCGTGCTGCCTGACCACCACGATTTCAGCGATTGGCAACGACCAGCCGGTCCCGCCCTGCCCCTCGTTTGCACGGAAAAAGACGCCGTCAAGCTCTGGCACCAGGCGCCCGACGCGCTCGCCGTGCCGCTGCACTTCGAACCCTCGCCGGCGTTCTTCGCCGCCCTCGACGCGAAGCTATCATCGCTCGATGGATACCAAGCTGCTTGAACTGCTCGTCTGCCCCGTCACCAAGGGCCCGCTGACCTGGAACGCCGAGAAGCAGGAACTCTGCTCGCGCAGCGCGCGCTTGGCCTACCCGGTGCGCGACGGCATCCCGGTGCTGCTCGAGAACGAGGCCCGCACGCTGTCCGACGAAGAGTTGGGCCTGTGAGCTTCACCGTCCTGGTGCCGGCCCGGCTGGCTTCGACGCGACTTCCCAACAAACCGCTGGCCGATATCGCTGGCCTGCCGATGGTCGTGCGCGTGGCGCAACGCGCCCGCCAGTCCGGCGCCCTTCGCGTGGTGGTGGCCGGTGATGACGCCTCGATCATCGAGGCCTGCAAGGCGCACGGCGTCGAGGCCCTGCTCACCCGCCAGGACCACCCCAGCGGCACCGACCGGCTGGCCGAGGCCTGCGAACAGCTCGGACTCGACGGTGACGCGATCGTCGTCAACGTGCAGGGTGACGAGCCGCTGATCGACCCCGCGCTGATCGACGCTGTTGCCGCCACGCTGGCCGCGCGACCGCAGGCCGCGATGAGCACCGCCGTCCATGCGATCGACTCGCTGGCCGACTTCATGAACCCGAACGTGGTGAAGGCCGTGCTCGATGCACAGGGCCATGCGCTGTACTTCAGCCGCGCACCGATCCCCTGGTGGCGCGACGGCTCTTCAGGCGGTGCGGCGCCCTCGGTGCTGCCCAGCCCGGCGCCGCTGCGCCACATCGGCATCTACGGCTATCGCGCAGGCTTCGTGCGGCAATTTCCGTTGCTGTCGCCTGCCCCTGTCGAAGCCACCGAAGCGCTCGAACAGTTGCGCGCGCTGTGGCACGGACACCGCATCGCGGTGCATGTGAGCGATGTGGCACCGGGCCCCGGGATCGACACGCCCGAAGACCTCGCGCGCGTGCGCGCCGTCTTCGCGGCCGGCTCGCCTGCGTGAGCTGCCGGCCGCCCCGAGGGAGACGGCGGCAATTTGTCACGGGGACGCATGCTATCCTCGATGCAATTCCGCCTCGGCGCGCCTGAGGGCGCGCATGGGGCGCGACACAAAATCTAAGAACCTTCCGAGGACACCATGAGACTTATTTTGCTGGGCGCGCCCGGAGCAGGCAAAGGCACGCAAGCGACCTTCATCTGCCAGAAATACGGCATTCCCCAAATCTCGACCGGCGACATGTTGCGCGCCGCGGTCAAGGCAGGCACCCCCCTCGGGCGGCAGGCCAAGACGATCATGGATTCGGGTGCACTGGTCAGTGACGACCTGATCATCAACCTCGTGAAGGAACG
Source organism: Variovorax sp. GW458-11-26-14-LB1 (assembly GCF_059423965.1). Classification (NCBI taxonomy): domain Bacteria; kingdom Pseudomonadati; phylum Pseudomonadota; class Betaproteobacteria; order Burkholderiales; family Comamonadaceae; genus Variovorax; species Variovorax sp. GW458-11-26-14-LB1. Next base: position 215,770 of record NZ_JBWKYW010000001.1, read on the forward strand.
CATCGCGCAGCCCGACTGCAACGGCGGTTTCCTGTTCGACGGCTTCCCGCGCACCATTCCGCAGGCCGACGCCATGAAGGCGGCCGGCGTCAAGCTCGACTACGTGCTCGAGATCGACGTGCCCTTCGGCGACATCATCGAACGCATGAGCGGCCGCCGCTCGCACCCGGCATCGGGCCGCACCTACCACGTCAAGTTCAATCCGCCGAAGGTGGAAGGCAAGGACGACGTGACCGGTGAAGAGCTGATCCAGCGCGAAGACGACAAGGAAGAGACCGTGCGCAAGCGGCTCGACGTCTACAGCCAGCAGACCCGTCCGCTGGTCGACTATTACTCGGCCTGGGCTAAGACCGACCCGGCCGCCGCGCCGAAGTACCGCGCCATCCAGGGCGTGGGCACGGTCGACGAGATCACGCAGCGCGCGCTTGCCGCACTGACCAGCTGATTCAGCGGCTGATTCGTCAGCCTCTTTCTCCTAGCCGCCCTTCGACTCCGGCAGGGCGGCCACTCCCAAGAGTTCCAGCACCAGCGCAACCCGCGCCTTCACCGGCGTGAGTGCGCCCGCATCCCGCAGCCAGTCACCGGGTTTCGGCAGGATGCGTCCGTTCGCGCAGCGTGTGGCGCGCAACACCACCAAGCCACCGTCCTGCGCCTTCAGCGCCGCGGCTTCCAGCGCGTGGTGCACGGTGCCGTTGCCGGTCGTGGCCACGACCAGGCCGCGCAAGGGCTCAGTCGACGGGAGCAGCAACGCCTCCACGATCGCACCGCTCGCGCCCGCGTGGCTCATGACGATCTCGACGCGGGGCCACGGCTGCGATACCGCCTCCAGCCGCGCCGCATCGAACGGCGCTCCCTGCGGCCACGCACGCACGCGCCGCACTTCGCCCTCCTCCACATAGCCGACCGGCCCCGCATCGCCCGACGCGAAGGCATCGAGACGGTAGGTGTGCACCTTCTGCACATCGAGGCCGCTGTGGATCGCGCCCGCACACACCACCGTCACGCCCCGTGCGCCGGGCGTCGAGGCCACCGCGAGCGCGTCGCGCACGTTCTGCGGACCATCGGGCGACAGGGCCGTCGCCGGGCGCATCGCGCAGGTCAGCACCACCGGCTTGGCCGACGCGAGCACGACGTGCAGGAAGAAGGCCGTCTCCTCCAGCGTGTCGGTGCCGTGCGTGATCACAATGCCGGCCACATCAGGCTGCGCCAGCCAGTGTGCGCAGCGCGCGGCCAGCTGGCGCCAGGTGTCGGCGTCCATGTCCTTGCTGTCGAGCTGCGCGACCTGCTCCGCCACCAGCGTCACGCCGGCCGGCGCCTCGATGCCACCCAGCAGGTCCGCCACGCCCACCTGCCCGGCGGTGTAGCCGATGTTGTCGCCGCTGCTGGCAGCCTTGCCGGCAATGGTGCCGCCGGTGCCCAGCACGACCACACGGCGCGTCTCGGACGAAGAGGAATGAGTCATGGCTTGTCAACTTTTGAAAACTGGTTAAAAATACAGGTACTGGATATCTAGCCAGTGCCGCAAGGAAACCACTATGCAGTTCGCAGTGAAGCTTACCGCCCGCCAGCAGCAGATCCTGGACCTGATCCAGGGCGCCATCGCACGCACCGGTGCGCCGCCCACGCGCGCCGAAATCGCCAACGAGCTGGGCTTCAAGTCGGCCAACGCCGCCGAGGAGCACCTGCAGGCCCTGGCCCGCAAGGGCGTGATCGAACTGGTCAGCGGCACCTCGCGCGGCATCCGCCTCAAGGGCGATGCGCTGCGCTCGCTCCACGAAACGCGCCACCGCGAAGGCAACCAGTTCTCGCTCTCGCTGCCCGGTATGGCCCAGCTCGCGCTGCCGCTCATCGGCCGCGTGGCGGCGGGTTCGCCCATCCTTGCGCAAGAGCACGTCGACCAGACCTACTACGTCGAGAACACGCTCTTCCAGCGCCAACCCGACTACCTGCTCAAGGTGCGCGGCATGTCGATGCGCGACGCCGGCATCATGGACGGCGACCTGCTCGCCGTGCAGGCCACCAAGGAAGCACGCAACGGCCAGATCGTGGTGGCACGCCTCGGCGAAGAAGTCACCGTGAAGCGCCTGAAGCGCAACAAGCAGGTGATCGAGCTGCACGCCGAGAACCCCGACTACCCGACCATCATCGTCCAGCCCGGCGAGCCCTTCGAAATCGAAGGCCTCGCGGTCGGCCTCATCCGCAACACGATGCTGATGTAGGCCCCGGGCCTGCTGTCCACACGCAGCAGCACCTCATCCGGCCGCGACAGGTGGCGGGCGTATGGCGCAAAGTCGCCATCACCCTGTTGCGGCCGATTCAAGAAATCCTGCCTGTGTTCAACCTCATACTTTTTTGGAGTTCACATGGGAATCGCCCTCCTCGCCATCGCCGACCTCTGGTCGCCCCTGCAATCGCTGGCCACCCGCTGGATGCCCGCCCGCCGCCCGTCGCACGGTGACAGCAGCGACGCTGCCGCCGGTCTGCGCTACGTGGCCATTCGCCCGGCCTGCACGGCACGCACCGCAGGCAGCCCGACGCCGGCCACGTCGCCATCCGCCGCCGCGACACCCGCCCGCCCGCTGCGCGTGGTCCGCGTGGTCGATCGGCAAGGCTCGCAGCGCGGCTGCGCCAACCGGGTCGTGATTTCCGGCCGCATGGCCGACGTGTGCGCAGAACTCGACCGGCTCGCCGCACTCGAAGCTGCAGAAACTGGGAGCGGCACGCCCCGCCCCAGCCACCTGCACTGAGAAGGTGCGAACGAACCCGCCGTGCCTGCGCGCCCGCACGCGCATGGCGGATTCACCCCCAACGGTCTGAAACAGGCCTCCCGGGCGCCATCTGGCACGGGGTATCCAAACGTTCACACGTGCGACGTGCCGATGCTGCGAGGCACAATGGCATGCCATGAACATTGTGATCCTCGACGATTATCAGGACGCCGTGCGCAAGCTGCAGTGCGCCGCCAAACTGGACGCCTATGCCGCCAAGGTCTACACCAACACGGTCAAGGGCATCGGCCAACTGTCGGTTCGCCTCAAGGATGCGGACGTCATCGTGCTCATCCGCGAGCGCAGCCAGATATCCCGCCAACTGATCGAGAAGCTGCCCAAGCTCAAGCTGATTTCCCAGACCGGGCGCGTCGGCGGCCACATCGACGTCACGGCCTGCACCGAACGCGGCGTGGCGGTGGCCGAGGGCTCGGGCTCGCCGCAGGCGCCCGCCGAACTCACCTGGGCGCTGATCATGGCGGCCATGCGCCGCCTGCCGCAGTACATCAGCAACCTCAAGCACGGGGCCTGGCAGCAGTCGGGCCTCAAGTCGGCGTCGATGCCGCCGAATTTCGGCGTGGGCTCGGTGCTCAAGGGCAAGACGCTGTGCATCTGGGGCTACGGCCGCATCGGTCAACTGGTGGCGCGCTACGGGCAGGCCTTCGGCATGCAGGTCGTGATCTGGGGCCGCGAGGCCAGCTGCGCCAAGGCGCGCTCCGACGGCTTCCAGGTGGCGCAGAACCGCCACGAATTCTTTGCCGCCGCCGACGTGCTGTCGGTGCACCTGCGGCTCAACGAGGACACCCAGGGTCTCGTCAAGCTCGAAGACCTCTCGCGCATGAAGCCGACGGCGCTGTTCGTCAACACTTCGCGCGCCGAGCTGGTGGAAGCCGATGCCCTGCTGGCCGCGCTCAACCGCGGCCGCCCCGGGCTGGCGGCCATCGACGTGTTCGAGAGCGAGCCGCCGCTGCAGGGCCATGCGCTGCTGCGCCTCGAAAACTGCATCTGCACGCCGCACATCGGCTACGTCGAGCAGGAAAGCTACGAAAGCTACTTCGGCCAGGCGTTCGACAACGTCGTGAGCTTCATCAAGGGCAATCCCACGAACATCGTGAACCCCGGCGCGCTGCAGGTCCGGCGGTGAACGCATGAGCCGGCCCGCGCCGCAGCGAGGCGCGCTCTGGGCGCTGCTGGCCGGCAATTTCGTGATCGGCACGGGCGTGATGGTCGTGCCCGGCACCCTCAATGAGATCAGCGCCTCCTTGGCCATCAAGGTCGCCACCGCAGGCCAGCTGATCAGCGCGGCCGCCTTCGTGATGTGCCTGGGCGCCCCGCTGCTGGCCGCCGCGGTCGCCGGCTGGGACCGCCGCAAGCTGCTGGCCCTCACCCTGCTCTGGTACGCCGCTGGGCATGTCGCCGCGGCGCTCGTGCCCAGCTTCGGCGCGCTGCTGCCGGTGCGCATGCTGACGGTGATCGCGCCCGCCATCTTCACGCCCCAGGCCGCGGCCTGCGCCGGCATGCTGGTGCCGCCCGAGCAGCGCGGGCGCGCCGTCACCTTCGTCTTTCTCGGCTGGTCGGTAGCCTCGGTGCTGGGCCTGCCGATCGGCGCGCTGATCGGTGGCCACCTGGGCTGGCGCATGGCCTTCATGGCCATCGCGGCGCTCAGCGTCGTGAGCGCCGCCTCGGTCTGGCTCACGCTGCCCAGCGGCATCCGGCCCGCCGCGCTCACGGCCGCCGCCTGGTCGCGCGTGCTGCGCAGCCCGGTGCTGATGGGCATCGTGTCGGTCACGGCGCTGCAGGGCGTCGGCCAGTTCGTGCTGTTCAGCTACTTCGGCCCGCTGCTCAAGCAGGGTTTCGGCGCCGATGCCAATACGCTGAGCCTGATGTGGGCGCTGTTCGGCGCCTTCGGCCTGCTGGGCAACATGGTGGTGAGCCGCTACATCGACCGCGTCGGCGCCGGGCGCATGGTGCTGCTGACGACCGGGCTGATCGCGCTGAGCCTGCTGCTGTGGCCGCTGGCCAGCACGCTGGCGTGGCTCGCGGTGGTGCTCGTGCCCTGGGGCCTGGGCTGCTTTGCCACCAATTCCTCGCAGCAGGCGCGCCTCGTGGGGCTGGCGCCCGCCCTGGCACCGGGCTCGGTGGCGCTCAACAGCTCGGGCATCTACATCGGCCAGGCCCTGGGTGCGGCACTGGGCGGCTGGCTGCTGGCGAACGACGCCACCGAGTGGATGAGCCGGGTCGGTTTCGCGCTGATGCTGCTGGCCATGGGCCTGAGCATCGCCATCGACCGCAGCCGCCGCCCGGCCTGATTCCGATGCCCCGCGTAACACCCGGGGCGCGGGCCTCCCGCGAGATTGCAAAATCGGAGCTTTCGTCCGTGTCGCGCACCCGCGCCGGCACGGCCGCCCCGGACACCCACCAACCCATGAGAACCTTGATCCCATGACAGTGAACTACCCCCGAATCGGCGTGATCGGCGCCGGCGCCATGGGGCGCGGCATCGCGCAGATCGCCGCCCAGGCCGGCAGCGAAGTGCTGCTGCTCGACAGCTTCGCCGGTGCCGCCGAGCGCGGCCGCGAAGCCCTCGCCGCCCAATGGAACAAGCTGTACGAGAAGGGCAAGATCGACGCCCCCACGCGCGACGCCTACGTGGCCCGCGTGAAGGCGGTCGACGGCATGCAGGCGCTCGCCGGCTGCGACCTCGTGGTCGAGGCCGTGGTCGAGAACCTCGAGGTCAAGCGCACGCTGTTTCGCGAGCTCGAGGACGTGGTCGCGCCCACCGCCACGCTGGTCACCAACACCTCGTCGCTGTCGGTCACGGCCATCGCGGCGGGCCTGCAGAACCCCGCGCGCTTCGCGGGCTTCCACTTCTTCAACCCCGTGCCACTGATGAAGGTGGTCGAGGTGGTGGCGGGCTTCAAGACCTCGCCCGAGGTCTGCCAGAAACTGGCCGGCTACGCCACGCAGATGGGCCACAGCGCCGTGCAGGCGCAGGACACGCCCGGCTTCATCGTCAACCACGCGGGCCGCGGCTACGGCACCGAGGCGCTGCGCATCGTCGGCGAAGGCGTGGCCGACTTCGCCACCATCGACCGCATCCTGAAGGACCAGGCCGGCTTTCGCCTCGGCCCGTTCGAGCTGCTCGACCTGACGGCGCTCGACGTGTCGCACCCGGTGATGGAGTCGATCTACCACCAGTACTTCGAAGAGCCGCGCTTCCGCCCGAGCGTGATCACCGCGCAGCGCCTGGCCGCCGGCGCACTCGGCCGCAAGACCGGCGAAGGTTTCTACCGCTATGAAGACGGCGTGATGCAGCAGACGCCCGAAGCGCCGGCGCCGGTGATCGAAGGCACGCCCGCGGTCTGGGTGTCACCGCGTGCCGCGCGCCGCGCCGAGCTGCTGCGCCTGGTGAACACGCTGGGTGCGCAGATCGACAGCGGCAGCGCCCCCGCACCGCAGTCGATCATCCTGGTCGCGCCGCTGGGCTTCGACGTGACGACGGTCGCGGCGGTCGAGCGGCTTGACGCCACGCGCACCGTCGGCATCGACATGCTGATCGACGACGCCGCCACCAAGCGCCGCGTGCTCGCCACCAACCCGGCCACGCGCCGCGACGTGCGTGACGCCGCGCACGCCCTCTTCGCGCGCGACGGCAAGGCCGTGAGCGTGATCCGCGACAGCGGCGGCTTCGTCACGCAGCGCGTGATCGGCGCCATCGTCAACATCGCCGCCGACATGTGCCAGCAGCGCGTGTGCACGCCGGCCGACCTCGAGACCGCCGTGCAGCTGGGCCTGGGCTACCCGCGCGGTCCGCTCGCCATGGGCAACCTGTACGGGCCGACCAACATGCTCGAGGTGCTGTTCAACCTGCAGACCGTGTATGGCGACCCGCGCTATCGCCCGAGCCCGTGGCTGCGCCGCCGCGGCGCGCTGGGCCTGAGCCTGCTGCACGAAGAAGAATAAGCACGCACACCATGACCGCCGAACTCAAGAGCACCAGCGAAGGCAGCACCATGGTGCTGACCATCGTCAACCCGACCCAGCGCAATGCACTGGGCCCCGAGATCTATGCCGCCGGCATCGAGGCGCTGAACGGCGCCGAGAGCAGCGACGAGATCCGCAGCGTCGTCATCGTGGGCGAAGGCGCCTGGTTCTGCGCCGGCGGCTCGCTGCAGCGGCTGCTGGCCAACCGCCAGCTCGACCGCTCCGTGCAGGCCGAGAGCATCGAGGGCCTGCACAACTGGATCGACTCGATCCGCACCTTTCCCAAGCCTGTCATCGCGGCCGTCGAGGGCGCGGCGGCCGGCGCCGGCTTCTCGCTCGCGCTGGCCTGCGACTTCGTCGTGGCCGCGCGCGACGCCGTGTTCGCGGCCTCGTACAGCAACGTGGCGCTGTCGCCCGACGGTGGCCTCAGCTGGCACCTCGGGCAGGCGCTGCCGCGCCAGCTGGCGAGCGAATGGCTGATGAACGGCGAGCGCATCGAGGCCGCGCGCCTGCATGCCTTCGGCCTCGTCAACGAGCTCACCGACAGCGGACAGGCGCTGGCCGGCGCGCTGGCCCTGGCCACCCGCCTGAACGCGCGCGCACCGAACTCGCTGGCCAGCATCAAGGAGCTGCTGAGCGACGCGCGCGGCGCCACACTGGCGTCGCAGCTATCGCAGGAGCGCGATCATTTCGTGCGCAACCTGCACCACGCGAACGCGGGCATCGGCATCGCCGCGTTCCTCGACAAGACACCGCCACGCTACGAGTGACGCCTGACGGCGTCGCTCCCGAGACACCCCACAGCTTTTCAGTCGCCGAGAGGACAGACCATGGACGACCCCATTCTTACCATCGAAGAACGTGAAGCGATCAACAGTGGTCGCTGGTTTTCTTCCCTATCTCCATCGCTACGGCACGACATCCTCCGATGCGCCTTTGTCAAACGCTACAAGGACGGCGACCTGCTCGCCGCGCGCGGCGACCCGCCCGAGCACTGGATCGCCTGTGCCAAGGGGGCGTTGCGCGTGAGCTCGACCGCGGTGTCGGGCAAGCAGGTGACGCTGACCTACGTCGAGCCGGGCATCTGGTTCGGCGACGTGGCGATGTTCGACGGGGAGCGGCGCACGCACGACACGTACTCGCACGGCGACACCACCGTGCTGTGCGTGGCGCGGGCCGACTTCCAGAAGATCCTGGCCACGCACGTCGAGCTGTACGAAGCGCTGATGCGGCTGCAGGCGCGCCGCATCCGTACGCTGTTCGGGCTGGTGGAAGACCTCAACACCCTGCCCTTGCGCGCACGCCTGGCCAAGCAGCTCATCCACTTGGTGCGCAGCTACGGCGTGCCCAACCTGGACGACGGCAGCCAGACGCGCATCGGCCTGCAACTGGCGCAGGAAGAACTCGCGCAGCTGCTCGGCGCCTCGCGCCAGCGGGTCAACCAGGAACTCAAGACGATGGAGCGCGAGGGCACCATCCGGATCGAGCCGGCCGGACTGGTCGTGCTGGACCGCTCTGCGCTGATGCACATCTCTGAAGCAGACAACTAAAAAAGATTCGACATGAGCCAGGACTTCTCCAGTTTCATCGGCACCCGCGCGGTGTCCCAACAGCACACCTTCGACGTGGACGCGCTCGCGGCCTGGCTCGAAAAGAACCTCGAGGGCTTCCAGGGTCCGCTGACGGTCGAGATGTTCAAGGGCGGTCAGTCCAACCCGACCTACAAGCTCGTCACGCCCACGCAGAGCTACGTGATGCGCGCCAAGCCCGGCCCGGTCGCCAAGCTGCTGCCCTCGGCCCATGCGGTCGAGCGCGAATACAAGGTGATGCGCGGCCTGCAGGGCACCGACGTGCCCGTGCCGCGCATGTACTGCCTGTGCGAAGACGAATCCATCATCGGGCGCGCCTTCTACATCATGGAGTTCATGCAGGGCCGCGTGCTGTGGGACCAGTCGCTGCCCGGCTTCAGCAACGCCGAGCGCGCGGCCTACTACGACGAAATGAACCGCGTCATCGCGGCGCTGCACACGGTCGACTTCGCCGCCCGCGGCCTGGGCGACTACGGCAAGCCCGGCAACTACTTCGAGCGCCAGATCGGTCGCTGGAGCAAGCAGTACAAGGCCTCGGCCGACGGCGCCGGCGAACTGTCGCAGCCCATCGAGGCCATGGAGCGCCTGATCGAATGGCTGCCCGCCCACATGCCGGCGAGCGCACGCGACGAAAGCAAGGTCTCGATCGTGCATGGCGACTACCGCCTGGACAACGTGATGTTCCACGCCACCGAGCCGCGCATCATCGCGGTGCTCGACTGGGAACTCTCCACGCTGGGCCATCCGCTGGCCGACTTCAGCTACCACTGCATGTCGTGGCACATGCCCCCCACCACCGGCCGCGGCATCGGCGGCGTGGACGTGGCGGCGCTGGGCATTCCCACCGAGAGCGAATACATCGCCCGCTATTGCGAGCGCACGCGCATCAGCACGCCCGAGGCGCTGGCGCCCGACTGGAATTTCTACCAGGCCTACAACCTGTTTCGCATGGCCGCCATCCTGCAGGGCATTGCGAAACGGGTCGAAGCCGGTACCGCATCGAGCGAGCAAGCCGTGGCGTCCGCCCGTGGCGCACGGCCGATGGCCGAGATGGCCTGGCAATTTGCCCAAAAGGCATAGCCAGCCCTCCCCCTTAACCCCACCAGGAGACAGCATGGATTTCGAATATTCGGCCAAAACCAAGGAGCTTCAGAAGCGCGTTCTCGCCTTCATGGAAGACCACATCTACCCGGCCGAAGCCGAGTACAGCGCCGAACTGGCCGCCAACACGGTCGCCGGCAAGCGCTGGAGCGCCCTGCAGACCGTCGAGAAGCTCAAGGCCAAGGCCAAGGCACAAGGCCTGTGGAACCTGTTCTTGCCAGTCGACAGCGCCTCGGCCTCGGGCTATGAGGGTGCGGGCCTGACCAATCAGGAATACGCCCCGCTGGCCGAGATCATGGGCCGGGTGCCATGGGCCTCCGAAGCCTTCAACTGCTCGGCGCCTGACACCGGCAACATGGAAACCATCGCCCGCTACGGCTCGGAAGAGATCAAGGCGCGCTGGCTCAAGCCGCTGCTCGAAGGCCAGATCCGCTCGGCCTTCGCCATGACCGAACCCGACGTCGCTTCCAGCGATGCCACCAACATCGCCACGCGCATCGAGCGCCAGGGCGACGAGTACGTCATCAACGGCCACAAGTGGTGGATCTCCGGTGCGGCCGATCCGCGCTGCGCCGTGTTCGTCACCATGGGCAAGACCGATCCCGAAGCGCCCAAGCACTCGCAGCAGAGCATGGTCATCGTGCCGGCCGATGCCAAGGGCATCCGCATCGTGCGTCCGCTGAACGTGATGGGCTACGACGACGCGCCGCACGGCCACGTCGAGATGTACTTCGAGAACGTGCGCGTGCCCGTGGGCAACATCCTGCTGGGCGAAGGCCGCGGCTTCGAGATCGCCCAGGGCCGCCTTGGGCCCGGACGCATCCACCACTGCATGCGCCTGATCGGCCTGGCCGAGCGTGCGCTCGAGCTGATGTGCAAGCGCGCCTCGTCGCGCGTGGCCTTCGGCAAGACCGTCGCCTCGCAGACCGTCACGCAGGAACGCATCGCCGAAGCGCGCTGCAAGATCGACATGGCCCGCCTGCTCACGCTGAAGGCCGCCTGGCTGATGGACGTGGCCGGCAACAAGGTCGCGCGCACCGAGATCGCCATGATCAAGGTGGTGGCGCCCACCATGGCCTGCCAGGTCATCGACTGGGCCATGCAGGTCCACGGCGGCGGCGGCATGTGCGACGACTTCCCGCTGGCCTCGGCCTATGCGCAGGCGCGCACGCTGCGCTTTGCCGACGGTCCGGACGAAGTGCACCGCAACGCGATCGCCAAGTGGGAGCTGGGCAAGTACGCCGCCGACAAGTCGGGCGCCACCGCCGACGCGCCTGTCACGCGCTTCTGATCCAGAAATAAGAAAGGGCGCGATCGCCGCGCCCTTCTCTTTCTAGTCCGGCCATGCCGCCCACGCCTTGCGCGTCGGCGGCATTTTCATTGGCCTGGTTCGGTCAGAGCTTCTTCTGCAGGAAGACGGCGTGGCCGAATTCCGGATCGAGCTGGTAGCTGACGAAACCCTCGCGCTCGTAGCTGCGCAGCGCAGGCGCATTGCCCGACAGCACTTCGAGCGTGAGCTTGCAGGCGCCGCGTCGGCGGGCTTCCTGCTCGACCTGCGCGAACATCTGCTGCGCCACGCGCTGGCCACGGTGGCTGGCGCGCACGACCACGTCGTGCACGTTGACCAACGGCTGGCAGGCGAAGGTCGAAAAGCCTTCGATGCAGTTGATCAGGCCCACGGGCGTGTCGCCGTCGAAGGCCAGCACGCTGAACGCCTGCGGACGCGCCGCCAGCGCGGCGGGCAGGCCTTCGCGCACCGACGCGGGCAACGGCGTGCCACCGCCGGCGGGGTCGCGCGCGTAGCTGTCGAGCAACTCGACCACCGCCAGCGCCTGCAGCGGATCGCGGTAGTCGGCCAGGCGGGTTTCGATGCGGTTCGCCGTCGTCATGCGGCGGGCTTGAGCGTGGCTGCGAGGCGCTCAGCGCAAGACTGCGACTGCTTTGGATCGCGCGCCTCGACCATCACGCGCACCAGCGGCTCGGTGCCACTCGCACGGATCAGCACGCGGCCCGCATCGCCCAGCTCGGCTTCGATGCGCTTCGTTTCGCTGGCGAGCGCTACGTTGCTCTTCCAGTCCTGGTCGGGCGCGAGGCGCACGTTGATGAGCGTCTGCGGGAACAGCGTGACGCCTTCGAGCAGCTGTGCCACCGTCTTGCCGCTGCGCACGCAGGCCTGCAGCACCTGCAGCGCGCTCACGATGCCGTCGCCCGTGGTGTGGCGGTCGAGCGCCAGCAGGTGGCCGGAGCCTTCGCCGCCGAGCAGCCAGCCACGCTTGTCGAGCTCTTCGAGCACGTAGCGGTCGCCGACCTTGGCGCGCACGAACTCGATGTCCTGCGCGCGCAGGGCCATCTCGACGGCCTTGTTGGTCATGAGCGTGCCGACCACGCCCGCCGGCTTCTCGCCGCGCGCGACGCGTTCGGCCACCATCAGGTACAGCAGCTCGTCGCCGTTGAACAGGCGGCCGCTGGCATCGACCAGCTGCAGCCGGTCGGCGTCGCCGTCCAACGCGATGCCGTAGTCGGCCTTCTGCGCCGTCACGGTGGCGACCAGCGCCTCGGGGTGCGTGGCGCCGAAACCCTTGTTGATGTTGAGCCCGTCGGGCGCACAGCCGATGCTGGTGACGTCCGCGCCCAGTTCGTGGAACACGTTCGGCGCCACCTGGTAGGCCGCGCCGTGGGCGGCATCGACCACCAGCTTCATGCCGCGCAGCGACAGGTCGTTGGCGAAGGTGCTCTTGCAGAACTCGATGTAGCGGCCGTCCGCATCGTTGAGGCGGCGCGCCTTGCCCAGGTTGGCCGAATCCACCCAGACGGGTTCCTCTTCGAGCGCGGCCTCGACAGCCAGCTCCCAGGCGTCGTCGAGCTTGGTGCCCTGCGCACTGAAGAACTTGATGCCGTTGTCGGGAAAGGCGTTGTGGCTGGCGCTGATCACCACACCCAGGCTGGCGCGCTGGGCGCGCGTGAGGTAGGCCACGCCCGGCGTGGGCAGCGGGCCGAGCAGCACCACGTCGACGCCGGCGGAGTTGAAGCCCGACTCGAGCGCCGACTCGAGCATGTAGCCCGAGATGCGGGTGTCCTTGCCGATCAGCACCGTGGGACGGGCCTGGGTTTTCTTGAGGACGCGGCCCACGGCGTGCGCGAGGCGCAGCACGAAATCGGGGGTGATGGGCGATTGGCCGACCGTGCCGCGGATGCCGTCGGTGCCGAAATACTTACGGGTCATGTTGTTGCTCTTTGAAGGTGTTCTTGCGGTGCTTCCGCGCGCATGGCACGCCATACGGCGAGGGCGGCGACGGTGTCGCGAACGTCGTGCACCCGCACGACCGCCGCACCCCGGTCCACGGCCAGCACGGCGGCTGCCACGCTGGGCACGGTACGCCCGGATGCATTGTCGATGCCGGTGACGGCCCCGATGGAGGACTTGCGGGACCAACCTAGCAACAAGGGGTAACCGGTTGCCAACAATTCCCGCTGCCGACCGAGGAGCGCGAAGTTCTGCGCCACGCTCTTGCCGAAACCGACGCCCGGATCGAGCGTGATGCGCGCGGGGTCGATGCCCAGCGCTGTCAGGGGCGCCAGTTGCGCGTCCCAGAAAGCCAGCACCTCGGGAATCACGTCGCCCTGCATCGGCAGCGTCTGCATGGTCTGCGGGTCGCGGTGCATGTGCATCAGGCAGATGCCGCAGGTCGGGTGCGCCGCCACGGCATCGCGCGCGCCGGGTTGGCGCAGGGCCCAGATGTCGTTGACGATGTCCGCGCCCAGGTCGAGCACGGCGCGCATCACCTCGGGCTTGTAGGTGTCGATCGACAGCGGCACGTTCAGCTTCACGGCCTCGCGCACCACGGGCAGCACGCGCGCCAGCTCGGCGTCCAGCGGCACGGCGGGACTGCCGGGGCGGGTCGATTCGCCGCCGATGTCGAGGATGTCGGCGCCCTCCTTCAGCAGTTGCTCGCAGTGCTTCAGCGCAGTCTCGGTCGACGCGTGCGCGCCGCCGTCGGAGAAGGAATCGGGCGTGACGTTGACGATGCCCATCACGCGCGGCTGCGCGAGGTCAATCCTGAAACGCGAGGTCTGCCAAACCGCACCATCTGGCTCACCATGGAAAACGGGGCCAGGGGCCCCGTTGTTGCTTGATTTCAAGCTCACCTCAAGCGGCGGTCGGCGCCGGGTCAGGATTGACGGCCGGCGTGCCACCACTGCCGCCGCTGCCCGAAGGCGGGATGCGCGGCGTCCAGTCCTTGGGCGGGCGCGGTGCGCGGCCGGCCATGATGTCGTCGAGCTGTTCGCTGTCGATGGTTTCCCATTCGAGCAGCGCCTTGGCCATGGCGTGCATCTTGTCGCTGTTCTCTTCGATGAGGCGGCGCGCCAGGGCGTATTGCTCGTCGATGATGCGGCGCACCTCGCCGTCGACCTTTTCCATGGTCTGCTCACTCATGTTCGTGGTCTTGGTGACCGAGCGGCCCAGGAACACTTCGCCTTCGTTCTCGGCGTAGACCATCGGGCCCAGCGCATCGGTCATGCCGTAGCGCGTGACCATGTCGCGGGCGATGGAAGTCGCGCGCTCGAAGTCGTTGCTGGCGCCGGTGGTCATCTGGTGCATGAACACTTCTTCGGCGATGCGGCCACCGAACAGCATGCTGATCTGGTTCAGCATGTACTCGCGGTCGTAGCTGTAGCGGTCCTGCGACGGCAGGCTCATGGTCACGCCGAGGGCGCGGCCACGCGGAATGATCGTGACCTTGTGGACCGGGTCGCACTTGGGCAGCAGCTTGCCGATGAGGGCGTGGCCGGACTCGTGGTAGGCCGTGTTGCGGCGCTCTTCCTCGGGCATGACCATGCTCTTGCGCTCGGGGCCCATGAAGATCTTGTCCTTGGCCTTCTCGAAGTCCTGCATCTCGACCACGCGCGCATTGCGGCGGGCGGCCATCAGGGCGGCTTCGTTGCACAGGTTGGCCAGGTCGGCGCCCGACATGCCGGGCGTGCCGCGGGCGATCACGCTCGGGTTCACGTCCTGGCCCAGCGGGACCTTGCGCATGTGGACGGCCAGGATCTGCTCGCGGCCGCGGATGTCGGGCAGCGTGACGTACACCTGACGGTCGAAACGGCCCGGGCGCAGCAGTGCGGCGTCGAGGATGTCGGGGCGGTTGGTGGCAGCCACCACGATCACGCCGAGGTTGGTTTCGAAGCCGTCCATCTCGACCAGCATCTGGTTGAGGGTCTGCTCGCGCTCGTCGTTGCCGCCGCCGAGGCCGGCACCGCGCTGGCGACCCACCGCATCGATTTCGTCGATGAAGATGATGCAAGGCGCGTTCTTCTTGGCGTTCTCGAACATGTCGCGCACGCGGGCCGCGCCCACGCCGACGAACATTTCGACGAAGTCGGAACCGGAGATCGAGAAGAACGGCACCTTGGCTTCGCCGGCGATCGACTTGGCCAGCAGCGTCTTGCCGGTGCCCGGAGGACCGACCAGCAGCAGGCCGCGCGGAATGCGGCCGCCGAGCTTCTGGAAGCGTTGCGGGTCTTTCAGGAAGTCGACGACTTCACGGACTTCTTCCTTGGCCTCGTCGCAGCCTGCGACGTCGGCGAAGGTCACCGTGTTGTTGTTCTCGTCCATCATGCGGGCCTTGCTCTTGCCGAAGCTGAACGCCCCGCCCTTGCCGCCGCCCTGCATCTGGCGCATGAAGTAGATCCACACGCCGATCAGCAGCAGCATCGGGCCCCAGCTGACCAGCAGGGTCATGAGGAGCGAGCCCTCTTCGCGCGGCTTGACGTCGAACTTGACGTTGTGGTCGATCAGGTCGCCCACGAGGCCGCGGTCGAGGACCGTGGCGGTCGTGCGGATCTTGCGATCGTCGTTGGTGACCGCGACGATCTCGCCGCCGCCGGCGCCTTCAGGAATGATGGCGCTCTTGATCTGGTTGTTGCGGACCTGGTCCAGGAACTCGGAATAGCTCACCGTTCCCGAGCCGACGCCACCGCGGGTGTCGAACTGCTTGAACACAGTGAACAACACCATGGCAATGACGAGCCATACGGCAACTTTGGAAAACCACTGATTGTTCAAACGAAGCTCCAGTCGAAAGCGCGTGACGGGAATATGAAATACGCGCTGAGGGTACGCAATTGCGCCCCATTTTAGGCTTTTCAAGCTGCGAAAAGCGGACATTTCCCTATAGCAGCCATAGGCTGACAAGGGTTTGCGCCCCTGGAGGGCACCCCACGGCAAGGTATCAATGCGTATCGGATGCCTTCAATCCCCTGCCGATGAGGAAGGTCTCGGCCGATTTGTCGCGCGATGCCTTGGGCTTGAGCGGCTTCACGACGCGGAAATTGGCCTTGAACATCTTGACCAATTCGTCGTACCCGCTGCCGTGGAAGACCTTGGCCACCAATGCCCCTTCGGGCTTCATGTGGTTCTGGGCGAAGTCGATGGCCAGCTCGATCAGGTGCGCCACCCGGGCGGCGTCGGCCGAATGGATGCCCGACAGGTTGGGCGCCATGTCGGACACCACCAGGTCGGCCTTGCGGCCGTCCAGCACCGCCAGGAGCTGCGCCAGCAGCGCGTCTTCGCGGAAATCGCCCTGCAGGAAGGTCACGCCCTCGATCGGCTCCATCGGCAGCAGGTCGAGCGAAATGATGGTGCCGTTGAGGTCGCCGACCGCCGCCCCGCCGGGCGACATGCGCCGCCGCAGGTACTGGCTCCAGGCGCCCGGGGTCGAGCCCAGGTCGACCACCAGCTGGCCGGGCTTGACCAGCCCGAGCGACTCGTCGATTTCCTTGAGCTTGTAAGCCGCGCGGGCGCGGTAGCCCTCTCTGGTCGCGAGCTTCACGTAGGGGTCGTTGATGTGGTCGTGAAGCCACGCCTTGTTGACTTTTTTGCTTTTGGCTTTGGTGCTCATGAGGGTGTTCGTGTACGCGTCGATAATACGGGGATGCCCGCCATTCAACTTACCCCTGCCGAGCGCAAGGTGCACCGCGCCGAAGCTCACCACCTGGATCCGATCGTCATGGTCGGTGGAGACGGGCTCACCCCTGCCGTGAAAAAGGAGGCCGACGCGGCCCTGAAGGCCCATGGCCTGATCAAGGTGCGCGTCTTCTCCGACGACCGCCTCGCCCGCGACGCCATGCTCCAGGAGCTCGCCGACGAGCTCGACGCCGCCCCGATCCAGCACATCGGCAAGCTGCTCGTGCTGTGGCGCCCGAAGCCCGAAAAAGAGCGTGTGATCGACGAAGACCGCATGCCCGGCCCGCGCGACGTGAAGATCGTCAAGTACAGCAAGCGCGGCGGCCAACGCCCTGAAATCAAGACCCTGCGCGTGCTCGGCAACCAGCGCCTGACCCCTGGCGGCACCATCAAGCGCGCCAAGGCCAAGCGTCCGCTGTCGGCCAAGAAACGCAACCAGGCGGACTGAACTTGGTGGCAGCGCAAGGCGCCCAGCGCCATATCCTCTGCATGAAGTGGGGCACCAAGTACGGCCCCGAGTACGTCAACCGGCTCTACGCCATGGTGCGCCGCCACCTCAGCGGCGACTTCAAGTTCGTCTGCCTGACCGACGACGGCAACGGCATCCGCCCCGAAGTGACGTGCCTGCCCATCCCGCCGCTCAACCTCCAGCTGGCCCCGGGCCAGCGCGACGGCGCCTGGAAGAAGCTCACGACCTTCGAGCAGGACCTGCACGGCCTGCGCGGCACCGCCCTCTTCCTGGACGTCGACGTGGTGATCGTCGGCAGCCTGGACGCCTTCTTCGAGCAGCCCGGTGAATTCCTGATCATTCACGACTACGCCCGCCCCTGGCGGCGCGAGCGGATCACGGGCAATTCATCGGTCTACCGCTTCGAGCTGGGCGCCCATGCCGACGTGCTGGCGTACTTTCGCGCCAACATGGACAAGGTGCAGGCCGAGTACCGCAACGAGCAGGCCTACCTGTCGGACGTGCTGCACAAGCAGGGCAAGCTGGCCTACTGGCCGGCCGCCTGGTGCCCGAGCTTCAAGTACCACGGCATCCCGACCTGGCCGACCAACTACTGGGAAGAGCCCTTCGTGCCCGAAGGCGCCCGCGTGATGGTGTTCCACGGCGAGTGCAACCCGCCCGATGCGCTGGCGGGACGGCGCAACCGCGCCTTCCGCTACATCCGGCCGGCGAGCTGGGTCGCCAAGCACTGGAAAGAGTAAAGCCGGAGGGAGGCGGCGAGCGCGTCGCCTCCCCGGTTCAGCGTGGCGCCCGAGCGGCGCCGCCCATGCGCCACAGCAACGTGCCGGCGCAGGCCCACTGAACGAAGTACATGCCCGTGCCCACGGCGTGCCACAGCTTGAGGTTGTCGCGCGCCACGATGCGCGGCGCAACGGCGTACTGCTGCAACAGCGCCAGCAGCAGCGCCGCCAGCACCAGGAAGATGGCCGTCAACACCGGCCCGGTCATGCCGTCGTCGGCCTTCTGGCGGAAATGGATCAGCAGGATCAGCCCGCAGCCGATGGCGATCCAGCTTTGCGCCTCGAACAGCTGGGCGGCGAAATTGCCGGCCACCGCCGGATTGCCGAGCCGGGCGAACAGCATCGGCACGACCAGGAAACCGATGGTGCTGAGGCTGCCCCACCAGAGGGCCGCCAGCATCAGCGCGACGCGGTCTTTCATCCGATTCAGAGGTAGCGGACCGCCACGATCTCGTAGCGCTTGAGGCCACCCGGCGCCTGCACTTCGGCCGTGTCGCCCTCTTCCTTGCCGATCAGCGCGCGTGCGATCGGGCTGGAGATGTTGATCAGGCCAAGCTTCAGGTCGGCTTCGTCTTCGCCCACGATCTGGTACTTGACGGCATCGCCCGACTCTTCTTCTTCGAGTTCGACGGTCGAACCGAACACCACCTTGCCGCCGGCATCGAGTTCGCTCGGGTCGATGATCTGCGCGGCCGACAGCTTGCCTTCGACTTCCTGGATGCGGCCTTCGATGAAGCCCTGGCGGTCCTTGGCGACTTCGTATTCGGCGTTTTCGCTCAGGTCGCCCTGGGCGCGTGCCTCGGAAATGGCGTTGATGACCCAGGGACGGTCGACCGTCTTGAGTTGATGCAGTTCGGCGCGCAGTTTTTCAGCGCCGCGCTTGGTGATCGGAATGGTGGCCATGTTGTTGGTTCTCCATAAAGCGAAACCGCCGAACGCTGCCGTTCGGCGGTCGATTGAGGGAATTGATCAGACGAGTGTGCGTCCGGTCAGCCGGCTCAGAATGGCGAGCGGGCTCGATTCGGGATTGTATTGCTTCGATGCGGCCAGATGAAGGGTCTGCTCGAGCATGTACTGGCCCGCCATGACGGCGTGCGAGGTCTGGTCCGAGAAGCACACCCACACCGAACCGGGCGGGAATTTCGCCGTTTCCTGGGGCGAGTTTTCCTGGTACGCCATGTCCGACTTCATGCCGTCGTGCAGCTGCAGCATCAGGTGGTCGTACTCGCTGCGGAACGACTTGGTGACGTGCAGCGCCTGCAACAGCTTGGCCTGCCAGCGCGCATAGGGCTTGGCCCGCGGCAGAAAGCGTTTGGCGATGTCCTCGAAAGGCTCGCCCACGCGCCACACGCGCGGTGCGCCGTCGGGGTTGACGTTGGTGAACACGCGCAGGATGCGCTCGCCGTAGTTGGGACGCGACGGGAATGCATCGACGTGCAGGCGCCGGTCGTCGGCGCGCCACGATTGCACGCGCGTCTCGACCTGGGCCGGCCGGTAGCTGGTCGGCGCCAGGCGCAAGGCCGGCGTGTAGTGCGGCAGCAAGCCATGAATGAGCTGCTGCGCCTGCGTGCGAAAACGCTTCACCATCGCCGCCGTGGCACGCTGCACCACCTCATCACCCACGGCGCCCTTGAGCTTGCCGTGGGCGTCGAGGCTGATGTTGCGCACGTCGGGCGACAGCAGGCTGGGCGTCAGCAGGCTGCGCTCTTCAGGCAGCAGCTCGAAGCCCAGCCGCGGGAAGTACAGCACCTTGCCGGCTTCCAGTTCCGCGATCCACGCCTCGTTGGGCGTGGCCGCGTTCCAGTCCGCGAGGTCCAGTTCGACCAGCTGCGTTTCCATGGCGGTGCCCGGTCAGGCCGCGGCCAGCTGCGCGTGCATCTCCTGCACCGAGATCACGCCCAGCTCGTCCATGAAGCCCATGCCTTCGACCGCGGCTTCGGCGCCGAAGATCGTGGTGAAGGTGGTCACGCGTGCCAGCAGTGCCGAGGTGCGGATCTGGCGCGAGTCGGTGATCGCGTTGCGGCGCTCTTCCACCGTGTTGATGACCAAGGCAATCTCGTTGTTCTTGATCATGTCCACGATGTGCGGGCGGCCTTCGGTCACCTTGTTGACCGTCTCGCAGGCGATGCCGGCAGCGCTGATGGCCGCGGCGGTGCCCTTGGTGGCGACCAGCTCGAAGCCCAGCTTGGCCAGGCCGCGCGCCACTTCGACGGCACGTGCCTTGTCGTTGTTCTTCACCGAGATGAAGGCCTTGCCCGACTTGGGCAGCAACGTGCCCGCGCCGAGTTGCGACTTCACGAAGGCTTCGCCGAAGGTCTTGCCCACGCCCATCACTTCGCCGGTCGACTTCATCTCGGGGCCGAGGATGGTGTCCACGCCCGGGAACTTGACGAACGGGAACACGGCTTCCTTCACGCTGAAGTACGGCGGCGTGACTTCCTTGGTCACGCCCTGCGACGCGAGCGACTGGCCGGCCATACAGCGTGCCGCCACCTTGGCCAGCTGGATGCCCGTGGCCTTGCTCACGTACGGCACGGTGCGCGACGCACGCGGGTTCACTTCGAGCACGTAGATGACGTCCTTGCCGTCCTTCTGCTGGATGGCGAACTGCACGTTCATCAGGCCGACCACGTTCAGCGCGGCAGCCATGGCCGCGCTCTGGCGCTTCAGCTCGGCCACCGTGTCGGCGTTCAGGCTGTAGGGCGGCAGCGAGCAGGCGGAGTCGCCCGAGTGCACGCCGGCCTGTTCGATGTGCTCCATCACGCCGCCGATCAGCGTGCCGCCTTCGGCGTCGCGGATGCAGTCGACGTCGCATTCGACGGCGTCGTTCAGGAAGCGGTCGAGCAGCACCGGCGAGTCGTTGCTGACCTTCACGGCCTCGCGCATGTAGCGCTCGAGGTCGCGCTGCTCGTGCACGATTTCCATCGCGCGGCCGCCGAGCACGTAGCTCGGGCGCACCACCAGCGGGTAGCCCAGGGCCGCAGCCTTTTCGAGCGCTTCGGGTTCGGTGCGCGCGGTGGCGTTCGGCGGCTGGCGCAGGCCCAGCTCGTGCAGCAGCTTCTGGAAGCGCTCACGGTCTTCGGCCGCGTCGATCATGTCGGGCGAGGTGCCGATGATCGGCACGCCGTTGGCTTCGAGGTCGAGCGCAAGCTTCAACGGCGTCTGGCCGCCGTACTGCACGATCACGCCGAGCGGCTTTTCCTTGTCGACGATCTCGAGCACGTCTTCGAGCGTGAGCGGCTCGAAGTACAGGCGGTCGGAGGTGTCGTAATCGGTCGACACGGTCTCGGGGTTGCAGTTGACCATGATGGTCTCGTAGCCGTCCTCGCGCATGGCGAGTGCGGCGTGCACGCAGCAGTAGTCGAACTCGATGCCCTGGCCGATGCGGTTGGGACCGCCGCCGAGCACCATGATCTTCTTCTTGTCGGTCGGGTCGGCTTCGCACTCGTCCTCGTAGGTCGAGTACATGTAGGCGGTGTTGGTCGCGAACTCGGCCGCGCAGGTGTCCACGCGCTTGTAGACCGGACGCACGCCCAGGGCGCGGCGCTTCTCACGGATGGCCGTGTCGGTGGTCTTGAGTTGCTTGGCCAGGCGCCGGTCGGAGAAGCCCTTCTTCTTGAGCGCGAGCAGCGTGTCCTTGTCGATGTCGTCGAGCGACTTGGTTTCCAGCTCGAGCTCGATCTTCACGATCTCTTCGATCTGCACCAGGAACCACGGGTCGATCTTGGTCAGCGCGAACACTTCATCAACGCTCAGGCCCATGGCGAAGGCGTCGCCCACGTACCAGATGCGCTCGGGACCGGGCTCGCCCAGTTCCTTTTCGAGCACTTCGCGGTCTTGCGTCTTCTCGTTCAGGCCGTCCACGCCCACTTCGAGGCCGCGCAGGGCCTTCTGGAACGATTCCTGGAAGGTGCGGCCCATGGCCATCACCTCGCCCACCGACTTCATCTGCGTCGTGAGGCGCGAGTCGGCCTGCGGGAATTTCTCGAAGGCGAAACGCGGGATCTTGGTGACCACGTAGTCGATCGAGGGTTCGAACGACGCGGGCGTGGCACCGCCGGTGATTTCGTTGCGCAGCTCGTCGAGCGTGTAGCC
Organism: Variovorax sp. GW458-11-26-14-LB1; assembly: GCF_059423965.1. Classification (NCBI taxonomy): domain Bacteria; kingdom Pseudomonadati; phylum Pseudomonadota; class Betaproteobacteria; order Burkholderiales; family Comamonadaceae; genus Variovorax; species Variovorax sp. GW458-11-26-14-LB1. The sequence goes on from NZ_JBWKYW010000001.1 coordinate 237,519, forward strand.
CACGGCCAGCTTGGCGGCGACCTTGGCGATGGGGAAGCCCGTGGCCTTGGAGGCCAGCGCCGAGGAACGCGACACGCGCGGGTTCATCTCGATGACGACCATGCGGCCGTCCTTCGGGTTGATGGAGAACTGCACGTTCGAGCCGCCGGTGTCGACGCCGATCTCGCGCAGCACGGCCAGCGAGGCGTTGCGCAGGATCTGGTATTCCTTGTCGGACAGCGTCTGCGCGGGGGCCACGGTGATCGAGTCGCCGGTGTGCACGCCCATCGGGTCGAGGTTTTCGATCGAGCAGACGATGATGCAGTTGTCGGCCTTGTCGCGCACGACTTCCATCTCGTACTCTTTCCAGCCGAGCAGCGACTCTTCGATCAGCAGCTCGTTGGTGGGCGAGGCTTCGATGCCGCGCTTGCAGATGGTCTCGAACTCTTCCGGGTTGTAGGCGATGCCGCCGCCGGTGCCGCCCAGCGTGAAGCTGGGGCGGATGACGACCGGGAAGCCGACCGTCTTCTGCACGGCCCACGCCTCGTCGAGCGTGTGGGCGATGCCCGAACGCGCCGAGCCCAGGCCGATCTTGGTCATCGCGTCCTTGAACTTCAGGCGGTCTTCGGCCTTGTCGATGGCTTCGGGCGTGGCGCCGATCAGCTCGATCGGGCGGTTCGTGGCCGTGCCGGTGTACTTGTCGAGCACGCCGTTGCGCCACAGGTCGAGCGCGCAGTTCAGCGCGGTCTGGCCGCCCATGGTCGGCAGGATCGCGTCGGGGCGTTCCTTGGCGATGATTTTTTCAACCGTCTGCCAGGTGATGGGCTCGATGTAGGTGACGTCGGCCGTGGCCGGGTCGGTCATGATCGTCGCGGGGTTGCTGTTGATCAGGATGACCTTGTAGCCCTCTTCGCGCAGCGCCTTGCAGGCCTGCACGCCGGAGTAGTCGAATTCGCAGGCCTGGCCGATGATGATCGGGCCGGCGCCGATGATGAGGATCGATTTGAGGTCGGTGCGCTTAGGCATTCTTGTGCTCCGTCTTGTGCTTTTCCATGAGTGCCGTGAAGCGATCGAACAGGTAGCCGATGTCGTGCGGGCCCGGCGAAGCTTCGGGGTGGCCCTGGAAGCAGAACGCGGGCTTGTCGGTGCGCGCCAGGCCCTGCAGCGTGTTGTCGAACAGGCTGATGTGGGTGGGACGCAGGTTGGCCGGCAGCGACTTCTCGTCGACCGCGAAGCCGTGGTTCTGGCTGGTGATGCTCACGCGGCCGTTGTCCAGGTCCTTCACCGGATGGTTCGCGCCATGGTGGCCGAACTTCATCTTGAAGGTCTTGGCGCCCGAGGCGAGCGCCATGATCTGGTGGCCCAGGCAGATGCCGAAGGTGGGGATGCCGGTCTCGATGAGCTCCTTGACGGCGCTGATGGCGTAGTCGCAGGGCTGCGGGTCACCGGGGCCGTTGGCCAGGAAGATGCCATCGGGCTTGAGCTTGAGCACGTCGGCTGCGGGCGTCTGCGCTGGCACCACAGTGATGCGCGCGCCGCGCTGCGCGATCATGCGCAGGATGTTCTTCTTGACGCCGTAGTCGAACGCGACCACGTGGAACTGCGGCGTGATCTGCACGCCGTAGCCCGCGCCGAGCTTCCACTCGGTCTCGGTCCATTCGTAGGTCTGCTTGACCGACACCACCTTGGCCAGGTCGAGGCCGGCCATGCTGGGCGCGGCCTTGGCGGCGGCGATGGCCTTGTCGATCAGCGCCTGCGTCACGGTCTCGCCCGCGGCCAGGCCCAGGATGCAGCCGTTCTGCGCGCCGTGGGTGCGCAGGTGGCGCGTGAGCTTGCGGGTGTCGATGTTCGCAATGGCCACCGTGTTGCCAGACACGAGGTACTCGGTCAGCGTGGCGGTCTTGCGGAAGTTGGACGCGACGAGGGGCAGGTCCTTGATGATCAGGCCCGCGGCATGGATCTTGTCGGCTTCGATGTCCTCGCCGTTGACACCATAGTTGCCGATGTGCGGATACGTCAGGGTGACGATCTGCTGGCAGTAGCTGGGGTCGGTGAGGATTTCCTGGTAACCGGTCATCGCGGTGTTGAACACCACTTCACCGGTCGTGGAGCCGGCGGCTCCGATCGAGTTGCCGAGAAAGACCGTGCCGTCTGCGAGCGCCAGGATGGCGGGCGGGAAACTTCCCTTGAGAGACAAAAGCACTGGGTTCTCCGGATGGTTACGGTCGCCCGGAGCCCCAGGCGCGTTGCCTGCGGACTGCTGCTTAAGGGGATTTTGGCGTTGAAGGCGGCCGGGCGACGCTGATTTGCGAGTAAGCCCCCGATTGTAGCTCGGACTGGGTGTGTTATTTGGCCTGCAGGGCTGCTCCGCTTGCGTGCAGGCAGATGGCGGCCGCCGCCGCCACGTTGAGCGACTCCTCGCCGCCCGGTTGCGCAATGCGGATGTGGTGGGCGGCCCGGGCCTCCAACGCGGCCGAAACGCCCTGCCCCTCGTGGCCCATCAGCCAGGCGCAGGGGTGCGGCAGGTCGGCCTTGTGCAGCCATTCACCCCGGTGCGAGCTGGTGGCCACCAGCGGCACCCGCAGCGCATCGAGCGCGTCGATGTCCACGCCTTCGACCAGCCGTAGGCCGAAGTGGGCCCCCATGCCGGCGCGCAGCACCTTCGGCGCCCACAGGGCGGCCGTGCCCTTGAGCGCGATCACCTGGGTGAAGCCGAAAGCCGCCGCGCTGCGCAGGATGGAGCCGGCATTGCCGGCATCCTGCAGGCGGTCGAGCACCACGCTCGGGGCGTCGGGCAGGATTTCGGGCCGCGGCGGCAGGTCGAGCACGAAGCCCATCGGCGCGGGTGACTCCAGGCCGCTCACTGCGCGCAGCAGGTCGTCGGCGACCACTACCGTTTTGATAGCACTCTGTACCCATTCGGCGGGTGCCGAGGGCCAGAACGCTTCCGAAAACACCGCCACCGCCGGCCGGACGCCGCGGGCCAGCGCCGCACGGCACAGGTGGTCGCCCTCGAGCCAGAGCCGGCCGAGCTTGCGATAGGCGCCCGGGTCTTGCGCGAGCTTGCGCAGGTCTTTGAGCAAGGGGTTGTCGCGCGAGCTGATGTGGCTCGGGCCGGTGTCGGTGGTCATGGCGGGCTCAGGGGGCGGCGCGCGGATCGAGGCGTGCGCTGTTGTTTTCGGCGGCGCCGATCACGTGGGCGACCGAAACCTCGCCGGCCACGACGTTGACGGCTGAAGTTGCAGCAGCCGTGCGCGCCAGCGCCGCCGCCACCGGGCTGAACGACCGACGGTGATGCACGCAGGCCCCATGGCGCTGGAGCGCCTCGAGGTGCTCGCGCGTGCCGTAGCCCTTGTGGCCGGCGAAGCCGTAGTGTGGAAATTCGTCGTGCAGTTGCGTGCAGAGCCGGTCGCGGTGCACCTTGGCCAGGATGGAGGCGGCCGAGATCGCCTTGACCCGCGCGTCGCCCTTGACGATGGCGTCGGCCAGCACGTCGAGCCGGGGCAGGCGGTTGCCGTCCACCAGCACCTTGACCGGTTTCAGCCGCAGGCCTTCGACCGCGCGACGCATCGCGAGCATGGTCGCCTGCAGGATGTTGAGGCTGTCGATCTCCTCGACCGAGGCCTGGGCGATCGAGCAGCACAGCGCCTTGGCCAGGATCTGATCGTGCAGGCGTTCGCGCTGTAGGGCCGTGAGCGTCTTGGAGTCGGCCAGGCCACGGATCGGGCGCAGGTCGTCGAGGATCACGGCCGCGGCCACCACGGGACCGGCCAGCGGCCCGCGCCCTGCTTCATCGACGCCCGCCATCAGGCCGGGCGCGTCCCACACCAGCGGGGCCTGCTCAGCCTTCAAGAACTTTCTGGATCGCATCGGCGCACAGTGTGGGCGTGTCGCGCTGCAATTGCACATGCAGCGCTGAAAATCTTTGTTGCAGCGCCTGCGTCTTCGCGGGCGCGTCGAGCCACTCGAGCGTGGCGTTGGCCAGGGCCTCGGGCGAGGCGGCTTCCTGCAGCAGCTCGGGCACCACAAACTCGCGGCACAGGATGTTCGGCAGCCCGACCCAGGGCTGCAGCTGCTTGCGCTGCATGAGGCGCCAGGAGAGCCCGTTCATGTTGTAGGCGATGACCATCGGCCGCTTGAACAGCGCCGCCTCGAGCGTGGCCGTGCCGCTGGCGATCAGCGTGACGTCGCAGGCGGCGAGTGCGGCATGCGACTGGCCGTCGAGCAGCTTCACCCGCCCTGCCATGCCGGCGGCCTGCAGCAGGCTTTCGACCTCGGCGCGCAACCCCGGCAGGATCGGCGCGATGAACTGCAGCTTCGGCTTGGCCTTCTGCATCAACGCCGCAGCAGCGAAGAAGCGGGCCGCGAGGTAACGGATCTCGGAACGCCGGCTGCCAGGCAGCAGCGCGACGACCTGCGCCTCAGGGTCCACCCCGAGTGCGGCGCGGGCGGCAGCGCGGTCAGGCGTCATCGGGATCACGTTGGCAATCGGATGGCCCACGTAGCTCGCGGCCACGCCCTGCTTTTCGAGCAATTCGGGCTCGAACGGGAAGATGCACAGCACGTGGTCGGCGGCGGCGCGGATCTTGTCGATGCGATCGGCACGCCAGGCCCAGATCGAGGGGCAGACGAAGTGGACGGTCTTGATGCCCTCGTTGCGCAGGCCGGCTTCGAGGTCGAGATTGAAATCGGGCGCATCGACACCGATGAACAGCTCGGGGCGCTCGCGCAGCAGCCGGGCCTTGAGCTGGCGGCGAATGCCGGCGATCTCGGCGTAGTGCCGAAGCACCTCGATGTAGCCGCGTACGGCCAGCTTTTCCTGCGGCCACCAGCTCTGGAAGCCGTGGGCCAGCATGCGTGGGCCGCCGATGCCGACGGTCTGCAAGGCAGGCCAGCGGGCTTCGAGGCCGTCGAGCAGCAAGCCCGCGAGCAGGTCGCCGGACGCTTCGCCCGCGACCAGCGCGAAGCGGCGCTGTTCGTTCGTGCTCATCACGCCCATGTCAGCGCGCGATGCCGCGCGTTGAATGAGCGAGGAAGGCCTCCATCAGCGCGACATCGCCGGCGGCCTCGGGCATTTCCGCCGCGAGCTCGGCGATGGCGGCGCGCGCCTCTTCGAGCGTCTTGCCCTGGCGGTACAGCAGGCGGTGCATCTGCTTGACCGCCGCGAGCCGCTGCGCCGAGAAATCGCGCCGGCGCAGGCCCACGATGTTGAAGCCGCGCACGGCCAGCGGATTGCCGTCGACCAGCATGAAGGGTGGCACGTCCTGCGAGATCGCGCTCGCGAAGCCGACCATGGCGTGCGCGCCGACCGAGACGAACTGATGGATGCCCGTCAGGCCGCCGATCGTGACCCAGTCGGCCAGATGCACGTGCCCGGCCAGCGTGGTGTTGTTGGACAGCGTCGTGTGGTTGTCGACCCGGCAGTCGTGCGCGATGTGCGTGTACGCCATGATCCAGTTGTCGTTGCCGACACGCGTGATGCCCCCTGCCCCGGGCACGCCGAGGTTGAAGGTGCAGAACTCGCGGATCACGTTGCGGTCGCCGATGGTCAGCTCGGTCGGCTCGCCCGCGTACTTCTTGTCTTGCGGAATCGCACCGAGCGACGAGAACTGGAAGATCCTGTTGTCGCGCCCGATGGTCGTGCGCCCTTCGATCACGCAATGCGCGCCGATGGTGGTGCCCGCGCCGATCCGCACGTGCGGGCCGATCACGGTGTAGGGACCGACCGACACCGAGGCGTCGAGCTGGGCCTTCGGGTCGACGATCGCGGTCGAATGAACCTGGGTCATGCCTTGCAAGAGACGATGAGCCGGATCAGCTGTTGATCTGGCGCATGGCGCACATCAGCGAGGCTTCGCACGCCAGTTCGCTGCCCACGAGCGCACGGCCCTTGAACTTCGAGATGCCGGCCTTCATGCGCTCGATCTCGACTTCCAGCGTGAGCTGGTCGCCCGGCTCCACGGGGCGCTTGAAGCGCGCGCCGTCGATGGCCGCAAAGTAGTAGACCGTGTTGTCGTCGGGCACGATGTCCAGCGAGCGGAACGACAGCAGCGCCGCGGCCTGCGCCATGGCTTCGAGCATCAGCACGCCCGGCATCACCGGACGGTGCGGGAAGTGGCCGTTGAAGAAAGGCTCGTTCATCGTCACGTTCTTGAGGGCCGTGATGCGCTTGCCCTTTTCCATGCTCAACACCCGGTCCACCAGGAGAAACGGGTAGCGATGCGGCAGCAACTTGAGAATTTGGTGGATATCGAGCGTCGTGTCCGTCATGGTGTTCTGTTCCTGCATCGTCGTCATTGTTTCGAGGGGGCTTTTTCCAGCGCCTTCAGTCGTTCGCGCAGGCTGTGCAACTGCTTGAGCGTTGCCGCATTCTTTTCCCAGTTCGCATTGTCATCGATCGGAAACATGCCGGTGTACTGGCCGGCCTTGCGGATGGAGCGTGTCACCACGGTCGCCGCCGAGACATGCACGCCGTCGGCCACCGTGAGGTGGCCCAGCACGATGGCGCCGCCGCCGAAGGTGCAGTGGGCGCCGATGGTGGCGCTGCCGGCCACGCCGACGCAGCCCGCCATGGCGGTGTGCTTGCCGACGCGCACGTTGTGGCCGATCTGGATCAGGTTGTCGAGCTTCACGCCGTCTTCGATCACGGTGTCGTCCAGCGCGCCGCGGTCGATGCAGGTGTTGGCACCGATCTCGACGTCGTTGCCGATGCGCACCGCGCCCAGCTGCTCGATCTTGACCCAGGCGCCCTGGTGCGGCGCGAGGCCGAAGCCGTCGGCCCCGATCACCACGCCGGGGTGCAGCAGGCAGCGCTCGCCAATGGTGCAGTCTTCACTGACCGTGACGCGCGACTTCAGCACGGTGCCCGCACCGATGCGCGCGCCCCGCTCCACCACGCACAGCGCGCCGATGCGCGCGGTGGCGTCGACCTGGGCTTCGGGATGGATCACGGCTGAGGGATGGATGCGATCGGCTTCCGGGCGCGCATGGTGCGCTTTCCACAGCTGCGTCAGGCGCGCAAAGTAGTAGTACGGGTCGGGCGTGACGATGTAGGCGCCACGCGCCGCGGCAGCCTCGCGCATGGCGGGCGACACGATGACACAGGCCGCCTTGGAGGCGGCCAGTTCCTGCTGGTATTTGGGATGGCTCAGGAAGCTGAGCGCATCGGGCTGTGCATTCTGAAGCGGCGCGAGCCGCTCGATGGACAGCGTGGCATCTCCATGAAGCTCGCCCCCGAGGGCGTCAACGATGGCTCCGAGCTGCAGCGACACGCCGGTTCGCGGCGTTACTTGCCGGCCGCAGGCGCAGAGGAGCCGACCGACGCGTTGAGCGCCTTGATCACCTTGTCGGTGATGTCGTGCTTCGGGTTGATGTAGATCGCTTCCTGGAGGATAGCGTCGTACTTTTCGGCTTCGGCGACCTGCTTGACCACGCGGTTGGCGCGCTCGTAGACCTGCTGGAGCTCTTCGTTCTTGCGCGCGTTCAGGTCTTCCTGGAACTCGCGGCGCTTGCGCTGGAAGTCGCGGTCCTGGTCGACCAGCGAACGCTGGCGCGAGACGCGCTGGCTTTCCGACAGGGTCGGTGCCTCGCGCTCGAACTTCTCCGAGGCCGTCTTCAGCGCATCGCCCTGCACGGTCAGGTCCTTTTCGCGCTTGAGGAATTCAGCCTCGAGCTTGGCTTGCGCGGTCTTGGCCGGCTGCGCTTCGCGCAGGACACGGTCGGGGTTCACGAAACCGATGCGAAAGCTTTCCTGGGCCTGCGCGGGCGCAGCCATGAGGGCAAAAGCGGGAATCAGGAACGCGCCGGCGGCGGCGCGAATCAAATGCTTCATTTAGAAAGACGTTCCGATCTGGAATTGGAGGCGCTGAATTCTATCCTTCGGGATCACGACGAACCCGGTGCTCGGATCCGTCACTTCCTTCTGGGACTTGACGGGGAAGGCGTACGCTAGGCGCAGCGGGCCCAGCGGCGAGATCCAGCTGATGCCCAGGCCGACCGAGGCGCGCAGCTTCTTCTGGGCCTTCCATTGCTCGTCCGTCACGTTGGGTGCACGGGAGCCGAACACGTTGCCGACGTCGAAGAAGCCGTACAGGCGCAGCGTGCGGTCGTTGCCGGCGCCGGGGAACGGCGTGCTCAGCTCGGCATTGAAGATGGCCTTCTTGGTACCGCCCAGTGCCGCGCCTTCGGTCTGGCCGAGCAGCGGCTGGTCGCGCGGGCCCAGCGAGTTCTGCTCGAAGCCGCGGATCGAACCCAGGCCACCGGCGTAGAAGTTCTTGAAGATCGGGTAGACCTTGCCACCGAAGGCCTTGGCATAACCCACTTCGCCGTTGATGGCGAAGGTGTACTGCTTGTTGATCGCGAAGAACTGCTGGTACTGGTAGCTGGTCTTCAGGTACTTCATGTCCCCGCCCACGCCCAACTCGAGGTTGGCGCGCTGCAGGCGGCCGGTGGTCGGGACCAGCGCGCTGTCGCGGCTGTCGCGGCCCCAGCCCACGGTCAGCGGGATGCCCCAGACGCTCTTCTGGTCGCAGCTGGTGACGAACCAGCCGGTCGCGTCCTTGCCGCAGTGGAAGTAGTTCAGGTACGACTGCGGCGTGGTGAGGCCGGCGAGCGCCGACCGGTTCGGGTCGAACGCGTAGCGCTCCAGGCCGACGCCGAAGAAGACGGTGTCGAGTTCGCTGAACGGCACGCCGAAACGGATCGAGGCGCCCTGGTTCACCAGCTTGTAGTCGCCGTCTTCGTTCGTGGAGTACGGACGCGTCGTCGTGTGGTACACGCTGATCGTGCGCGAGATGCCGTCCTTCGTGAAGTACGGGTCGGTGGTGGTCAGCGACAGCGTGCGGTTGTACTTGCTGGTGTTGACCTGCACGCCCAGGAAGTTGCCCGAGCCGAACACGTTTTCCTGCGAGATGCCGAAAGTCAGCGCGACCTTTTCCGCGCTCGAGTAGCCGGCGCCCAGCTGCAGCGTGCCGGTGGGCTTTTCGGCCACGTTGACGGTCAGGTCGACCTGGTCGGGCGAGCCGGGCACTTCCTGGGTCTCGACGTTCACTTCGGTGAAGAAGCCCAGGCGGTCCACGCGGTCGCGCGAGACCTTGATCTTGTCGCCGTCGTACCACGAGGCTTCGAACTGGCGGAACTCGCGGCGGATCACTTCGTCGCGCGTCTTGTTGTTGCCGCCGACCGACACGCGGCGCACGTACACGCGGCGCGAGGGCTCGGCCTGCAGCGTGAGCGTGACGCGGTTGTTCACGCGGTCGATGTCCGGACGCGCCTGCACGCGGGCGAAGGCGTAGCCGAAGGTGCCGAAGTAGTCGCTGAAGGCCTTGGTGGTCTCGGTGACCTGCTCGCCGTTGTAGGGCTCGCCGGGCTTGATCGTGATGAGCGACTTGAACTCGTCGTCGCGGCCCAGGTAGTTGCCGTCGAGCTTGATGCCCGCCACCACGAACTTCTCGCCTTCGGTGATGTTCACCGTGACGCTCAGGTCCTTGCGGTCCGGCGAAATGGCGACCTGGGTCGAATCGATGCGGAACTCGAGGTAGCCGCGCGTGATGTAGTAGCTCTTCAGCGTCTCGAGGTCGGCGTTGAGCTTGGCGCGCGAGTACTGGTTCGACTTGGTGTACCAGCTCATGAAGCCGCCGCTGTCCTGGTCGAACAGGCTCAGCAGCGTCGATTCGCTGAAGGCCTTGTTGCCGACCACGTGCACTTCGCGGATGCGGGCGGACTCGCCTTCGGTCACGGTGAACGTCAGGTTCACGCGGTTGCGCTCGATGGGCGTGACGGTGGTCACGACGTTCGCGTTGTAGAGGCTGCGGCTCACGTACTGGCGCTTGAGCTCCTGCTCGGCGCGGTCGGCCAGGGCCTTGTCGTACGGGCGGCCGTCGGCCAGCCCGATTTCACGCAGCGCCTTCTGCAGCGCCGCCTTGTCGAATTCCTTGGCGCCGACGAAGTCGACGTCGGCGATGGTGGGCCGCTCTTCGACAATCACCACCAGCACGTTGCCGTTGACGTCGATGCGCACGTCCTTGAACAACCCCAGGTCGAACAGCGCGCGGATCGCGGCCGAGCCGCGTTCGTCGCTGTAGGTGTCGCCCACACGCAGGGGCAGCGACCCGAAGATCGTGCCGGCCTCGACGCGTTGCAAGCCTTCGACGCGGATATCGCGCACCGTGAAAGGCTCGACGGCCCAAGCGGCCGTGGCCGCCAGCGTGCTGGCCACCACCGCGGCAACGCTACGCAGGCGAAAGCGACTGAAGTTTGTGTTCATCTGTGAATTGGGCCGGCACGGAAAGGGCCGGCAGAAAGTTAACCAAAGAGCCGCGTGACGTCGTTGAAGAGTGCGACCGACATCATCACCAGCAGCAAGGCGACACCGCCACGCTGCAGCCGTTCCATCCAGGCGTCGGAGACGCTTTTCCCGGTCAGGCCCTCCCAAAGATAATACATCAGGTGCCCCCCATCGAGGACCGGCAGCGGCATCAGGTTGAGCACCCCGAGGCTCACGCTGATGAGCGCGAGAAAGACCAGGTACTGCGTCAGGCCGAGGCTGGCGGACTTGCCGGCGTAATCAGCAATTGTTAAGGGACCGCTCAGGTTCTTGATCGAGGCCTCGCCGATCAGCATCTTGCCCATCATGCGAACCGTGAGCGCGGACACCTCCCAGGTGCGCACCACGCCACGCCAGACGCCGTCGATGACGCCCTGGCGCACCGTGACCATCTCGGGCGGCGCGCCGACGTAGGCACCGATGCGCCCGACCTTGGCCGCACCCTCTTCGCGCACTTCCGGCTTGACTTCGAGCGCGAGCGGCTGGCCGCCGCGCTGGAGCTGCCAGGTCTGCGTGCGCGCCTGCCCGGAGGCATCGACCGAGGCACGGATGACTTCGCGCAGCTGCTGCCCGTCGAGGATGGGGGTGTCGCCGACGGTAAGAACGAGGTCGCCATTGCGCAGGCCCGAACGCTCCGCCGCGCTGCCCGCCATGACCTCGCCGATCTCAGGACGGGTCAGCGGTGCGACCACGCCGATCTTGCGGAACATCTGCGGATCGGCGTCCTTGGCCTCCATGCGGCTCAGCGGCAGGACCAGCTGGCGGCCAGGGCGACCGCCCTCACCTGCCACTTCGAGCGTGAGATCGCGGCCGTCGAGCGCGCCGCGCGTCATGCGCCAGCGCAGGTCTTCGAAGGACTGGACCGGCGACAGGTCGCCATCGAAACCGGCCTGGGTGATGTGTTCGCCGCCGCGCAGGCCGGCCGCCTCGGCCAGCGACGCCGCCACGGGCCGGGCCAGCTTGGCCACGGGCTCGTCGACGCCGATCCAGTTGACCGCCGTGTACAGAACGACCGCCAGCAGCAGGTTGGCGATCGGGCCGGCGGCCACGATGGCTGCGCGCGAGCGCAGTGGCTGGGTGTTGAAGGCGCGATGCCGCTCCTCGGGCGCCACGGGGCCTTCGCGCTCGTCGAGCATCTTGACGTAGCCGCCGAACGGAAAGGCGCCGATCACGAACTCGGTCTGCTGCCCCGGATGCTGCCGCTTGGGCTGCCAGCGCAGGAGGGCCTTGCCGAAGCCGACCGAGAAGCGCTCCACCTTGACGCCGCAGGCCACGGCCACGCGGTAGTGGCCGTATTCGTGGACCGCGATGAGGACGCCGAGAGCGACCACAAAAGCTATGACGGTGAGCATCAGGGTCCTCTGCGCTGTAGGAAATCAGGCCGCGAAACGTGCCGCGGCGGCATTAGCCGCCTCGCGGGCGCTGGCGTCGAGCGCCAGCAGGTCGGCCAGCGATGCCGGCTTGGAGGGCATGACCGCCTCCAAAGTTTCCAGGTTGACCGCATGAATGCGATCGAAACGCAGGCGCCGGTCGAGAAAGGCGGCCACCGCCACCTCGTTGGCCGCGTTCAGCACCGCCGTGGTGCCGGAAGCAGCGCGCAAGGCCTGCCACGCCAGGCCCAGGCCGGGGAACAACGCAGGATCGGGCGCGTCGAAGGTCAGCGAGCCCATCTGGCGGAAATCGAGCCGTGCCGCCCCGCTTTCGATGCGCTCCGGCCAGGCCAGCCCGACCGCGATCGGCACCCGCATGTCGGGCGTGCCGAGTTGGGCGATGACCGAGGCGTCGGTGAACTGCACCATCGAATGCACCACGCTCTGCGGGTGGATGACGACCTCGATCTGCTCCGGCGACACGCCGAACAGGTGTCGCGCCTCGATCACCTCGAGCGCCTTGTTCATCATCGTGGCCGAGTCGACCGAGATCTTGCGGCCCATGACCCAGTTCGGGTGCGCACAGGCCTGCTCGGGCGTCACGGCGCCCAGCGTGTCGGGTGCCCGGGTGCGGAACGGGCCGCCCGAGGCGGTCAGGATGATCTTGTCGATGCGCCGCGCCCAGGTGGACGGGTCTTCGGGCAGCGACTGAAAGATGGCCGAATGCTCGCTGTCGATGGGCAGCAGCGTGGCGCCGCCCTCCTGCACCGTGCGCATGAACAGCTCGCCACCGACGACCAGCGCTTCCTTGTTGGCCAGCAGCAGGCGCTTGCCGGCGCGCGCGGCGGCCAGGCACGGCGCCAGGCCGGCAGCACCGACGATGGCGGCCATCACGGCGTCGACTTCGTCATCCGACGCTATTTTTTCGAGAGCATCGTCGCCCATCAGGACGCGGGTCGGCAGGTTGTTCTGCTTGAGCTTTTCGGCCAGCAGCGCGGCATGCGGCGCACTGGCCATGACGGCGAAGCGCGGCGAGAAGCGCGCGCATTGGGCCAGCAGCTCGTCGACCTTGGTGGCCGCCGAGAGCGCAAACACCTCGAAGCGTTCGGGGTGACGGGCAATGACGTCGAGCGTGCTGACACCGACCGAACCGGTCGAGCCAAGCACCGTGACACGTTGTTTGGGAGTGTTCACAGGAAAGCCAGCATCATGGCAATGGGAAGTGCCGGCAAGAGGGCATCCACGCGGTCGAGCACGCCGCCGTGGCCGGGCAGCAGCCGGCTGCTGTCCTTGGCGCCGGCGCTGCGCTTGATCAGCGATTCAACGAGGTCGCCGACGACGCTCATCGCCGCCAGGAACACCGCCCCGATCAACAGCAGCCACCAGCCGCGCTCATGCAGGCGGGTGTAGAGGCTGGGCACCGTGGCGCCCAGGCTCTTGTCGGCCCAGACCCAGGCGAACGCCAGCACGATGACGCCGGCCATGCCGCCCCAGACACCTTCCCAGCTCTTGCCGGGACTGATGGCCGGCGCCAGCTTGGCGCGCGTGAACTTCAGGCCGAAGGCGCGGCCGGCGAAATAGGCGAACACGTCCGCCACCCAGACCAGCACCAGGATCGACAGCAGGAAGTTGATGCCGACCATGCGTGCCTGCACCGCCGCGAGCCATGCGACCCACAGCGCCAGCAGGCCGCCCACCAGCCGCAGTCCGCGCGGAATGCGCGGCCAGCCGGGCACTGCGACGCGCAGCAGCGCCGCGCCGCCGAGCACCCAGGCCGCGCTGGCCAGGGACCACATGAGGAACAAGCGCTGCTCCAGCAGCCCCAGCCACCACGACAGCCCGCACAGCGCCACCATCTCGGCACCCAGGAACAGCGACATGCCCTGCCCATAGCCGTTCAGGCGCCCCCACTCCCACGCGGCGGCGCCGATCAGCACCAGCATCACGCAGGCGAAGGGAATGTGGTTTCGGTAGAACAGCGCCGGCAGCAGGATCGCGAGCAGCACGATCGCCGTGAGGATGCGTTGTTTGAGCATGCGGAAGGTGGTGTCGGGCCGTTGTCAGGCCGCGGAAGCCGAGACCTGCGCCGAGGTCTGGCCGAAGCGACGCTCGCGGCCCTGGAACGCGGCAATGGCCTCGTCCAGTGCGGCTTCGTCGAACTCGGGCCACAGCTTGTCGCTGAAGAACAGCTCGGCGTAGGCACTCTGCCAAAGCAGGAAATTCGACAGCCGCTGCTCGCCACCCGTGCGGATGAACAGGTCGGGGTCGGGCACGTGGGCCAGCGCCATGGCGCGATCGAGGTTCATCTCGGTCATGGGCAAGCCCTGCTCGGCGAGCTTGGCCGCGGCGCGCGCGATGTCCCAGCGCCCGCCGTAGTTGAAGCAGATGTTGAGAATCAGACGCGAGTTGTGGGCCGTGGTCTGCTCGGCCGACACCAGGCCGGCCACCATCTTGTCGGACAGGCCGGCGCGTTCGCCCACGAAATGCAGCCGCACGCCGTCGGCGTTGAGGCGCGGCACTTCGCGCGCCAGCGCCCCGACCATCAGCTGCATCAGGCCGGAGACTTCTTCAGGGGGACGGTTCCAGTTCTCCGAGGAGAACGCGAACACGGTGAGCACGCCCACGCCACGGTCGGCGCAGGCCTTGACGCAGCGCCGCAACGACTCCACGCCCTGCTTGTGCCCCGCCACGCGGGGCAGGAAGCGCTTGGTGGCCCACCGGCCGTTGCCATCCATGACGATGGCAACGTGGTGCGGAGGGGGCGTCGTCTGCGGCGAGGAGGCCATGCGGAGCCTCAAACGGCCATGATCTCCGCTTCTTTCGCGGCGACCAGACGGTCGATTTCCGCGATGTGCTTGTCGGTGACCTTCTGGATGTCGCCTTCGGCGCGCTTCTGGTCGTCTTCCGAGGCCAGCTTGTCCTTCACGAGCTTCTTGACGGCTTCGTTCGCATCGCGGCGCAGGTTGCGCGTCGCGATCTTGGCGCTTTCGCCTTCGTTGCGGACCAGCTTGGTCATTTCCTTGCGACGCTCTTCGCTCATGGCGGGCAGCGGCACGCGGATCAGGTCGCCCATCGACGCCGGGTTCAGGCCCAGGTCGCTTTCGCGGATAGCCTTCTCGATCTTGGCGCCCATGCCCTTTTCCCAGGGCTGAACGCTGATCGTGCGCGAGTCGAGCACCGACACGTTGGCCACCTGGCTCAGCGGCACCTGCGAGCCGTAGTACTCGACATGGATCGAGTCGAGCAGCGCCGAGTTGGCGCGGCCCGTGCGAATCTTGGTGAGGTTGTTCTGGAAGGCGGCGAGCGACTGGTTCATCTTCGCGTCGGTCGCACTGCGAATGTCTGCAATGGTCATCTCATTTACTCCTAGGCATGCACCAGCGTGCCCTCGTCCTCGCCCATCACGACGCGCTTGAGGGCGCCGTTCTTGAAGATCGAGAACACCTTGATCGGCAGCTTCTGGTCGCGGCACAGCGCGAAGGCCGTGGCGTCCATGATGCCGAGATTCTGCGCAATCGCCTCGTCGAAGGTGAGCGTGGCGTAGCGCGTGGCTTCGGGGTGGGTCTTGGGATCGGCGGTGTAGACGCCGTCCACCTTGGTCGCCTTGAGCACCAGCTCGGCACCGATTTCGGCACCGCGCAGCGCGGCGGCCGTGTCGGTCGTGAAGAAGGGGTTGCCGGTACCGGCAGCGAACACCACGACCTTGCCCTCTTCGAGGTACTGCAGGGCCTTGGGGCGCACATAGGGCTCGACCACCTGTTCGATGGCGATGGCGGACATCACGCGGGCCACGAGGCCCTGCTTGTTCATGGCGTCGGCCAGGGCCAGCGAGTTCATGACGGTGGCCAGCATGCCCATGTAGTCGGCCGTGGCGCGGTCCATGCCGACGGAGCCTCCCGCGACGCCGCGGAAGATGTTGCCGCCGCCGATCACGACCGCCACCTGGACGCCCATGTTCACGACCTCGGCCACTTCTTCGACCATGCGCACGATGGTGGCGCGGTTGATGCCGAAGGCGTCATCGCCCATCAATGCCTCACCCGACAGCTTCAACAAGATTCGCTTGTGGGCTGGGCGGGCATCAGACATGGGCATTTTCCTTAGAGGGTTGGCGGGGCGAGTGTAAAACGTGGCGGTGAAAAAGCGGCGGCACGCTGTCGCGCACCGCCGCTTGGAGGCCTGCCGGATCAGGCGGCAGCCTTGGCAGCAGCGACCTGGGCAGCGACTTCGGCAGCGAAGTCGTCGACCTTCTTCTCGATGCCTTCGCCGACCACGTACAGGGTGAAGCCCTTGATCGTGGTGTCGGCGGCCTTGAGCATCTGCTCGACGGTCTGCTTGTCGTTCTTCACGAACGGTTGGTTGTGCAGCGAGACTTCCTTGAGGTACTTCTGCACGCCGCCTTCGATGCGCTTGGCAACGATGTCGGCCGGCTGCGGCTTCTTGCCTTCGGCTTCGGCCGTCTTGCGGTCTTCTTCAGCCTTGCCAGCGGCCACGGCGCGCTCTTTTTCGATCAGCTCGGCAGGCACATCCGATGCCTGGATGGCGACCGGCTTCATGGCGGCGATGTGCATCGCGACGTCCTTGGCCGAGGTGTCGTCACCTTCGAATTCGACCATCACGCCGATGCGCGTGCCGTGCAGGTACGAAGCCAGCTTGCCGTTGCCCGTGAAGTGCTTGAAGCGGCGGAAGCTCATGTTCTCGCCGATCTTGCCGATCAGGCCCTTGCGCACGTCTTCGAGCGTGGGGCCGAAGCCGTCCTGCTCGTAAGCCAGCGCGCCCAGTGCGGCGATGTCGGCGGGGTTGTTCTTGGCGACCAGCATCGCGGCAGCGTTGGCCATGGCCAGGAAGCTGTCGTTCTTGGTGACGAAGTCGGTTTCGCAGTTGATTTCGATCATGCCGCCGGCAGCGCCGTCGACGAAAGCCGTGACCACGCCTTCAGCGGTGATGCGGCCCGATGCCTTGCCAGCCTTGTTGCCGAGCTTGATGCGCAGCAGCTCTTCGGCCTTTTCCATGTTGCCGTCGGCCTCCGTCAGGGCCTTCTTGCACTCCATCATGGGCGCATCGGTCTTCGCGCGCAGTTCGCCGACCATGCTTGCGGTGATTGCAGCCATTTGTGTATCTCCGTAAATCCAAAAATCAGGTTAAAAAAAAGGGGCACCAAAGCCCCTTCTTCAGGCTCGCGAACGCGCCTATCAGGCCGAAGCGCCTTCTTCGACTTCGACGAATTCGTCGCCGCTGCCTTCGGCAACGGCCTTGACCACGTCACCACCGGCGCTGTTGCGGCCTTCGATGATCGCGTCGGCGATGCCACGGGCGTACAACGTGACGGCCTTCGACGAGTCGTCGTTGCCAGGGATCACGTAGTCGATGCCTTCGGGCGAGTGGTTGGAGTCGACCACGCCGATCAGCGGGATGCCGAGCTTCTTGGCTTCGGCCACGGCGATCTTGTGGAAGCCCACGTCGATCACGAAGATGGCGTCGGGCAGCGCAGCCATGTCCTGGATGCCGCCGATGTCCTTCTCGAGCTTCGCGATTTCGCGCGAGAACGTGAGCTGCTCTTTCTTGCTCAGGCTGTCGAGGCCGGCTTCTTGCTGGGCCTTCATGTCCTTCAGACGCTTGATCGAGGTCTTGACGGTCTTGAAGTTGGTCAGCATGCCGCCGAGCCAGCGGGTGTCGACGAAAGGCACACCGGCGCGGCGAGCTTCTGCAGCGACGATTTCACGGGCTTGACGCTTCGTGCCGACCATCAGGATCGTGCCGCGGTTGGCCGTGAGTTGCTTGGCGTACTTCATCGCATCCTGGAACATCGGAAGCGACTTTTCCAGGTTGATGATGTGAATCTTGTTGCGGTGACCGAAGATGAACGGAGCCATCTTGGGGTTCCAGAAGCGGGTTTGGTGACCGAAGTGGACACCGGCTTCCAGCATTTCGCGCATGGTGGTCGACATTGAATTTACTCCAAAGGTTGGGTCTAAAATCCAGCCCGTTTTGCGCCCCTTCGACGGGGTCGCAACACCTTGATTGGGCCGGTTTGCGGATGTGCTTGACTGGCGGCGACAAAACTGTCGCATAACCAGCGAAACCCAAAGAGTATAGCACGGCGGCCACCCCCTCCTCCCTCGAACCGAGCCGTTCCAAGGTACCCTCGACGCCATGAACGACCTTCACGCCACCCGTCTCACCCTTCTGGCTGGCGGTTCCGATGCGCGCACCGAAATGGAGCGAGCCATCGCCCTCTCCGAATCCCCGGCCTGCGCCCACGTTTTCACCCGCACGATGTTCGACGAGGCCCGCGCGGCCGCCGCCGCATCGGTGCCCGAAAGCCGGCTGGCCGGGCTTGCCTTCACCAGCAAGGATCTGTTCGACGTCGCCGGTCAGCCGACACCCGCCGGATCGGCCGTGCTCTCGCACGCACCGGCCGCCCCGGCCGATTCGATCGCCGTGGCCCGACTGCGCGCCGCCGGCGGCGTGCTGACCGGGCGCACCAACATGACGGAGTTCGCCTTTTCCGGCGTCGGCGTCAACCCGCACCACGGCACGCCAGCCAACGCGAGCGACACCGCCACGCCACGCATTCCGGGCGGCTCGTCGTCCGGCGCGGCGATTTCGGTGGCAAGCGGCGCGGCCTTCATCGGCCTGGGCTCCGACACCGGCGGATCGATCCGCATCCCGGCCGCGCTGAACGGCATCGTCGGCTTCAAGAACACCGCCCGCCTCACGCCTGCCGACGGCGCGCTGCCCCTGTCGACCACGCTCGACACCGTCTGCGCCATGACCCGCTCGGTGCGCGACGCCGTCACCGCGCACGAAATCCTCTCGGCGCGGCAGGTGACGCCCGGCTCGGCGTCGCTGTCGGCCTACCGGCTGGCCGTCGTGAAGAACGTCTTCCTCGACGACCTCGAGCCCACCGTGGCCACAGCCTTCGAGCGCTCCCTGGCCACCCTGCGCGCCACCGGCGCCCATATCCAGGAAATAGTGCTGCCCGAGCTGGCCGACCTGCAGAGCATCAACGCCACCGGCGGCTTCTCGGCGGCCGAGTCGTACGCCTGGCACAGGCTGCTGCTGGAGCGCAGCGGCGCCGGCTACGACCCGCGCGTGGCGCAGCGCATCCTGCGCGGCGCCGGCATGAAGGCACACGAGTACATCGACCTGGTCCGCGCCCGCCGCGACTGGATCGCCCGCGTCGAGAAGGCGCTGACACCGTTCGACGCCGTGGTGTCGCCGACCGTGCCGATCGCGGCGCCGTCCATCGCCAGCGTGGCGCCGGGTGCCGAGCGCGACGACGAATTCTTCCGCGTCAACGCGCTGCTGCTGCGCAACCCGTCGATCATCAACATGCTCGACGGCTGCGCCATTTCGCTGCCCTGCCACGCCGACAGCGAACTGCCGGTCGGCCTGATGCTGTGGCACGGCGCGATGCACGACGACGCCGTGCTCGCGGTGGCCCTCCAGGCCGAACGCACGCTACAGAAATAACCGCTGTCACCGCCCGCCTCACGGGCGTCAGCCGCTTCTTTTATCTAGAACATTTCAATGAAAATCGCGATCGTGGGCGCCGGCATCGTCGGCGTCACCACCGCCTGGGAACTGGTTTCCGACGGCCATGAAGTGAGCGTGTTCGAGCGCCGCGGCGCCGCCGCCGAAGAGGCCAGCTTCGCCAACGCCGGCGTGGTCGCGCCGGGCTATGTCACGCCGTGGGCCGCACCGGGCATGCGCGGCAAGGTGCTGCGCTCGCTGCTGTCTTCGCACGGCGCCATCAAGCTGCGCTGGCCGCTGAGTTCGCGCGACCTCGGCTGGATGTCGCGCTGGCAGAAGGCCTGCAAGCTCGAGACCTACCTGGCCAACCGCGCCCGCATGCAGCGGCTGGCCTTCTACAGCCGCACCCGGCTGCACGCGGTGACCGAAGCGCGCGAGCTGAGCTACGAACGCAGCGACGGCTACCTCGTGCTGCTGCGCTCCAAGCGCGAGAAAAAGCTGGTGCAGCCCGGACTGGAGGTGCTGCGCTCGGCCGGCAGCGTGTTCCGCGAGATCGACGCCGACGAGGCTCGCCTGATCGAGCCCGCGCTCAACCCCGACACCCCGCTGGCAGGCGCCATCCACCTGCCGGAAGACGAGGTCGCGAACTGCCGCCAGTTCGCGTTGCTGCTCAAGTGGGAAGCCGAGGCTTTGGGCGCGCAGTTCCACTTCAACTGCGACATCGCGCCCTTGAGCCGCGCCGCGCCCACCTCGCTGACGTTGGCCAGCGGCTCGGACGCGCTGCAGTTCGACGCCATCGTGGTCTGCGCCGGCCTGTCGTCCGCCGCGCTGCTGCGTCCGCTGGGACTGCGCATTCCGCTGGCGCCGGTCTACGGCCACTCGGTCAGCGCCCCGGTGCGCGAGCCGCTCAATGCGCCGCGCAGCGCGGTGATGGACGAACGCTACAAGGTCGCGATTTCCCGCCTGGGCCAGCGCGTGCGCGTGGCCGGCAGCGCCGAGATCGGCGGCTCACCCGACGCCATGAGCCCGGCCGCGATCCAGACGCTCTACAAGGTGCTGCACGACTGGTTCCCCGGCGCTGCGACGTTGCAGTCGGGCATCCAGCAATGGAAGGGCGCCCGCCCGATGCTGCCCGACGGCCCACCGGTGCTGGGTGCCAGCGGCATTCCCGGCGTGTGGCTCAACCTGGGCCACGGCTCGAGCGGCTGGGCGCTGTCGTGCGGCAGCGCGCGCGTGCTCGGCGACCTGATCGGCGGGCAAGACCCCGGCATCGACCTCGAAGGCCTGGGGATCGAGCGGCTCAGTCTTTAGGACCCCAGCGGCGCAGTTGCTCGGGGGTGGCCGGTTTTTCCAACGGCAGTTCGGGCCGGGGCGCCCAGCGTTGGGCGATCAACCCCAGGATCGCCGGCGCGATCAGCCCGAAGAACACCAGCACCAGCAGGTCCAGGCCCAACATCAGCCACTGCGTGCCGGACCCTGCCTCGACCGGCACGTCGAGCCACCGGATCACGCCGATGCCATAGCCCACGCCCAGGGCCCAGGCGACGTCGCGCAGCGGCACCCGACGCAACAGCTCGGCCAGCAGGAACAGCCCCCACACCACGATCAGCAGGCCGACCGCCCAGGCCGCGCCGGCGATCATCGCTGCGGCCGTGCCAACGAACCCGGCCAGGCACGCCAGCAGCAGAACCAGCAACCAGCCGAAGGTCTTGAGCGTCATCGGTCGATGATAGGAGGCGCGGCGTCGGCGGCACAATGGCTCGATGCATCGCATCACGTCCGCCAGCGCCGCCGACCTGTTCGACATCGCCGCCACGCGTCGCATCGAGCAGGCAGCAGCCTCCGCCCTCCCCCCTCACACACTGATGCAGCGCGCCGGCCTCGCGGCGGCGCGGCTCGCAATGGCGCTCGCGCCGCACGCGCGAACGATCTGGATCGCCTGCGGCCCAGGGAACAACGGCGGCGATGGCTTCGAAG
This sequence comes from Variovorax sp. GW458-11-26-14-LB1, assembly GCF_059423965.1. Taxonomy (NCBI): domain Bacteria; kingdom Pseudomonadati; phylum Pseudomonadota; class Betaproteobacteria; order Burkholderiales; family Comamonadaceae; genus Variovorax; species Variovorax sp. GW458-11-26-14-LB1. Next base: position 258,645 of record NZ_JBWKYW010000001.1, read on the forward strand.
CCGCGGCGCAACTGCGTCATCGCGGCTTCTTTCCGGTCGTCACCTTCGTGGGCGATGAACGCCGGCTGCCAGCGGATGCCAAGGGGTCGCTGCAGCGTGCGCGCGATGCGGGCGTCACCTTCGCTTCGAAGCCGCCATCAAGTTTCGAGCTGGCGATGGATGCGCTACTCGGCATCGGATCAACCCGCCCGCCCTCGGGCACGATGGCCGAATGGCTCGCGCGGATGCACGCTAGCGCCTCGCCAGTGCTCAGCATCGATGTGCCCTCAGGCCTCGATGCCGACACAGGCATGCGGGCCTCCAACCCAAATCAAGCACCGGCATCGGTTCGCGCCACCCTCACCTTCCTCACGCTGAAACCCGGCTTGTTCACGGCGCAAGGCCGCGATGCAGCCGGCACGGTGTGGTTCGACGATCTGGGCTGCCGCGCTTTCATCCAGGAGCGACCGACGGCCCGCCTCGCAAGCACGCCCGATATCCAGCGGCGCACCCACGCCTCGCACAAAGGCAGCTACGGGGATGTCGCGGTGATCGGTGGCGCGTCAGGCATGGCCGGCGCCGCGCTGCTGGCCGGCTCGGCCGCGCTCCATGCGGGCGCAGGACGCGTGTTCGTCGGATTGCTCGATCCCCGCGCAGCGCCGGTCGACACCTCGCAGCCCGAGCTGATGCTGCGCGACGCCCACACGCTGGACCTCGCGGGCATGACGGTCGTGTGCGGCTGCGGTGGCGGCGATGCCGTGCGCGAACTGCTGCCGCGCGTGCTGTCGATGGCCGCCGCGCTGGTGCTCGACGCCGACGCGCTCAACGCCATCGCCGCCGATCCGTCACTTCAGGCGCAACTGATCGCGCGAGGCCAGGCCGGCGCTCCCACCGTGATCACGCCGCATCCATTGGAAGCCGCGCGCCTGCTCGGCGACACGACGGGTGGCGTGCAAGCCAACCGCCTGGCCGCGGCCCGCGCGTTGGCATCGCGCTTCGGCGCGGTGACAGTGCTCAAGGGTTCTGGAACAGTGATTGCCGATGCAAGCGACGAGCCGCCGGTCATCAACCCGACCGGCAATGCCCGCCTCGCCACCGCAGGCACCGGCGATGTGCTCGCCGGCATGATCGGCGCGGCGCTCGCGATGCGCCGCCCCGCGTTCGAGGCAGCGTGCGAAGCCGTCTGGCAGCACGGCCGCATCGCCGACCTGTGGCCGGCCGATGCGGCCCCGCTCACGGCAGGCTCGCTGGCCCGCCGCGCGCCCGACTGAGCGCAGGACTCAGCCGCGCCCGACGAAGGGCATCTTCGTGGCCATGATGGTGTGGAAGAGCACGTTGGCTTCCAGCGGCAGGTTCGCCATGTAGAGCACCGACTGGCCGACGATCTTGACGTCGATCAGCGGCTCGATCGCGAGCTCGCCATTGGCCTGCGGCACGCCGGTGGCCATGCGCGCGGCCAGCTCGGTCATGGCATTGCCCACGTCCACCTGCCCCACCGCGATGTCGTACTTGCGGCCGTCGAGCGAAGCGGTCTTGGTCAGCCCTTCGACCGCGTGCTTGGTCGAGGTGTAGGCCGCGGAATTCGGTCGCGGCGTGGTCGCCGAGATCGACCCGTTGTTGATGATGCGGCCGCCCCGCGGCGTCTGCGCCTTCATCGTGCGGAAGGCCTGCTGGATGCAGAAGAACATGCCGGTGAGGTTGATGTCCACCACGCCCTTCCACTGCTCGGGCGTCCAGTCCTCGAACGGTCCCGGCGGGTTGCCCACGCCGGCGTTGTTGAACAGCAGGTCGACGCGCCCGAAGCGTTCGACCGTGGCGCCGAACAGCGCCTGCACCGAGTCGGCATTGGCCACATCGGTCGGCACCGCGAAGGCGCGCGCACCGGCGCCCGACTCTTCCGCCACCTGCTCCAGCGGCTCGAGGCGGCGCCCCGCAAGGGCCACGCTCCAGCCGTCCGCCAGCAGAGCCAGCGCGGCCGCACGGCCGATGCCCGACCCCGCGCCCGTGACGATCGCGATGCGGCCCTTGTTGTTTTCCACGCTCATGCTTCAAGTCTCCTTTTCAACTGATCCATACACTCGGCAAGCAAACCGGTAGTGTGCACGGCGCGCCTCATCCGCGACGGGGCTTGCGCCCCTTGCCCTGCATCTTGTTGGCAGCTTTCTTCACCGCCGACTTGAAGGCCTGCATGGCCGATTGCGGGCCGGCGGGTGCCACGGCAACGCCGCCGCCGTGCTCCGACCGTGACTCGCCACCGGCCTCCGCCTTGTGGCGGGAGCTTCGCTTGGCCGACGCCTTCACTGGCGCGCTGCCTTTGTCCTTCATGGCACGCGACGTCAGGTCTTCGCCTTCGCGCACGAGGCGAAAGTCGATCTTGCGGCCATCGAGGTCGACGCGGCTCACCTGCACCCGCACCCGCGTGCCGATGGCGTAGCGGATGCCGGTGCGCTCGCCACGCAGCTCCTGGCGCATCTCGTCGAACTTGAAGTATTCGCCACCGAGCTCGGTGATGTGCACCAGCCCCTCGACGTACATCGCATCGAGCGTGACGAAGATGCCGAAGGTGGTGGCTGCGGTGACCACGCCGCCATACTCCTCGCCGAGGTGCTCGCGCATGTACTTGCACTTGAGCCAGGCCTCGACGTCGCGGCTGGCCTCGTCGGCGCGGCGCTCGTTGGCGCTGCAATGCAGGCCCGCCGCTTCCCATGCCAGCACTTCCTTGGTCGGCGCGATCGTGGCTTTCTGCGGCTTGGTCGTTGGCGCTTTCACGCGCGAAGCCAGGCGCTTGGCCAGCTTGGCATGCGCTTCGCCGGGCGTCGGCAGCATCGGCAACTGGTAGCGCGTCTTGCCGAGGATCGCCTTGATCACGCGGTGCACCAGCAGGTCGGGATAGCGCCGGATCGGGCTCGTGAAGTGCGTGTATGCCTCGTAGGCCAGGCCAAAGTGGCCGCTGTTGAACGGCGTGTAGATCGCCTGCTGCATCGAGCGCAGCAGCATGGTGTGGATCTGCTGCGAGTCGGGACGCTCCTTGGTGGCTTCGGCGATCGCCTGGAACTCACCGGGACGCGGATCGTCGGTGATGCTCAGGCCCACGCCCATGGCCTTCAGGTAGCCGCGCAGGATTTCCTTCTTCTCGGGCGTCGGGCCTTCGTGCACGCGGAACAGGCCCGGGTGCTTGCCTTCGGCGATGAAGTCGGCGCTGCAGACGTTGGCGGCCAACATCGCCTCTTCGATGATCTTGTGCGCCTCGTTGCGCGTGCGCGGCACGATCTTCTCGATGCGGCCGGCGTCGTCGCAGATGATCTGCGTCTCGGTGGTTTCGAAGTCGACCGCGCCGCGCTTGCCGCGCTGCTTGAGCAGGGCCCTGTAGACATCGGCGAGGTTCAGCAGGTCCTTGACGCGCTCCTTGCGCTTGGCGGCTTCCGGGCCGCGCGTGTTGCCGAGGATGGCGGCCACTTCGGTGTACGTGAAGCGCGCATGGCTGAACATCACGGCCGGATAGAACTGGTAGGCGTAGATCTCGCCGTCGGCGGCAACCAGCATGTCGCACACCATGCACAGGCGCTCGACCTCGGGGTTGAGCGAGCACAGGCCGTTCGACAGCTTCTCGGGCAGCATCGGGATCACGCGGCGCGGGAAATAGACGCTGGTGGCGCGGTCGTACGCATCGATGTCGACGGCCGAGCCGGTCTGCACATAGGCACTGACGTCGGCGATGGCCACCAGCAGGCGCCAGCCTTTACCCCGGCCCACCTTCGCGGGCTCGCAGTACACGGCGTCGTCGAAGTCGCGGGCGTCTTCGCCGTCGATGGTGACGAGCGGCACGTCGGTGAGGTCGATGCGCCCCTTCTTGTCGGCGGGGCGCACCTTCTCGGGCAGGGCCTTGGCCTGCGCCAGGCACTCCGCGGAAAACTCATGCGGCACGCCGTACTTGCGCACGGCGATCTCGATTTCCATGCCGGGGTCGTCGATCTCGCCCAGCACTTCTCTCACGCGGCCCACGGGCTGGCCGAACAAGGCCGGCGGCTCGGTGAGCTGGACGACCACGACCTGACCGACCTTGGCGGGGCCAGTGGCGCCCTTCGGGATCAGGACGTCCTGGCCGTAGCGCTTGTCTTCCGGTGCAACGAGCCAGATCCCGCCTTCGTGCAACAGGCGGCCGATGATGGGCTGCTCGGGTCGCTCGACGATCTCGACCACGCGCCCCTCGGGGCGGCCGCGGCGGTCCTGTCGCACGATGCGCGCCTTGACGCGATCCTTGTGCAGCACCGCGCGCATCTCATTCGGCGGCAGGTAGATATCTGCCTCGCCGTCGTCGCGTTGCACGAAGCCGTGCCCGTCGCGATGTCCTTGAACAGTTCCTTCGATTTCATCCAACAAGCTGCTGGAAGTGACATTATTTTTGATATGATCTCCTTCTTTCCTGAAATTCAAAACGTGGCTGCTTCTGCAGTCATGTGGGCCCAGATGGCGGAATTGGTAGACGCACTAGTTTCAGGTACTAGCGAGTAACATCGTGGAGGTTCGAGTCCTCTTCTGGGCACCAAGTTTAAACAGACCTTTACCAGGTCATCCGATTGAAGCCACCGGTCTCCGGTGGCTTTTTTCATGGCCGTTCGAAACTGCATCAAACGGGCGACGCGATCGTCAGATCACGCCCCTTAATGCCGGCCGTGCACGCACGATCGCACCCACCTGCCTTCGGCAGGACACCCGCCGCACGAGCGATGTCGCGCAGAAGTTGAAATTTCGACACGCTCAAAAGAGCGCGCCAAATTTGTGTATATAATCGTAGTCTTTGCTGAGAAGCAAAATCAGCCCAGATGGCGGAATTGGTAGACGCACTAGTTTCAGGTACTAGCGAGTAACATCGTGGAGGTTCGAGTCCTCTTCTGGGCACCAAGATTGAACAGACCCTTACCAGGTCTTCTGAAAAAAGCCACCGGCCTCCGGTGGCTTTTTTCTTGGCCGTTTGAATCAGGTGCATCAAACGGGCAACGCGATCAGGTCGTGGCCTTCAGCGCCCACGATGCGTGCACGCGTGAACTCGCCGACCTTCATCGTCTTGCTGATCTTCTCGGGCGGCAGGAGGCGAACAGTACCGTCGATCTCCGGTGCGTCGGCGTACGTGCGCCCCACCCCACCCTTGCGGCCCAGCGCCGGCGCTGAATCAACCAACACCTGCATCGTCGAGCCGATGCGCTTTTGCAGCTTAGCGATCGACACGGCCTCGGCCACCTCCATGAAGCGGGCGCGGCGCGCTTCGCGCTCGGCCTCGGGCAGCATGCCCGGAATGTCATTGGCAGTGGCGCCCTCGACCGGGCTGTAGGCAAAGCAGCCCGCACGATCGATCTCGGCTTCGCGGATGAAGTCGAGCAGGTGTTCGAACTCCTGCTCCGTCTCGCCCGGAAAGCCGGCGATGAAGGTGCTGCGGATCACGAGTTCAGGGCAGACCTCGCGCCAGCGTGCGATCCGCTCCAGGTTCTTCTCGCCGCTGGCCGGCCGCTTCATGCGCTTGAGCACGTCGGGGTGGCTGTGCTGCAACGGCACGTCGAGGTACGGCAGCACCAGGCCGCTCGCCATCAACGGAATGATTTCGTCGACGCTCGGATAGGGGTACACGTAGTGCAGGCGCACCCAGGCGCCATACGGCTCGGCAATTTCGCCCAGCGTGCGCACGAGTTCGAGCATGCGGGTCTTGACCGGCTTGCCATCCCAGAAGCCGGTGCGGTACTTCACGTCGACGCCGTAGGCCGAGGTGTCCTGGCTGATCACCAGCAGTTCCTTCACGCCGCCCTCGAACAGGGCCTTGGCTTCGCTGAGCACATCGCCCACCGGACGCGAGACCAGGTCGCCGCGCATCGAGGGAATGATGCAGAAGGTGCAGCGGTGGTTGCAGCCTTCGCTGATCTTCAGGTAAGCGTAGTGCCGCGGCGTCAGCTTGAGGCCGGCCACGCCGAAGGTGTTCGGCACGAGGTCGATGAACGGATCGTGCGGCTTCGGCAGGTTGGCGTGCACGGCATCCATCACCTCCTGCGTGGCATGCGGGCCGGTGACGGCCAGCACGCTGGGATGCATCTGGCGCACGAGGTTGCCGCCCTGGTCGCCGGTCTTGGCGCCCAGGCAGCCGGTGACGATCACGCGGCCGTTCTCGGCGAGCGCTTCGCCGATGGTGTCCAGGCTTTCCTTCACGGCATCGTCGATGAAGCCGCAGGTGTTGACGATGACGAGGTCGGCGCCCTCGAAAGTCTTGGCGGTTTGATAGCCCTCGGCGCTCAGCTGGGTCAGGATCAATTCGGAATCGGTCAAGGCCTTGGGGCAACCAAGGCTGACGAAGCCGACCTTGGGGGCGGTCGGCGTGACGGTACGTTCAGGGGAGGCAACTTCGCTCATAGGCCTCTATTGTCCCAGCTATCGGTGACAGCGGGGCATTCATCGGGCAGTCACCCCATTCGGGCGGGCCGCCGCGCGGCGCTCAGGGGCGCTTGATGCCAAAGGCGCCCAGCACCTGCTCGGTGTTTTTCTGCATCTGCTCCTGCATCTGCAGGAAGACGTTCTTCGATTGCTCGACGTAGTTGCCCATCAGCCCCTGGATCATCGGCGACTGCATGGTCATGAAACGCGACCACATCTCGGGCGTCAGGCCTTCGGCTTTTTCGGCGAGCTGGGCCTGCATCTCGGTCATCGCCTGGATGTTCTTCTCGAGGTACGGGCCCATGTAGCCCTGCATGGCCTGGCCGTAGAAACGGATGATGTTGACCAGCACCTGCTCGGTGAACATCGGTGCGCCACCGGCCTCTTCTTCCAGAATGATCTGCAGCAGGATGCTGCGCGTGAGATCGTCGCCGGTCTTGGCGTCGCGCACCACGAACTGCGCGTTCTTGATGACCAGCTGCTTGACCTCGGTCAGCGTGATGTACGTGGATGTCTCCGTGTCGTAGAGCCGTCGGTTGGGGTACTTCTTGATCACACGCTGGACCGGCTTCACCCCGGACTTCTTGCTCTGCACTACAGACTCCTTCACATGGACGCCCATGTCATCGGATGATTCTAGGGAGCGGTTTTGCTGCATCGCGACAAGGTTTACCCTGACCGTGATTCTTCTTCAGGCGTCCGGCGCCGTCGCGTACTCGGCACCGCACGCATGACACGCTGCAGTTTCGGGACGCTCCGGGGTCGACAACCTGAATCGCAGCGGGATCTTCTGCCCGTAGACAACCCAGCACCGGGGGCAATGCTCCTGTCCCGCCGTCGGAAGGTAGGCGCGCGCGCGCTGCTCGGCACGCTCTTCGGTCACCGGCATGCCCTGTCGTTGTGCGCGCGCGACTTCGCGTGCGGCCATGGTGTCGGCACGGCCGGCGGCAAGGTCATTGATGCCGTAGACCGCGCGCGCGAATTCAAGAGGGGCTTGCTTGAGCAATGCGGCCACGCGGTGGTCGGCGTGCGCCCGATCAACAGACGTTGATCGCGTATTCATCAGATCGCTTATCAAGGAAATTCGAGAAGGTTGGCAGACCGCTCAAGGTAGCACAACCACATGGCTCAGGCACCTTGCCTGCACCGCGCGAAGGGCCGCCCGTGAAAGGGGTTTTCGCTTGTGCCGATCACTCGGGACGATCGGGCTGATCCAGAGACAAACACGTCGTCCAAACGACGAACGGGTTGCAGCGAAATCGCTGCAACCCGTGTTTGAATTTGGTAGGCGCGATTGGATTCGAACCAACGACCCCCACCATGTCAAGGTGGTGCTCTAACCAACTGAGCTACGCGCCTAAGAGAAGCATCGAGTATAGCAGGAGAAATGGCCCTTTTCAGCGCCGACGTGCAGATCGCACACCAGTCACTGCAGTCACCACACTCAACACCTGCGTCAGACGCGCGGCATCGGCGATTTCCACGGTGAACGTCATCCACGCAGTGCCCTTGATCGACTGCGTCTGCACGCCGATCACGTTCATCTTCTCGCGTGCGAACACATCGGAGATATCGCGCAGCAAACCCTGGCGGTCGGCTGCTTCCACTGCCACGTCGACTGCATAGACCGGCGCATCGGCACCCTTCTTCGGCAGGCCCCATTCGACATCGATCACGCGTTCGCCGTCCTTCGCGGCCATCGTGCGGAAGTTGCTGCAATCCGCGCGATGCACGCTGACGCCATGGCCGCGCGTGACGAAGCCGCGGATCGCATCCGGCGGCGCCGGCTTGCAGCACTTGGCGAGCTGCGTCATCAGCGACGACACGCCCACCACGAGCACGCCGCCCTTGCCCGACTTCTCGCTGCCGCGCGCCTTCTTGATCTGCACGCCGTCGTCGGGATTCAGCGCCGGCTCGGGCGGACGCAGCAGCGTCTCGATGTTGCGCAGCGAAAACTCGTCCTTGCCGACCACCTCGAACAGATGGTCCGCCGACTTGAAGCCGAGCTGCGAGGCCAGGTCTTCGAGCCGCATGGCCGTCTTGCCTTCGCGCTGCAGCAGCTTCTCGACGGCTTCGCGTCCACGCGCCACGGTCTCGTGCGTGATCTGTGCGTTGAACCAGGCACGCACCTTGGCGCGGGCGCGGTGGCTCGCCAGATAACCCAGCTCGGCATTCAGCCAGTCACGCGACGGCCCGCCTTCCTTGGCCGCCATGATCTCGACCGTCTGCCCGTTCGACAGCGGCGTGTTGAGCGGCACCATCGCGCCATCAACACGCGCGCCGCGGCAGCGATGCCCCAGCGTCGTGTGCACCGTGTAGGCGAAATCGACCGGTGTCGCGCCCTGCGGCAACTCGACGATGGCCGCATCGGGCGTGAGCACATAGATGCGGTCGTCGAACAGCCCCTGCCCCTGCAGCCCGCCGGACAGGTCGCGCTCCCAGGCCAGCAACTGGCGCAGCACCGCGATCTTGGCGTCGTACTCACCGCTCGCCCAGACGCCGGCGTAGCCCTTGTGGCCCGCTTCCTTGTAGGCCCAGTGCGCCGCCACGCCATGTTCGGCGTGGTCGTGCATTTCCTCGGTGCGGATCTGGATCTCGATCGGCTTGCCCACCTTGCCGTCGACGATCTCGCGCACCACCGTGTGCAGCGACTGGTAGCCATTGGGCTTGGGCCGCGCGATGTAGTCGTCGAACTCCTCGTCGATGGGCTGGAAGTGCGAGTGCACCCAGGCCAGCGCGGCATAGCAGTCCTTCACGTCCGGCACCACCACGCGCAGCGCGAGGATGTCGAAGACCTGCTCGAAGTCGAGCGACTTGCCGCGCATCTTCTTGACGATGCTGTAGATGTTCTTCGGGCGTCCCTGCACCGTGGCCTTGACGCCCTCGGCCTGCAGTTCGTGCTCCAGCTGCGAGCGCAACTGCTCGACATGGCCTTCGCGCTCGATGCGCTTCTCGTCGAGCAGCCGCGCGATCAGCTTGTAGGTCTCGGGCTCGAGAAAGCGGAACGAAAGGTCTTCGATCTCCCACTTCACCTGCCAGATGCCCAGCCGGTTCGCGAGCGGCGCAAACACCTGCAGCGACTCGCGCGCCACGCTCTCGGGCGCGGGCTGCTTGCTGGCCGCCGCGTGCCGCAGTGTCTGCAGGCGCGAGGCCAGCCGCAGCATGACCACGCGCAGGTCGCGCGAAAACGCCAGCAGCATCTTGCGCACGTTCTCGGTCTGCGCGCCGGCGCCTTCGGCGTGGTGCCCTTGCGAGGCCGTGCGCGCCTGCTCCTGCACGCGCACGAGCTTGGTGGTCTCGACCGCAAGCGCCGCGAAGTTGTCGCCGAAGACCTTGGCGATCACTTCCTGCGGACGGTTCAGGTGCTGGCACGAATACACGAGGTAGCTCGCCGCCTGCATCGCCTCGGAGCCGCCCATCTTCGCAACGATGGCGGCCACCGCATCGGCGTGCGCCAGCGTGTTCTCGCCGGTGTCGAGCTTTTCGTCGGCAATCAGCGGTTCGGCGAACGCGCGGGCGCGCGCCAGCATGTTCTCCATGACCGGCGAGCGGTCGGCCGTGGCGGCCGACAGCGGGTAATCGACCATGACGCCGTCGGACAGGGGTGCCGTCTGAAGGTTCGCAGACTCTCGCTTCACGATGCCCTCAATCGAACAGGAAATTCGTGACGACGGCGACCTGTGCGGGATCGACGAAAGTCGGCGCGTGCCCCACGCCCTCGAACTCGACGAGCGTGGCGCGCGGCCCACGCTGCGTCATCGCGGCCGCCGTCTCGGGCGACAGCAGGTCGGACGCCGCGCCGCGCGTGAGCAGCGCGCGCGCGTCGATGGCGTCGTACAGGCTCCACATCACCGCCCCGCCCTGCGCCGCGATCTCGGGCGTGATGGCCCGCAACGGCACGCCGATGGCCGGGTCGTAGTGCAGCACCCAGGCGCCCTCGCCCACCGGGCCGGCACTGGCGGTCTTGGCGGCACCGTCGACGCTGCGCTCGGACGCCGGCACCACCATGTGCTGCGACAGCGCGCGCCACTGCTCGGGCGTGTGCGGCCCGAACGTGGTCGACAGGGCCCACATCGCGTCGGCCGCGGCCTGCACGCTCGGAAACTGGCCGCTCTTGCCCACATACGCTCCGATGCGCTGGATGGCGGCGGGCTCGACCGTGGGGCCGACATCGTTCGCGACGAAACGGCGAATGGGCCGCGGCAACGGCAGCTCCTTGTGGCCGGCCAGCACGAAGCCGATCAGCCCGCCCATGCTGGTGCCGACGTAGTCGAGCGTGCCGATGGGATGCTCGCCGTGCAGCTGCGCGATCAGCGCCACCATGTCGGCCGCATACACAGGCACTTGATAGAAAGCGGGGTCGCGCAGCCAGTCGCTGCGGCCGCGCCCGACCACGTCGGGACAGACCACGCGCACGTCGCCGCCCGCGCGCGCCACGATGGCCTGCGCGAGCACGTCGAAATCGCGCCCCTGCCGGGTCAGCCCGTGCACGCAGACCACGACATGTGCGCTCTGCGCGTCACCCCATTGCCAATAGGCCATGCGATGACCGCCCTGGGCGTCGTTGCAGGCCACGTCGTGAAGGGTCGGTTCTGTCATGGAAACGGAGGGGTTCGGGTGCGGATAATGGTCTCGTTGCATCCTAATTCATCCGGAGATTGATCTTCATGCTCAAAGGCAAAACCGCGCTTGTCACGGGGTCCACCAGTGGCATTGGCTTCGCCATCGCCAAGGCGCTGGCTCAACAGGGCGCACACATCGTGCTCAACGGCTTCGGCGACGCCGACACCCCCAAGGCCCAGATCGAGGCACTCGGCGTGCGTGCCGAGTACCACGGGGCCGACATGAGCAAGCCCGACCAGATCGAGGACATGATGAAGTTCGCGGCGTCGAAGTTCGGCCGCGTCGACATCCTCGTCAACAACGCCGGCATCCAGCACGTGGCCAAGGTCGAGGACTTCCCGACCGAACGTTGGGACGCGATCCTCGCGATCAACCTCACGAGCGCCTTCCACACGACGCGCCTGGCGATCCCCGCGATGCGCGAGGCCAACTGGGGCCGCATCATCAACGTGGCGTCGGCGCACGGGCTCGTGGCCTCGGCGCAGAAGTCGGCCTATGTCGCGGCCAAGCACGGCATCGTCGGCCTGACCAAGTCGGTGGCGCTCGAAACCGCCACCACCGGCGTCACCTGCAACGCGATCAGCCCGGGCTGGGTGCTCACGGCGCTGGTGCAAAAGCAGATCGACGACCGCGCGGCCCGCGAAGGCATTTCGGCCCTCCAGGCGCAGAACGAATTGCTGGGAGAAAAGCAGCCCTCGCTGCAGTTCACGACGGTCGAGCAACTGGGCGGGCTGGCCGTCTTCCTGAGCTCTCCCGCCGCCGATCAGGTGCGGGGCGTCGCCTGGGCCATGGATGGCGGCTGGACGGCTCAGTAAATAGACAGAGACAACGAAAAAACGCCGGCGGCACTCGACCGCCGGCGCCGCGCTCTTTGTCTTCTTACTTGAGCTGCACCGAGCCGGAGACGTTCACGACCACGCTGGTCTTGCCCGCTTCCACCGGCACGGCCGAATCGGCGGCCGAGAACGACTTGGCCTGCATGGCCATCACGCGCGGACGGATCGGGCCGCTGTCGTTCGCGTTCACCGACACCTCGCGCAGTGTGTAGCCGCCGAAGCCGAAGCCCTTGGCCAGCTCGCCGGCCTTCTGCTTGAAGTTGTCGATGGCGATGTTCTGCGCCTCGGTCTCGGTCTTGGCGCGCTGTTCGCGACTCAGGCCGAAGCCGACGTTGCCCACGCTGAGCGTGCTGATGCGCCCCGCCGTCTGGGTGATGCGCGCGAAGTCGCGGCCCTCTAGCACGAGTTCGGTCGAACCCTGCCAGCCGTTGATCTTGCCGTCCTTGGTGTAGCGCGGCGAAAGGCTGAAGTTGCCGGTGCGCACGTCGAGCTGGCCCGGCTGCGCATTCTTCTTGGCCTCGGCCAGCGCGGCGTCCAGCGCCGTCTTGAGCTGGGTCTGCACGGTGCCCGCCTCGGCGGCGTCGCGCGTGGTGACGAGGGTCATGCTCAGCAGGTCTTGCTGAACTTCGACGGTGCCGGAGGCCGACAGCTGGAGCACGTTTTGTGGAGCAGGCATGACGGCATTCTGGGCCAAGGCGGCGCCGGCAAAGGTCAGCGCGGCGCAGGCCGCGATCAATTGAACAGTCTTCAAGACAGATTTCTCCCTGGTGGATGCGAGGAAAAGCCCTCGCCCGCGCCTTCTTCTTCAGTGGCGCAGGCTGCGCGGCGCGGTTTGCGGACTGGCGACGGGCTGCGGTACCGGCACGATGCGCTCGGCAGGCTGTGATTCTGCCGAATTCAGAAGAACACCCGTTCCCGCAGGCACCCACTGCCCCCGGACCTGCTGCCTCAACTCGAAGAGTTCGCCCGCCGTGAGACGGCGCCCCGCCAGCGCTTCGCCGCGGCGCTGCTCTTCCCGCTGGGCCGCCCGGTGCGCGGCCACGGCATCGCGCACTTCGCTGCGGCGCCCTTCACTGACCCGCAAAAACCCTTCGGAAGCGACGGACGTCGCACCACAGGCGCATGCGAAAAAAAGCAGAGGCAAGGCAGAAAAAGAAGGTCTCATCGCGCAATCGTCATAAGGCAGCACGGACTGTGCCACCGCCGGGCAAAGCCCGGATGACCAGACGGCGAGCGGCCGCAAGTTGTGTAACTTAGTGTCAACCACTACGGAATTCGGCAGCAATGGGGTCCTAACGCCTTCAGAATCGGCGCTGTTACAAATTCAACGTTGTAGAAATGACTCAAGTTCCCGCTCGCACCGACAAGATCGTGATCGTCGACGACGACGCCCGCATCCGCGACCTGCTGCGCCGCTACCTGACGCAGGAAGGATTCGAAGTGATCGTGGCCGAGGACGGCAAGGCGCTCAACCGCATCCTGTTGCGCGACACGGTCGACCTGATCGTGCTCGACCTGATGATGCCCGGCGAAGACGGCCTCTCCGTGTGCCGCCGTCTGCGTGCCGCCAACGACCGCACGCCGATCATCATGCTCACCGCCAAGGGTGAGGACGTGGACCGCATCGTCGGTCTCGAAGTCGGCGCCGACGACTACCTCGGCAAGCCCTTCAACCCGCGCGAACTGCTGGCCCGCGTGCACGCCGTGCTGCGCCGCCGCCCGCCGCTCGAGGCGCCGGGCGCCCCCTCCACCGAGAACGAGACCGTCACCTTCGGCCCGTTCGCCTTCGACCTCGGCTCGCGCACCCTGAAGAAGGACGGCGAAGAACTCTCGCTGACCACCGGCGAGTTCGCGATGCTGAAGGCGCTGGTGCGCCATCCGCGCCAGCCGCTGTCGCGTGAAAAGCTGGCCCAGCTGGCACGCGGGCGCGAATTCGAGCCATTCGACCGCAGCCTGGACGTGCAGATCTCGCGCCTGCGCAAGCTGGTCGAGTCCGACGCCGCGGCGCCGCGCTACATCCAGACCGTCTGGGGCGTGGGCTACGTGTTCGTGCCGGACGGCACGGCCTGACGATCCGCTGAGAGGTGGCCATCGGCCTCCATTCCGCCCGACCTGACCCGGCCCAGGAGGACGGGGCACAGGTCACGATGCCCAGCCCGCTCGAAGCGAGCGCGCAGCGTGACCGCCGCCCCGGCCTCAAGCTGGGTTTCAGCCTTTTCTGGCGCACCTTCTTCCTGCTCGCACTGCTGCTGATCGGCTGCACGGTCGCGTGGCTGCAGACCTTCCGCTCGCTCGAATACGAGCCGCGCGCCATCCAGACCGGGCACCAGATCGCCTCGCTCGTGAACCTCACGCGCGCAGCACTGGTGTACTCGGATGCGATCACGCGGGTCTCGCTCATCAAGACGCTGGCCGACCAGGAAGGCGTGCGCATCCTGCCGCGCGAGCCCAACGACCGCTTCCAGCCCTACACCAGCGGCGCGCTCGACGAGCGCGTCACCGAAGAGCTGATCGCCCAGCTCGGCGAAGGCACCACGGTGGCCAGCCGCGTGAACGACGAGCCGGGCCTGTGGATCGGTTTCACCATCGAGAGCGACACCTACTGGCTGCTGCTCGATCCCACGCGCTTCAGCCGCGTGGGCGGGCGCACCTGGCTGGTCTGGCTCAGCACGGCGATGGCGCTGTCGCTCGCGGGCGCGGCGCTGATCACGCGACTCATCAACCTGCCGCTCAAGCAGCTGTCGCGCGCCACCTTGCAGGTGCGCGAGGGCGAGTACGAGGCGCACCGGCTCGACGAGCGTGCCCGCACCAACGAAATCCGCGCGGTGAACATCGGCTTCAACCGCATGGCCGACCAGCTCGCCAAGATCGAGCAGGACCGCGCCATCATGCTGGCCGGCATCTCGCACGACCTGCGCACGCCGCTGGCCCGGCTGCGGCTCGAAACCGAGATGAGCGTGGCCGACGAAGACGCGCGCGACCACATGGCGGCCGACATCGCGCAGCTCGACGCGATCATCGACAAGTTCCTCGACTACGCCCGCCCCGACCATGTCGACCAGCGCCCCGTGCTGCTGCGCGACGTGATCGACGCCTGCACCTACGCCGTGCAAGACTACGAAGAGATGAACATCCACGTCGACGTGCCCGCCGACCTGAAGGTGATGGGCGACGAGGTGGAGCTCACGCGCGTGATCTCCAACCTGGTCGAGAACGCCCGGCGCTACGGCAAGACGCCGTCGACGGGCGTGGCCGACGTCACGATCCAGGCGCAGGCCAACAACGACGCGGTGCTGATCAAGGTGCGCGACCACGGCGCGGGCGTCGAGCCCGCCCTGCTCGTGCAGCTGACCAAGCCCTTCTTCCGCGGCGACGCGGCGCGCACCTCGGCGGCGGGCGCCGGCCTGGGGCTGTCGATCGTGGCGAAGAACATCGAGCGCATGGGCGGCACCTTCGCGCTCACCAGCACGCCGGGCCGGGGCCTCGCGGCCCACATCCGGATGCCGCGCGCGATGCCGGCGGGCAGCAGCAAGCCCGGCGAGGTGCCGGGCAAGAAGCAGGTCGCCTGAGGACGCGCGTCAGCGGTGCAGCAGCACCGCGGCGCGGGCTTCCATCGCCCGGCCCTCGCCCACCGGGCCGAGCTTCTCGGCCGTCTTGGCTTTCACATTGACCTGATCGAGCGCGATGCCCAGCGTGTCGGCGATGCGCTGGCACATGGCCGGGATGTGCGGCGCCAGCTTGGGCGCCTGCGCGATCACGGTGCTGTCGACGTTGCCGATCTCCCAGCCCGCCGCGCGCACGCGGCGCGCAGCCTCGGCCAGCAGCACGGCCGAATCGGCACCACGGAACTGGGCGTCGGTGTCGGGAAAATGCCGGCCGATGTCGCCCAGCCCAGCGCCGCCGAGCAGCGCGTCGGTGATGGCGTGCAGCAGCACGTCGGCATCCGAATGCCCGAGCAGGCCGGTGATGTGCGGCACCTCGATGCCGCCCAGGATGAGCTTGCGCCCCGCCACCAGCTGGTGGACGTCCCAGCCTTCGCCGACGCGGATGTTGAACGGTGTCGTCGTCATGCCATGGCCTTCTTGCGGCCGAGCAGCACCGCCTCGGCCAGTGCGAAATCTTCGGGGAAGGTGACCTTGAAGTTCTGCGCACTGCCAGGCACCAGCAGCGGCGCCAGGCCGAGGGTCTCGATGGCGCTGGCCTCGTCCGTCACCACGTCGCCCACGCGCTCCAGCGCGTCGAGCAGCATACCGATACGGAACATCTGCGGCGTCTGCGCCAGCCACTTGTCGGCGCGCGGCAGGGTCTGGGTCGAACGGCTGTCGGTCGACGAGACCTTCAGCGTGTCGGCCAGCCGCTGTGCCAGCAGGCCGCCGACGGCGTCGTGCTCGCAGGCGGCGATCAGCGCCTCGATCTGGCTGGACGTGACCAGGCAACGCGCCGCGTCGTGCACCAGCACCCAGTCGTGCGGCCCGGCGCCCTTCTGGCGCAGCGCCGCCAGGCCGTTGCGCACCGAGGCGGCGCGCGTCAGGCCGCCCACGCGCAGCAGGTACTCGCCGGTCGTCGGGAAGCGCGGCAGCGCCGTCTGCACCTCGCGGTCGTCGGGCGACACCACCACGGCCACGCCCGCGAAACGCCCGGCCAGCGCACGGAACGCGTCCACCGTGTGGGCCACCATCGACTGGCCCGCCAGGCGCCGGTACTGCTTGGGCTGCGCGCCGCCGGCGCGGTGGCCGGAACCGGCACAAGGGATCAGCACGTAGAAACGGGAAGAAGACATGGAGGGTGCGGCACGGGCCGATGGCCGACAAGCGGATAAGGGGCCGCCATTCTAGAATTGACATTCGCACACCCCTCGCCGTCCGGCGCGGGGTGTCGTGCATTTTTCGAACCGCTCCATGGACCTCCCCCTTCTCCCGGCGGGCAAGCGTTTCACGCTGCCGCGTCCCCCGTTGTCCGCCGACGCGCTGATGCTGGCCCAGCTCGGCATGCGCGAGAAGGCCGCGGGTCGCGCCACCGCGATGTTCACCGCCGACGCGAACGACGCCCAGCGACTCATCGACGAAATCGCCTTCTTCGCCCCCGAGCTGCGCTGCGCCCTCTTCCCCGACTGGGAAACGCTGCCCTACGACAGCTTCTCGCCGCACCAGGACCTGATCAGCGAGCGCCTGGCCACGCTGTGGCGCATCAGCCAGAAGGAGGCCGACGTGGTGCTGGTGCCCGCCACCACCGCGCTGTACCGGCTGGCGCCGCCCGCCTTCCTGGCCGGCTACACCTTCCAGTTCAAGGCCAAGCAGAAGCTGCAGGAGTCCAAGCTCAAGGCGCAGCTCACGCTGGCCGGCTACAGCCATGTGACGCAGGTGGTGAGCCCGGGCGAGTACGCGGTGCGCGGCGGCCTGATCGACCTGTTCCCGATGGGCTCGCCGGTGCCGTTCCGTGTCGACCTGTTCGACGACGAGATCGACTCCATCCGCACCTTCGACCCCGACACCCAGCGCAGCCTGTACCCCGTGCCCGAGGTGCGCCTGCTGCCGGGCCGCGAGTTCCCGATGGACGACGACGCCCGCGCGCGCTTTCGCAGCCGCTGGCGCGAACTGCTCGAGGGCGACCCGACCAAGAGCCGCATCTACAAGGACATGGGCAACGGCGTGGCCACCGCCGGTATCGAGTACTACCTGCCGCTGTTCTTCGACGAGACGGCCACGGTGTTCGACTACCTCGGCCCCGACGCCACCGTCGTGCTGCACGGCGACCTCGAACCCGCGTTCCAGCATTTCTGGCAAGACACGAACGAGCGCTACCGCCTGGTGCAGGGCGACCCCGAGCGCCCCGCGCTCCCGCCCGACGCGCTGTTCCTCAACGCCGAGCAGTTCTACCAGCGCGCCAAGCCGCATGCGCAGCTCGCCATTCGCGGTGACATCGCCACCGATGCGCCCTACGCCGAGTTCGACAAGCTGCCGCCCTTCGCCGTCGTGCGCGGCGCCGAAGACCCGCTGGTCGGCCTGAAGGCCCACATCGCCGCCACGCCGCACCGTGTGCTGCTGATCGCCGAAAGCGACGGCCGCCGCGAGAGCCTGCTCGACTTCCTGCGCGCCAGCGGCGTGAACCCGCCGGCCTTCGACTCGCTGGCCGAGTTCGAAGCCTCGGGCGACGAAAAAATCGGCATCGCCACCGCCGCGCTGGCCTCGGGCTTCGCGTGGCGCGAACAGGCGATCGACTTCGTCACCGAGACCGAGCTGTTCGCCACCGCGCCCACCACGCGCCGGCGCAACAAGAAGCAGGAACAGGTCAGCGACGTCGAGGCGCTGATCAAGGACCTGTCCGAGCTCAACGTGGGCGACCCGGTGGTGCACAGCGCGCACGGCATCGGCCGCTACCGCGGCCTGATCCACATGGACCTGGGCCAGGGCACGGGCGCCGATGGCAAGCCGCTGCTGCAGGAAATGCTGCACCTGGAGTACGCCGACAAGGCCACGCTCTACGTGCCGGTGAGCCAGCTGCACCAGATCAGCCGCTACACCGGTGTCAGCGCCGACGAGGCGCCGCTGCACAAGCTGGGCTCCGGCCAATGGGAAAAGGCCAAGCGCAAGGCCGCCGAGCAGGTGCGCGACTCGGCCGCCGAGCTGCTCAACATCTACGCCCGCCGCGCCGCGCGCGAAGGCCATGCCTTCCGCTACTCGCCGGCCGACTACGAGGTGTTCGCCAACGACTTCGGCTTCCAGGAAACCGCCGACCAGAAGGCCGCGATCCACGCCGTGGTGCAGGACATGATCTCGCCCCAGCCGATGGACCGCCTCGTGTGCGGCGACGTGGGCTTCGGCAAGACCGAGGTCGCGCTGCGCGCCGCCTTCATCGCCGTCACCGGCGGCAAGCAGGTGGCCTTCCTGGCGCCGACCACGCTGCTGGCCGAGCAGCACTACCAGACGCTGGTCGACCGCTTTGCCAAGTGGCCGGTGAAGGTGGCCGAGATGAGCCGCTTCCGCTCGGCCAAGGAAATCACGGCCGCCGCCAAGGGCCTGGCCGAGGGCCAGGTCGACATCGTGGTGGGCACGCACAAGCTGCTTTCGCAGTCGGTCAAGTTCAAGAACCTGGGCCTGCTCATCATCGACGAGGAGCACCGCTTCGGCGTGCGCCACAAGGAGGCGATGAAGGCCATGCGCGCCGAGGTCGACGTGCTCACGCTCACAGCCACGCCGATTCCGCGCACGCTGGGCATGGCGCTCGAAGGACTGCGCGACCTGAGCGTGATCGCCACCGCGCCGCAGCGCCGGCTGGCCATCAAGACCTTCGTGCGCAACGAGGGCACCGGCGTGATCCGCGAAGCCGTGCTGCGCGAGCTCAAGCGCGGCGGGCAGGTCTACTTCCTGCACAACGAGGTCGAGACCATCGAGAACCGGCGCCAGAAGCTCGAAGAAATCTTGCCCGAGGCCCGCATCGCCGTGGCCCACGGCCAGATGCCCGAGCGCGAACTGGAGCGCGTGATGCGCGACTTCGTGGCCCAGCGCTACAACATGCTGCTGTGCTCGACCATCATCGAGACCGGCATCGACGTGCCCACCGCCAACACCATCGTGATGAGCCGCGCCGACAAGTTCGGCCTGGCGCAGTTGCACCAGCTGCGCGGGCGCGTCGGCCGGTCTCATCACCAAGCCTATGCCTACCTGATGGTGCCCGACACCGAGGGACTGACCAAGCAGGCCTCGCAGCGGCTCGAGGCGATCCAGCAGATGGAAGAGCTGGGCTCGGGCTTCTACCTGGCGATGCACGATCTGGAGATCCGCGGCACCGGCGAGGTGCTCGGCGAGAACCAGAGCGGCAACATGATGGAGATCGGCTTCCAGCTCTACAACGAGATGCTCAGCGAAGCCGTGCGCTCGCTGAAGGCCGGGCAGGAGCCCGACCTGCTCTCGCCGCTGTCGGTCACGACCGAGATCAACCTGCACGCCCCCGCCCTCCTGCCCGACGACTACTGCGGCGACGTGCACCTGCGGCTGTCGTTCTACAAGAAGCTGGCCACCGCGAAGAACCCCGACCAGATCGACACGCTGCTCGAAGAAATCGTCGACCGCTTCGGCAAGCTGCCGCCGCAGGCCCAGACGCTGATCGACACGCACCGCCTGCGCGTGCTCGCGCGGCCCTACGGCGTGGTCAAGGTCGATGCGGCGCCGGGCATCATCAACATCACCTTCCGCAAGGACGCGCCGGTGGACGGCATGGCCATCATCCAGCTGATCCAGAAGAACAAGCACATCAAGCTCGCCGGCAACGAGAAGCTGCGCATCGAGCGCGAACTCAAGGAGCCGAAGGACCGCGCCCAGATGGTGCGCGACGTGCTGCGCAGCCTCGGACAACCCCTCGTCAAGGAAACCGCCCCCGCATGAGCGCTACGACTGAAATCTCTTCCGGCCTCGTCCTCCAGGGCGTGAAGCCGCCGCTGAAGCTCGCCGACTTCAAGCTGATCGCGTTCGACATGGACTCGACGCTGATCAACATCGAATGCATCGACGAGATCGCCGATGCCGTCGGCAAGAAGGCCGAGGTGGCCGCGATCACCGAGGCCACGATGCGCGGCGAGATCAAGGACTTCAAGGAAAGCCTGCGCCGCCGCGTGGCGCTGCTGCAGGGTGTGCCGGTCGAGGCGCTGCAGCAGGTGTACGACGAGCGGCTGAAGCTCAACCCCGGCGCGACCGAACTGGTCGCCGCGTGCAAGAAGGCGGGCCTCAAGGTGCTGCTGGTGTCGGGCGGCTTCACCTTCTTCGCGAACCGCGTGAAGGATCGGCTGGGCATCGACTTCGCGCGCTCCAACCTGCTCGACGAAGCCGGCGGCAAGCTCACCGGCCAGGTCGTGACACAGAGCTGGGGCGACATCTGCGACGGCGCCGAAAAGCGTCGCACGCTGCTGGAAGTGGCCTCGCTCATGGGCATCTCGCCGCAAGAAACCATCGCCGTGGGCGACGGCGCCAACGACCTGCCGATGATGGGCGAGGCCGGGCTGTCGGTGGCCTATCACGCCAAGTCGAAGGTGCGCGAACAGGCCATGGTGGCGATCAACGAAGGCGGGCTCGACCGCGTGCTGGAAATCCTGAAATGACCGACGCCGCCCCGCTGTACCGCGCCGACGCGCTGCGCGACTACGCCAGCGCCCTGCTGCAGAAGGCGGGGCTCGCGGCCTCGATGGCCGACAGCGTGGCACGCACGCTGGTCGAAGGCGACCTGCTGGGCCACGACACGCACGGCCTCGCGCTGCTGGCCGGCTATGTGAAAGAAATCGAATCGGGCGGCATGACGCGCGACGGCGCGCCCGAGGTGCTGTCCGACCGCCCCGCCGCCGTGCTGTGGGATGGCAAGCGCCTGCCCGGGCCCTGGCTCATGGACCAGGGCATGGACCTGCTGGTGCCGCGTGCGCGCGAACTGGGCACGGCCTCGCTCGTGATCCGCCGCAGCCACCACATCGCCTGCCTCGCGGTCTACATGCTGCGCGCGCTGCAGGAAGACATGCTGATGCTGCTGGCCTGCTCCGACCCCAACACGGCCAGCGTCGCGCCCTTCGGCGGCACGCAGGCGGTGTTCACGCCAAATCCGCTGGCGATGGGCTTTCCGCTGTCGCAGGGCGGCGTGATGGTCGACATCTCGGCCTCGATCACCACCAACGGCATGAGCAACCGCAAGCGCGCGGCCGGCGAGGCCTTCGCCGAGGAATGGCTCATCGACGCCTCCGGCAAGCCGTCGAACGACCCGCAGGTGCTGTTCGACCAGCCGCCCGGCACGCTGCTGCCCGTGGGCGGCCTGAGCCACGGCCACAAGGGCTACGGCATGGCGCTGCTGGTCGAGACGCTCACGGCCGGCCTCGCAGGCCACGGCCGCGCCGACCCACCCGAAGGCTGGGGCGCGACGGTGCACCTCACGCTGCACGACCTGAACGCCTTCGGCGGCAAGGAAGCGTTTTTGCGCCAGATGGACCACGTGGCCGAGAAATGCCGCGACAACGCGCCCATCGACCCGGCCAGGCCTGTGCGGCTGCCAGGTGAAGGCGGGTTGAAGCGTCGAGAAGCGCAATCGGCGAACGGGGTGCGGCTGCACCCGTCGATTGCGCGTTCGCTGCAGGAGGCTGAGCAGCGGCATGGCCTGCGGCTGGCGCAGGCGCTGATCTGACGGGGTTTATTCCTCGCCGTCGTTCTCGGCGTGGTCGGGCGCACCCGCAGGCCGCGGCTGGCGCTTGCCGGGCTTGGCCAGGATCTCGATGTAGAACTGCTTGCCGCCCTCTTTCACCACACCGTCGATGAGGCCGGTGATGGCCGTGAGGTGGATGGTTTCGGCGGATTCCTGGGCGGTGCCGAACCGGCAGTCGAAGTCCCAGAAGTCGGCGCCTTCGGGCAGGTCGCGGCGGCGCTCGCGCTTGATGTACTTGCGGATCTCGTGCTTGACGGCTTCGAGGAGACGGTCGGGGTGCTTGCCCTCGACCTGAAGCTGGAAGGTTTTTCTCATGGGTGATGGTAACCCGCTGTGTAAAGTCGGCGGTTCAAATGGAAAGCAGGTGAAGACATGGCACGCGCAAACGACTGGGCAAGCAAGGTGATGGCATTGGTGAACGGCGGCAACGCCCCGGCGGCCATCGCGCAGATCAAGGTCGCGCCGTCGGTCAAGGACCTGAAGGCGCTGCAGACCATCATGACGCTCTCCAAAATGAAAGGCCGCTATCCGAACGTGGATGCGGCCATTTCAGACAACCTGGACCTGCTGGCAGCGCCCCGGCTGCACCGGTCCCCCTGAACGTCGGCGTTACAGGGCCTGGCCGAGGCGCTTCACGCCCTCTTCGATCTTCTCGATGTCGGCCGTGGCGAAGCTCAGGCGCAGCGTCGCCACATCGGGCTTCTCGGCGAAGAACGGCGCGCCGGGCACGAAGGCCACCAGCTTCTCGATCGCACGCTTGGCCAACTCGTTGGCATCGGCCAGCTTGCCATTGGCGCCCGTCAGGCGCGCCCAGAAGAACAAACCGCCGTTGGGCTGCGTGAAGCTCACCGCATCGCCCAGCTCGCGCGTCAGCGCGGCGCCCATGGCCTGCGCGCGCTGGCCGTAGACCTCGCGCACATGCGCCAGCGTGCCGGGCATGCGGCCGCTCTTGAGGTACTGCGCGGCCGTGGCCTGCGCGAAGGTGCTGGTGTGGGCGTCGCTGAACTGCTTGCACATCGTGGCCTTGGCCAGCAGCTCGGTCGGCGCGATCATCCAGCCGATGCGCAGGCCGGGGCTGAGCACCTTGCTCAGGCTGCCGCAATGCGCCAGCAGCTCGCGGCTGCCAGGCACATCCTTGCTCAGCGACATGATCGACGGCGGCGGCGCTTCGCCGAAGTACAGGTCGCCGTAGGGGTCGTCCTCGACGATCAGCGTCTGGTACTTCACGGCCAGCTCGAGCACCTTCTTGCGGCGCTCCAGGCTCAGCATCGCGCCGCTGGGGTTGCCGAAGGTGGGGATCAGGTAGACGAACTTGGGCTTGTGCTCGGCGATGAGCTTTTCGAGCTCGTCGGTCTTCACGCCGTTGGCGTCGATGGGCGCGCTGATGAGCTGCGCGCCGTACAGGCGGAAGCACTGGATCGTGGCCAGGAAGGTCGGGCCTTCGACGATCACCTTGTCGCCGGGCGAGATCATGGTCTTGCCCAGCAGGTCCAGCGCCTGCTGGCTGCCGGTGGTGACGATCAGGCCGCTGGGGTCCACGTCGACGCCCTTGGTCTTCATGAAGGAACTGAGCTGGTTGCGCAGCGGCTCGTAGCCTTCGGTGGCGCCGTATTGCAAGGCCGCGCCGGGCTCTTCGGCCAGCGCCTTCTGGCTCGCCTCCTTCAGGCCCTCGACGTCGAACATGGCGCTGTCGGGAAAGCCGCCCGCAAAACTGATGATGCCGGGCTTGCCCAGCAGCTTGAAGAGTTCGCGGATGGCGGAGGTTTCGACGTTGTCGAGGCGGGAGGCGAATTGCATGGTCAGTCTCACTTTCTGGGCGTCATTGTCGCGAAAGCCCGGGCAGGAAAGCTGCGTAGGGCCATGGCTTTTCGACGATATATTGCATCCATCGCCGCAAACGCCGGTGCTCGCCCTGCCTTCCACGGCATGCGCCCCGCGAGCCCCTTGCAATGAACGGCGGCCCCCACGACCCATGAAAAAATCCGACATCCCCCTCTTCTTCGCCACCCTGCAGGCCGCCAACCCCGAGCCGCGCACGGAACTCGAATACACCACGCCCTTCGAACTGCTGGCCGCCGTGCTGCTGTCGGCGCAGGCCACCGACGTGGGCGTGAACAAGGCGACGCGCCGGCTGTATCCGGTGGCGAACACGCCGCAGGCGATCCTCGACCTCGGAGTGGAAGGGCTGGAGTCGTACATCAAGACGATCGGGCTGTACCGCAGCAAGGCCAAGCACCTGATCGAGGCCTGCCGGATGCTGGTCGAGCTGCATGGCGGCGAGGTGCCGCGCACGCGCGCCGAGCTCGAGGCGCTGCCGGGCGTGGGGCGCAAGACGGCCAACGTGGTGCTCAACGTGGCCTTCGGCGAGGAGACGATCGCGGTCGACACGCACATCTTCCGCATCGGCAATCGCACCGGCCTCGCACCCGGCAAGACGCCGCTGGACGTGGAACTCAAGCTCGAAAAGCGCATCCCACCCGAATTCCGCCTGCACGCGCACCACTGGCTGATCCTGCACGGGCGCTATGTCTGCGTGGCGCGCAAGCCGCGCTGCTGGGAATGCGCGGTCTCCACCTTCTGCTCGTTCAAGCCCAAGACACCGGCCCCCAAGACCGCCTGAGCGGCATCACACACATCGCACATGACGACGACAACGATTTTCAAGAAGACGCCTTCCGCCGCCCTCCTCTTCCTCGCAGCGCTGTGCAGCGCGGGCGCCGCCTGGTCGCGCGACGGCGTGCTGCCGCCCGAGACGATGGCGCTCTACGGCGGACGCTGGTCCACCAATTGCGCCGACGCGGCGGCACCGACGCTGCAGGTGCGCGAGGACATGCTGATCGCCGAACGCGGCAAGCGCCGCGTGGTCGGCCGTCAGCCGGAC
This sequence comes from Variovorax sp. GW458-11-26-14-LB1, assembly GCF_059423965.1. Lineage (NCBI taxonomy): Bacteria > Pseudomonadati > Pseudomonadota > Betaproteobacteria > Burkholderiales > Comamonadaceae > Variovorax > Variovorax sp. GW458-11-26-14-LB1. The sequence continues at coordinate 283,548 of NZ_JBWKYW010000001.1, forward strand.
ACGGCCCACAGCTTCTTCGGCAACCAGCCGCCGCCGCCGAACTTCGACGTGGCGCTGATGAGCCGCGTGGACAAGGGCGACAACGCGATGATGAATTTCCTGGTCTTTCGCGATGCGCGCGGCCAGTCGATCACGCTGAAGGCCGACAAGCCGGTCATGGGCCAGCTGGGGTCGGAGCTGATGAAGCCGCGCTACTGGCGCTGCGACGGTCCGGCGCGCGCCGCGGCGCCGCCCGCCGAACCCGCGACCGCCGCCCCCAAGCCGCCGGCACCGGCCACGGGCAGCCCGGCCGCCCTCGCCCGGGGCCCCGCGATGGACAAGGCCTGGCGCGCCGCGCTGGGCGCGCGCGAAACCGAGCGCTGGCTGGTGCGCCGCGAAGGCCCGTCGCCCGAGCCGCAATGGGTGACGGTGGACGGCACGCGCTACCTGCTGCACGCCTTCTGCAAGCCACACGACTGCTACGACCACAACGCCATCGCGCTCTACGACCAGGGCTCGGGCCGGCTCTATGGCCTGGTGCAGCGCAACGGGCAGAACCAGCTCCTGGGCGGCCCCTCGCCGCAGTTCGCGGGGCAGCTCGATCGTCTCTGGCGCGAGCAGTGGCGCGCCAAGAACTGACAGCGCCTCGTCAGCCGACCGGCGCGGCGACCACGCGCCAGTCGCCGAAGGCCGCTGCGTCGTTGGGCCATTGATCGGCCCGCTCGGGGCACGACACGCCCTGCGACAGCAGCTGCACCGCCCGCAGCACGCCGGCATGCGTGACCCACAGCGCGTCGGCACCGGTCGCCAGCCAGTTGGCGTGCGCCAAAGCCACGCGCTGCATGAAGGCGCGCACGCTCTCGCCATCGCCTCCTGCGGGAGCATCAGCAAAACGATTCGTCCAGGCCTCGAATTCCTCGCGGGCCACAGCCGACCACAGGCGCCCTTCCCAGGCGCCGAAACTCATCTCGGCCAACCGCGCATCGCGCCGCACCGACAGATCCGGCCGCAGCGCGACGATGGCATCCGCCAGCATGGCGCAACGCCGCAGCGGCGAACTCCACAGCGCGATGCCGACCGGCAGCACCGTGGCGATGCGCGCGGCAGCGGCCTGCGTGCCGTCCGCATGGGCGTCGAGGTCGGTCGAGCCGTAGCACAGGCCCGCCGGCGCGATCACCGGCGCGTGGCGCTGCAGCCAGAGCTGGGCGGTCGCGGTGCTCATGCCTTCCACGCCAACGCGAGGTAGATCGCCAGCTCGCACACCTGCTGCGTCGCGCCGAGCCCGTCGCCCGTGAAGCCCTGCAGCCGACGCACGAAGAGCCGCGCCATCCAGCCACCGGCGAGCACCAGCGCCACGAGCGCCGCGCCCACATGCACCGCGTCGTGCGCGCACAGCAGCAGCGCCACGGCGGGTGCGGTCCAGAGCACGGCGACGAGCAGCGCGCCACCGCTGATCGCGTCAGCCAGCGGCTTCGCCTTGCTGCCGCTGCTGTCGCCCACATAGGGCAGCCAGCGGATCAGGAACAGCGGCGCCAGCCGCGACAGCACGTGCGCGCCAACGATGGACACCGCCACCACGTCGAGCCCGCGCGCGGCCAGCGCGGCCAGCAGGCCGAACTTCAGGCCCAGCGCCAGCACCAGCGCGACCGCGCCGAAGGCGCCGATGCGCGAGTCCTTCATGATCTCCAGCGCGCGCTCCCGGCTGGCCGAGCCGCCGAGGCCGTCGGCCACGTCGGCCAGGCCGTCCTCATGGAAGGCACCCGTGAGCATCACGGTGGCGACGGTGCTCAGCACCGCCGCGACCAGCGCCCCTGCCACGCCCGGCAAACCCGCCCCCACGGCCACGAACACGGCCGCCGCCACCCCGCCCGCGATCCAGCCGATGGCCGGCAGGTGCGCCGCGGCGGCGCGCAGCATCTGTGGGCTGAAACCGACCCAGGCCGCGAGTTTTCCCGTCACCGGCACGCGGGTGAAGAACTGGACGGCCAGCAGGAAATGGCGCACGCCGTTCATTGCTGGCGCGACACGCCCGCCGATTCGAAGCTCGCCATCTCGCGCAGGATGCGGCAGGCCGATTCGAGCAGCGGCCACGCCAGCGCGCCGCCCGAGCCCTCGCCCAGTCGCAGGTCGAGGTTCAGCAAGGGCTCGAGCCCGAGGTGCTTCAGCAGCAGCGTGTGCCCCGGCTCGGCCGAGCTGTGCGCCGCCACGCAGCGCTGCGTCACCTGCGGGCGGATCGCTTGGGCGACCAGCACGGCGGCGCTGGCGATGAAGCCGTCCACCACGATCACGCGCCGCTCCTGCGCCGCCTGCAGCACGGCGCCGACCAGCGTCGCCACCTCGAAGCCGCCGAACGCGGCCAGCGCCTCGAGCGGCGCGGTCGCACCCGCGTGCAGGGCGAGCACTTCGCGCAGCACCTCGCGCTTGCGCGCAAGGCCGTCGGCATCGAGTCCCGTGCCGGCGCCGGTGCACAGGCCGATGTCCAGCCCGGCCAGGCGCGACAGCAGCAGCGCGGCGGACGAGCTGTTGCCGATGCCCATTTCGCCCAGCAGCAGCGCGTTGCCCGGCAGCGCGCGCACCACCTCGCGGCCGTTGGCGATGGCCTGGGCGCACTGTTCGGGCGTCATGGCGGGGCCGGCCGAGGCGTCGGCCGTGCCGGCGGCGATGCGCCGCGACACCAGGCCGGGGCGCGGCTGGAAGTCGCGCCGCACGCCGCAATCGACCACGGTGAGCGCCAGGCCGTGCTGGCGCGCCAGCACGCTGACGGCCGCGCCGCCGGCCAGGAAGTTCTCGACCATCTGCCAGGTCACGTCGCTCGGGTAGGCCGACACGCCGCGCGCCGCCAACCCGTGGTCGCCCGCGCACACGAGCATCTGCGGCGCGTCGAGCACGGGCTGCTCGGTGCCCAGGATGGTGCCGATGCGCAGCGCCAGCGTTTCGAGGCGGCCCAGCGCGCCGACGGGCTTGGTCTTGTTGTCGAGCGCGGCCTGCAGGCGCGCCGCGAGCGCGGCGTCGGCGATGTCGGGAATGGCAGGGATCAAATCGGTGTCGGTCATGCGATCAGGCCGGCGAGCACGCCGGCGTCGAAGTGGGTGTCGATGAAGTCGGCCAGGCCGTCGAAGGTGGCGTCCAACGTGGGCGCCGTGGTGCCGAACAGCGCCTGCAGCGCGGCCGGGTCCTCGAACAGGCCGTGCAAATAGAGGCCCAGCACGTTGCCGCGCGCGTTCTGCCAGGCCAGGCCCTCGGGCATCACGGCGCGGCCGTCGTGGGCCAGCTGGGGGTGGGCCGCCGTCTGGCCGTGGTGGATTTCGTAGCCGGCGATGCGCACGCCCGCCAGCGCGGCCCAGGGGCCGGCCACGAGGTCTGCCGAGAACGTCGCCTCGCGGTGCCGCACGGTCTTCTCGCGCTCGAACACGGTCACCAGCGGCAGCAGCCCGAGCCCGGGCGCGTTGCCGTCGATGCCGTGCGGATCGACCAGCGCCTCGCCCAGCATCTGCAGCCCGCCGCACACGCCCAGCACCGCGCCGCCGCGCCCGGCATGCTCGGCCACCGCGCGGTCCAGCCCCTGCGCGCGCAGCCAGGCCAGGTCGCCACTCGTGTGCTTGGAGCCCGGCAGCACGATCCAGTCGGCGCCGGCCACGTCGGCCGGCGTGCGGGCCCAGACCAGGCGCACGCCGGGCACGTTCTTCAGCGCCTGGAATTCGTCGAGGTTGCTCAGGCGCGGGTAGGCCACCACCGCCACGGTGCGCGTGACCACCCCGCTGGCGCGGCTGCGGTCGTCGAACACGCCGTCTTCCTCGGGCAGGCCGTGCTGCCACCACATGGGCAGCGTGGCCACGGTAGGCACGCCGGTCAGCGCCTGCAGCTGCTGCGGCGCGGGCGCCAGCAGCGACGCGTCGCCCCGGAACTTGTTGAGCACGAACCCATGGATGAGCGCCCGGTCGGCCTCGGGCAGCAACGCCCAGGTGCCGTACAGGTGGGCGAAGGCGCCGCCGCGGTCGATGTCGGTCGCCAGCAGGCAGCGGGCATTGGCGTGGCGGGCGACGCGCAGGTTGACGATGTCGCTGGCCATGAGGTTGATCTCGGCCGGCGAACCGGCGCCTTCGATGACGACCACGTCGTTCTCGGCGCGCAGTTCGTCGAAGGCCTGCGCGATCTGCGGCCAGACGCGTTCGCTGCGCCCGCGCCACGGCAGGGTCGACAGCGCCTCGCTCACCTGCCCCATCAGCACCACCTGGCTGTGGGTGTCGCGCTCGGGCTTGAGCAGCAGCGGGTTCATGCGCACGTCGGGCACGGCGTTGGCGGCCAGGGCCTGGAAGTACTGGGCGCTGCCGATCTCGCCGCCCTCGACCACGCGGGCGTTGTTGCTCATGTTCTGCGCCTTGAACGGCGCCACCCGCAGCCCCTGGCGGGCATACCACCGGCACAGCGCGGTGGCCAGCCAGCTCTTGCCGGCGCCGCTCGTGGTGCCCAGGACCATGACGCAGCGCGCCGGCCCGCTTGTCGCTCTAGAACTCATTCGGGGATTGTCGTTGAGCGCTGAACCGAATCCGGAAAGCCGAATCGGACGTACCAAGGGGTGCGGCCCGCTGCGGGCCGCATCCGCCAAGCCATGTCCGCCCTCAACGATCTGGCGCTGACGGTCGAGGAACGCGAGCCGGGCCGGTTCTACTGGCTCCTGCTCGAAGCCGTCCACGACACCGGCAGCACCTCCGACACGCTCGGTTACCGGCAGCTGCGGGTGGCTGCGCGCCCGCAGGCCAGCTATTCGAGCGCGCTCGCGCTGGGGGTGGTGGCGCTGAAACAGGTCGCCGCCACGGCGACGCATCCGGGCCCTGGCGACGGCGCCTGAGCCCGGATCGACCCGATCAGCGGGTCGCCACCTTCTCCGTGGCCGGCACTTCCCACCCGCCGCCGATGGCGCGGATCAGCCCCACCGTCGCCTGGTACTGGGCCGACTTCACCTGCAGCGCCTGGCGCCGGTTGCGCAGCTCGCTGCGGCGCGCGTCGAGCAGGTCGAGCTGGCTCACGTAGCCGTTGCGGTAGCGCGTGTCCGACAGGCTGGTGGCGCGCTGGGCCGAGGTCACGGCCTGCGCCTGCACCACCGACTGCTCCTGCAGGATGCGGATGGCCGCCAGCTGGTCTTCGACCTCCTGGAACGCCACCAGCACCTGCGAGCGGTAGCTGGCGAGCGCGCCGTCGAGCTGGGCGTTGGCGCCCTGCACGCCGGCCTCGCGGCGCCCGCCGTCGAAGATCGGCAGCGACAGCAGCGCACCCACGCCCCACGAACGGGCCGACCACTTGAAGAGGTCGCCGATCTCGGGCGAGGCGTAGCCGGCCGCGCCGGTCAGCGAGATGTTCGGGAACCACGCGGTCTGCGCCACGCCCACGCGGGCCTGCGCCGCCATGACGGCGCTCTGCGCGGCCGACACGTCGGGCCGGCGCGTGAGCACGGTGGACGGCACGCCCGGCGGGATCACCGGCAGCGCAGTGGCCCAGTCGTCGGGCCGCATGCCGAAGCTGGAGGCCGAATCGCCCACCAGCACGGCCAGCGCGTGTTCCACCTGGGCACGCTGGCGATCGAGCGCGAGCGCGTCCGACTCGGTGGACGACACCTCGGTCTGCACGCGCGCCACGTCGAGCTCGGCGATGTCGCCGGCCTGCTGGCGGCGCTGCGTGAGGCGCAGCGTGTCGCGGTAGGCGGCGACCGATTCGCGCACCAGCACGCGTTCGGCGTCGAGCGCGCGCAGCTGCAGGTAGGTCTGCGCCACCTCGGCCTGCACGGCGAGGCGGGTGCTCTGCAGCAGCGCCTCGCGGCCGGCCGCGTCGAGCTTGGCCGCATCGGCCGCGCCCGAGAGGCGGCCGAACAGGTCGACCTCGTACGAGAAGGTGGCGCCGATGTTGGTCATGGTGCCCGGCCGGGTGCTGGCCGTGGCCTTGTCCAGGCCCGCACCGCGGTTGGCGCCGGCGCCCAGGCCGATCTGCGGCAGGCGGTCGGCCTGGGCGCTGCGCGCCAGCGCGCGGGCCTCGGCCAGCCGCGCGGCGGCGGCCTGGATGTTGGTGTTGTCGACCTCGGCGCGCTGGATCAGCGTGTTGAGCACCGGGTCGTTGAACGCCAGCCACCACTCGCCGCGCGGCTGCGCCTCGGCGGGCGTGGCCCGGGTGAAGCCGGCCGGCGCCGTGGCACCCGGCTGTTCCTTGAACTGCGCCGCGGTCGGCACCGTGGGCATGCCCGAAGGCACGCTGGCGCAACCGGCCAGCACCAGGGCCGCCACCAGCGGCAACACGGCGGCGCGCAAGGGGCGCATCAGGGTTGGGATTGCGAATGTCATGGACAACCTTCTTTCTTCTTGTCGATCAGTCATGCGCGCCATGCGAGGGGCGCGGCGAGGCCGGCACCGGGTGCAGACCGCCACCACCGCCACCGTGCGAAGGCGCCACCGGATGGTCGGCCGACACGAAGTCGTCACCGTGCGGCACTTCGCCATGCAGCTTGAGCGGCCGGTTGCCCGCCAGGCGGCGCATCAGCACATAGAACACCGGCGTCAGGAACAGGCCGAAGGCCGTCACACCGATCATTCCGGCGAACACCGCCACGCCCATCGCCTTGCGCATCTCGGAGCCGGCACCGGTCGAGAGCACGAGGGGCAGCACACCCATCACGAAGGCCAGCGAGGTCATCAGGATCGGGCGCAGACGCAGGCGGCTGGCTTCGATCGCGGCCTGGATCGGCGTGCGTCCGGCGAACTCCAGCTCCCGTGCGAACTCCACGATCAGGATCGCGTTCTTCGCACTCAGCCCCACCAGCACGATCAACCCGATCTGCGTGAAGACGTTGTTGTCGCCCCCCGAGATCCACACGCCCGCCATCGCGGCCATGATGCCCATCGGCACGATCAGGATGATCGCGATCGGCAGCGTCAGGCTTTCGTACTGCGCGGCCAGCACCAGGAACACCAGCAGGATCGCCAGCGGGAACACCAGGAAGGCGGAGTTGCCGGCCAGGATTTCCTGGTACGTCAGCTCGGTCCACTCGAAGCTCACGCCCTTGGGCAGCGTCTCGGCCGCGATCTTGGTGATCACGTCCTGCGCCTGGCCCGACGAATAGCCAGGGGCCGGGCCGCCGTTGATGTCAGCGGCCAGGTAGCCGTTGTAGCGCATGGCGCGTTCCGGACCGAAGGTCGAGTTGACCTTCATCAGCGCGGCCAGCGGCACCATTTCGCCCGAGGTCGAGCGCACCTTCAGCATGCCCACGTCTTCGGCACGGGCGCGGTACGGCGCATCGGCCTGGACGCGCACGGAGTACGTGCGGCCGAACTTGTTGAAGTCGTTGGCGTACAGGCTACCGAGGTAGATCTGCATCGTGTCGAAGATGTCCGTCACCGGCACACCGAGCTGGCGCGCCTTGGTGCGGTCGATGTCGGCATACAGCTGCGGCACGTTGACCTGCCAGCTCGTGAACATGCCCGTCAGCTCAGGCGCCGCATACGCCTTGGCCATGAAGGCCTTCACCGCGACGTCCATCTGGTCGTAGCCGACCGAGGCGCGGTCTTCGATCTGCAGCTTGAAGCCGCCGGTCGTGCCCAGGCCTGCCACCGGCGGCGGCGGGAACATCACGATGAACGCGTCCTGGATGCTCGAGAAGGCGCCGTTGAGCTGCCCGGCCACCGCACCTCCGCTTTGATCGGCGCGCTTGCGCTGGTCGAAGGGCTTGAGCGTGGCGAACACGATGCCCGAGTTCGAGCTGTTGGTGAAGCCGTTGATCGACAGGCCCGGGAAGGCAATGGCGTCTTCCACGTTCGGGTTCTTCTTCATGATCTCGCCCATGCGGGTGATCACCTCTTCCGTGCGGTCGAGCGTGGCACCGTCGGGCAGCTGGGCAAAACCGATGAGGTACTGCTTGTCCTGCGCCGGCACGAAGCCGCTGGGCACCGCCTTGAAGAGGCCGAAGGTCACGCCGACCAGCGCCAGGTAGATCACCAGCATCAGCGTCTTGCGCGAGATCACGCGCTTGACGCCGCCGCTGTAGGCCTCGGAGCCGCGATGGAAGAACTTGTTGAAACCACGGAACAGCCAGCCGAAGGCCTTGTCCATGCCGCGCGTCAGGGCGTCCTTCGGCTGGTCATGACCGCGCAGCAGCAGTGCGGCAAGCGCGGGCGACAGCGTCAGCGAGTTGATGGCCGAGATCACCGTCGAGATCGCGATGGTCACCGCGAACTGCTTGTAGAACTGCCCCGTGAGACCGCTGATGAACGCCAGCGGCACGAACACGGCCACGAGCACCAGCGCGATCGCGATGATGGGGCCCGACACTTCGCGCATCGCGCGGTACGTTGCCTCACGCGGCGTGAGCCCCGCTTCGATGTTGCGCTCGACGTTCTCCACCACCACGATGGCGTCGTCCACCACGATGCCGATCGCCAGCACCAGCCCGAACAGGCTCAGCGCGTTGATCGAGAAACCGAGGACGTGCAGCACCGCGAAGGTACCGATCACCGACACCGGCACAGCCAGCAGCGGAATGATCGACGCGCGCCACGTTTGCAGGAACAGGATCACCACCAGCACCACCAGCGCGATGGCTTCGAGCAGCGTGTGGATCACCGATTCGATCGATGCGCGCACGAACTGCGTCGGGTCGTAGGCGATGCGGTATTCCAGGCCTTCCGGCATGTTCTTGTTCAGCTCTTCCATCGTCTTGCGAACGTTGGCCGAGATGTCCAGCGCGTTGGAGCCCGGTGCCTGGAACACGCCCATGCCGACGGCCGGGTCGTTGTTCAGCAGCGAACGCAGCGAGTAGTCGGCGGCGCCCATTTCGAGGCGGCCGATGTCGCGCAGACGCGTGACGGCGCCGTCGGTGCCGCTCTTGACGATGATGTCGCCGAACTCTTCTTCGCTCTGCAAGCGCCCTTGCGCATTGATCGACAGCTGCATGTCCACGCCCGACAGGCCCGGCGAAGCGCCGACCACGCCGGCCGCGGCCTGCACGTTCTGGCCACGAATGGCCGCCACCACGTCGGAAGCCGACAGACCACGCTGCGCGACCTTCTGCGGGTCGAGCCAGACGCGCATGGAGTAGTCGCCGCCGCCGAAGATCTGCACCTGGCCCACGCCTTCGATGCGCGCGAGCGGGTCCTTCACGTTCAGCACCGCGTAGTTGCGCAGGTAGTTGATGTCGTAGCGGTTGTTCGGCGAGACGAGGTGGACCACCATCGTCAGGTCGGGTGCGCTCTTGACGGTCGTGATACCGAGGCGCCGCACTTCTTCGGGCAGGCGCGGCTCGGCTTGCGAGACGCGGTTCTGCACGAGCTGCTGGGCCTTGTCGGGATCGGTGCCGAGGCGGAAGGTGACGGTGAGCGTCATCACGCCGTCGGTCGTCGCCTGGCTGCCCATGTAGAGCATGCCTTCGACGCCGTTGATCTGCTCTTCGAGCGGCGTGGCCACCGTCTCGGCGATCACCTTCGGGTTGGCGCCCGGGTACGTTGCGCGCACCACCACCGAAGGCGGCGCGACTTCCGGGTACTCCGAGATCGGCAAACCGCGCAGCGCAATCAGGCCCGCGATCAGCATCAGTAGCGACAGCACGCCGGCAAAGATCGGCCTGTCGATGAAGAATTTTGAGAGATTCATGTTGGTTCTCCGGCGGGCGCCAGGGCGCCCTCCTCCGAAATCAGGACTTCGCGGCCTCGGCCACGCGTTCCGGTTGTTGTTGCTTCGTATCGAGCTTGGCGTCCATCGTCACGGTCTGCGGCACCACCAGCGCACCCGGGCGGATGTGCTGCAGGCCGTTCACCACCACGCGGTCGCCGGCCTTCAGGCCCTTGCTCACCACGCGCAGGCCGTTGATGGGCGCGCCCAGCGTCACTTCGCGGTACATGGCCTTGTTGTCATCGCCCACGACCATCACGAACTTCTTGTTCTGATCGGTGCCGATGGCGCGCTCGCTCACCAGCAGCGCGGTGTCGTTGCGGGCCTGGCCCATGCGGATGCGGGCGAACTGGCCCGGAATGAGCGCGCCGTCCTTGTTGTCGAACGAGGCGCGCACACGCACGGTGCCGCTGCGGGCGTCGACCTGGTTGTCGATCAGCTGCAGCTTGCCGGTGAAGGGCGTGCCTTCGAGGCCGGCGGTGCCCATCTGCACGGGGATCGTGTCGATCTGGCCACGGGCGCCGGCGTTGGCCGGCAGATCCTTCAAGGCGCGGGTGATGACCTGCTCGTCGGCGTCGAAGCTCGCGTAGATCGGGCTCACCGACACCAGCGTGGTCAGCACGGGCGCGCCGGGGCCGGCGGCCACGAGGTTGCCCACCGTCACTTCGAGCTTGCCGATGCGGCCCGAGACCGGTGCGCGCACCTGCGTGTAGCCCAGGCTCAGGCGTGCGGTCTGCAGCGAGGCTTGCGCGGCGCGCAGGTTGGCTTCGGCTTCACGGCCGGCGTTCACGCGCTCGTCGAGTTCACGTTGCGCGATGGCCTGCTCGTCCCACAGGCGGCGGGCACGCTCCTGCTCGCTGCGGCTGAAGGCCTGGCGGGCTTGCGCCGAGGCGACCTGCGCTTCGGCGCGCTCCACTTCGGCGGCGTACGGCGCCGGGTCGATGGTGATGAGCAGGTCGCCCTGCTTCACCAGCGCGCCTTCGCGGAAGTGCACCGCCTGCACGGCGCCCGCCACGCGGGAGCGCACGTCGACGCGCTGCACGGCTTCGAGCCGGCCCGAGAACTCGTCCCAGGCGTTGATCTCGCTCGACGCCACGGTGGCGACCGACACCGGCGTGCCCTGTTGCGCGGCGACCGGGGCGGTGGCCTCGGCCTTGAAGCTGTACATGCCCACCACCGCGGCGGCCACGGCCAGCACCGCGGTGAGGCCGGTCACGGCGGGCCACAGCCCCTTACGGGTGATGGAAGACAGCGATTGTTCGTTCTTGTTCGACATGATGGTTCGTCCTTCTCGATGACTTTTTCGGGATGCAACAGGCCATCCCGGCGCCGGCGGCGTCAGGAGGCGGAATTCAGAGAACAGAAAGCCCTGCCACCCGCCTCGGTGGAGGCGGCGGCTTGGTTCAGGGGGCGGAGCGGACCCTCGCGGGCCTAGCTGGGCTCAGGGACCGCCGGGGGCGGTGTGGTGGCGCTGAAGAACTCGCGGAAGTGCTGCTGCACGCTGGCTTCGCAGGATGCGCATCCCACGGCCTCGGTGTCGTACAGCGCCTTGGGCCAGTTGTCGGCCCCGGTCAGCACGCTGCTCGTGACCTCGATGCCGGCCGAGCGCAGGCGACCTGCGAAGGTCATGGCCTCGTCGCGCATCGCGTCGTCGGGCCCCACCAGCACCAGCGCCGGCGCCAGGGCGGCCAGCCGCAGCGATCCGCTCGGCACCGCATAGGGGTGCGTGGCGTTCGACGGACAGCTCAGGTACTTGGCCCAGCCCGTGGCCCAGCGGCATTCGGCCGCGTCGTTCGTGGCATTGCGCAGCGAGGCGGTGCCGGCGCACGGGTCGAGCATGGGCGACAGCAGGATCTGGCCTGCCAGCGGCGGATGGGCGCGGTCGCGGGCCACCAGGGCCACGCTGGCCGCCAGGTTGCCGCCGGCCTCTTCGCCGGCCAGGTACACCTGGGCGCCCTTGCCGCCGAGCTTCACGCGCTGCTTGTAGAGCCATTCGAGCGCCGCATAGCCCACCTCGACCGGTTCCGGGAACGGGGCCGCCGGGGCCAGCGGGTAGTCGAGCGACACCACCACCGCGCCCGCGCCGGCCAGCAGCCGGGCCACGTTGCGGCCGTTGTCGAGGTTGCCGCAGATGAAGGTGCCGCCATGGAAATGCAGCACCAGCGGCACGGTCTCGCCCCGCGGACGCTGACCGTAGACACGGGCAGCCACGGGCTCGCGGCCGGGCAGCTCGATCGACAGATCGGACTCCACGCCTTGCGCCGCGGCAAGCGCAGCAGCTTCAGCGGACCGGGACGATGGACGGGGTGACATGGGCGACCTCAGGGGGATGGGCGATGGTTGAAATATAAGGCGCTACAAGCGCGTTGAAACAGGAAACACAGCCCTACTCTGTTTCCAAACGGAGAACAATCGGGCATACCGTAGGGGCGCATTCCTTGTGTGAGAATCCGCCTCCTTCCGGCATACGCCGGTCTCCCTGAACAGGCATTCGATGGATCAAATCCAGGCAATGCGGATCTTTGTCCGCGTGGTGGAAGCCGGCACCTTCACCCGTGCCGCCGACTCTCTGGCCCTGCCCAAGGGCACCGTCACCAAGCAGATCCAGGCGCTGGAATCGCGCCTGCGCGTGAAGCTGCTCAACCGCACGACCCGGCGCGTCACCGTCACGCCCGACGGCGCCGCCTACTTCGAGCGCGCCGCGCGGCTGCTGAACGACTTCGACGACATGGAAGCCAGCATGACGAACGCGCAGGCCAACCCCACGGGGCGGCTGCGCATCGACGTGGGCACCTCGGTGGCGCAGCAGATCATCCTGCCCAACCTGGCCAGCTTCTGCGACCGCTACCCCGACATCCAGGTCGATTTGGGCGTGAGCGACCGCACCGTCGACCTGATCAGCGACAACGTCGACTGCGTGATCCGGGCCGGCGAACTCAGCGACCAATCGTTGGTGGCGCGCCGCATCGGCACCCTGCACTTCGTCACCGTGGCCTCGCCGGCCTACATCAAGCGCTATGGTGCGCCGCAGCATCCGAACGACATCGAGAAGCGCCACCACGTCGTGAGCTACTTCTCGGGCACCACCCGGCGCGTGTACCCGCACGAGTTCAAGAAGGGCGACGAGTACATCGAGCTCAACGGCCCCTACCGCGTGTCGGTCAACGAGAGCAATGCGCACATGACGGCCGTGCTCGCGGGCTTCGGCCTGTCGCAGTGCATCACCTTCACCGCCGAGCCGCTGCTGGAAAGCGGCGAACTCGTCGAGGTGCTGGCCGACTGGCAGCGCGACCCACTGCCGATCCACGTGGTGTACCCGCCGAACCGGCACCTGAGCGCGAAGGTGCGGGCGTTTGTGGACTGGGCGGCGGATCTGTTTGCGAAGAATCCGCGGTTGCAGCGGCGCTGAGGGGCGCCTTTTCCGGCCTCCTCTCAGGGCTGGATCAGCGCTGCCAAGGCGTGCGGAGAGCGATTCTTGTCAGTCGACCGGCTCGCACCGCACCTCAGTCTTCACCGAATTCGCAATGAAACACTCCTCATGCGCCCGATGGTGCATGCGCGCGATCTGCTCGGGCGTGGGCAGGTTCTCGCCCGAAAAGCTCACCTGCGGACGCAGCGTGACGACAGTCATCGCCATCTTCCCTTCGGCGTTCTTCTCCATCACCCCGGTGGCCGCGTCGACATAGCGGTCGACCACGAACTTGCGCTTCACTGCCATGGTGAGGAACCACAGCATGTGGCAGCTGGACAGCGAGGCCACGAACATCTCTTCCGGATCGACCGCCGACGCGTCGGAGAACGGCAGCGGCACCACGTGCGGCGACGAAGAGCCCGGCACCTGCGCACCGCCGTCGAAGCGCAGCACGTGGTGGCGGCTGTAGGTGTTGGCCAGGAAGTCCTGGTCGCCCCGCTCCCAGACGATCTCGGCGGTGTACTCGGACATGGGTCGTGCTCCTCGATGGATGAATGAACGATGGATGTCAGACGGTCATCAGCTTCACGATCAGCGGCACCAGCAGCGCGGTCGCGATGCCGTTGAGCCCCATCGCCAGGGCCGAGAACGCGCCCGCGGTCTCGTTCACCTGGATGGCGCGCGCCGTGCCGATGCCGTGCGCCGCCATGCCGACGGCAAAGCCGCGCACGGCGGGTTCCTTGATGCGCAGCAGGTTCAGCAAACCCGTCGCCATGATCGCCCCCGAGATGCCGGCGATGGCCGCGGCCACGGCGGCCAGCGACGGCAGGCCGCCGATCTTCTCGGCCACGCCCATCGCGATCGGCATGGTGGCCGACTTGGGCGCAAGCGACATCAGGAGCTCGCGCGAGCCACCGAGCACCCAGCCGATGCCGATGGCTGACACGATGGCGGCCACCGAGCCCACCAGCAGCGCCACGCCGATCGGCAGCCACAGGCGCCGCAGCCGGCCGACCTGGCTGTACAGCGGCACGGCCAGTGCCACGGTGGCCGGGCCGATGAGGAAGTGGACGAACTTGGCGCCCTCGAAGTAAGTGTCGTAAGGCGTGCGCGTGAGCAGCAGCACGCCCACGATGACGATCACCGACACCAGCACCGGGTTGACCATCGGGTTGCGCCCGCTGCGCGCATGCAGCCACAGCGCGCCCAGGTAGGCCAGCAGCGTGAGCGACAGCCACAGCAGCGGCGACTGGGCCAGGAAGACCCAGATTTCAGACAACTTGGCGGGCGCGTTCATTCGGCGTCCTTGCCCGTGATGCGGATCATCCAGCGCAGCGTGAGCGCGGTCACCGCCATGGTGAAGGCACCGCCCACGACGCCGGCCGCCAGGAACGGCAGCCACTCGCGCCCCACCCGCTCGAAATGCAGCATGACGCCGGTCACCGCCGGAATGAACAGCAGCATCAGGTTGCGCAGCAGGTGGCCCGAGGTGTCGGTCAACTCCTGCGGCACGCCGCCGCGCACCAGCAGGCCGACGAACAGCAGCAGCATGCCGATCAGCGGACCGGGAATCGGCAGCGACAGCCACTGCACGAGCAGTTCGCCCGCAAGCTGGCACAGGAAGAGCGTGGTGATGGCGTAGAGCATGGGCCTGTTCGTTTTCCTTTTCTTGAGACGGCCCTATTGTGGTGCGAGGTGCGCTCAGCCGCTGTGTCGTGCGGCGCTGGCCCTCGCCCACGCGGCCTTCAATGCGTGCTGGCTGGCCGGCGGCAGCACGCCCAGGCGCAGGTGCCCCGGCAGGCCGAAGGAGGCGCAGTCGCGCAGCTTGATGCCCTCGGCGCGCAGTGCGGCGGCGCGGGGCAGGTATGGCACGTCGGGCTGCGCACCGAAGAAGTTGGCGTCGCCGGACAGCACCTGCCAGCCCAGCGATTCGCACACGGCGCGCTGCCGTGCCTTCCAGTCGCGCAAGATGTCGAGGCTGCGCGCCAGCCAGCCTTGCGCTTCGTCGGTGGTCCAGGTCGTGAGCAACGCGACGCCGTGCGTGCCCAGCGGCCACGACGGTGCGAGGCGTGCGAGCCGCTCCAGCAGCGGGCCCGCCACGTCGGCGTTCGCAGGCGCGATGGCGTAGGCGGCGCGGATGCCCGTGAGGCCCATGGCCTTGTTCGGCGTCCACAGCTGCCAGAGGCGGTCGCGCTGCGCGGCGTCGTGCGAGGGCTGGCCTTCGAGGCGCAGCGGCTCGTAGGCCATGTCGAGCACGCAGACGGCATCGCTCGCGGCATGCTGCGCGATGTCGGGTTGCGGCTGGCCGAACGGGCTGGACGGTTCGCAGCACCAGCGCAGCGCGGCGCCGTCGGCCTCCTCGGGTGCGCGCCGCACGCCGAGGCCCCAGGCCAAGGCCGAGCGTTCGTAGTCGCCGTAGCTGTGCGCGGGCAGCCAGACCTCTCCGCCGTTTGCGTGTGCCACGGCGGCACTGATGCGGTGGATGAATTCGCTCGCGCTCGCCGCGATCGCTATGCGCCCCACGGCCACGCCGTGGAAATCGGCGAGCGCGGTGCGCAGCGCGGTGTAACGCGGATCGGGATAGTGCGCCGCGTCGGCCTCGCGCAGCGCGGCGAGCACCACGGGGCACGAGCCCACCGCGTTGCCGTTGGTCGAGAAGTCGTGCGGCGCGGCGCCGGTCTCGTCGGGGCCGCCGTGCACCATGCTTGGATTCGTCATGCCCACCTCGCCAGCAACGGCGACAGCATCGCGAGCGAAGCGATCACCGCCAGCCCCCACGCCGCCCGTTCACCGAGCTGTGCGGTGCGCGCGGTGTCGGCCGACGTGGCGGCGCGCCCTTCCCCGTTCAGCGCATACACACCCGGCTTCGCAAGCCGCACCCCCAACAGCAGCGCCATCGCCCCCATCGGCCAACCGCTGTTCGGCGACGGCGTGCGGCGCGCCTCGCGGGCCACACCGCGCGGCCAGCGGCCGGCCGCGAGGGCCAGCAGCAGCACGGTGAGGCGCGCGGGCAGCCACGAGAGCACGTCGTCGGCGCGCGCCGCCCACTTGCCGAACCAGGTCCAGTCGCGGCCACCGCGTTCGCCGCGGTAGCCCCACATGGCATCGGCGGTGTTGGCGAAGCGGTAGAGCGCCGCGCCCGGCAGGCCGAACAGCACGAACCAGAACACGGGCGCCACCAGCGAGTCGTTGAGGTTCTCGGCCAGCGACTCGATGGCGCTCTCGCGCACCTCGCGCTCGCTCAGCACCGAGACATCGCGGCTCACGAGGCGCGCGAGCCGTGCGCGGCCCGCGTCGAGCGATTCGCCCAGCGCGGCCTCGACCGCCAGCACCTCGTCGCGCAGCATGCGCCACGCAAAGAGCGGCTTGAACGCGAGCCCGAGCACCACGGCCATGCCCCAGACCGGCAGCCATTGCATCGCCAGGCTCTGCACCGCCGACGCGACGGCGAACGCCGCCATCGCGCCCACGCACCAGCCGAGCGCGCCCATCGCGAAGCCCGGCAGGTCGCGCGGCTTCGCGTCGGCGGCGCGCGGCGCGAGGCGGCTGCCGATCCAGTCCAGGTAGCGGCCCATCCACACGACCGGATGCAGTGCGGCGGGCGGCTCGCCCAGCCAGCGGTCGACGGCCAGTGCCAGCCACAAGGCGGCGACCAGCGCGAGGGCGAAGACGGCGAAAGGATCGAGCGCGGGCATAGCAGACATTCTCGTGAATCAGGCGACGGGCACGGACCTGCCGCGCCGCCATTGCACCAGCGCGCCGACGGCCAGCAGCAAGGCAGCGCCGAAAGCGGCGAGCAGGCGCGGCAGCACGGCGGACGGCGGCGGGGTGTCGGCGACGGGCTTCAGCTGGAGGCCGGCCACCGGTTGCGCGAGGTCCGGTGCGGCGGGCGATTCGGGTGCGGGCTGGGTCGCTTCGACGGGTGCGACGGCGGGTGCTGCGACGACCGGTGCAGGGGCAGTGACAGGCGACGGCGCCAAGGCAGCCTGCGCAAACCGCTGCACCGCCTCGTTCCGCTCCCGCAACCCCGTGGCACGCACCGCCTCCGTGTAGGCCTGCGCCAGCTCGCGCCGCGTCGTGGCATCGGGCGTCCAGTAGTTCAGTCGCACGGCGTCGAGCATGCGCTCCAGCGTCTGTGCGAAGGCGGCGCGGTTCTCGCGCTCCAGCCACTGCCGCGTGCCGAGCTTGTAGGTGTCGCGCACATAGACCTCGTGCAGCGACTGCCAGTGGTCCGCGCGCACCGCGGCGGGCGCGGTCGCCTGCCAGCCCCAGAGGAACTGCGCGGTCTTGAGCACCTGCAGCGCGCCGCTGTAGCCCTCGGCTTTCTGCGCTTCGATCCATTGCGGGTGCAGGTAGCGCGTCTGCATCTCGCGTGCGATGGCGCCGGCGGCGGTGTCGGTGCGCACAGCCGCACCGTCGCGCAGGTTCTGCACGTACAGCGCCGGGTCCTTGCCCGTGAGATGGCGCACGGCCAGCGCGATGCCGCCCAGGTACTGAAACGGGTCGTCGTTGGTCAGCACGCCATACAGGTTGGAGGTGCGCGCCATCAGCGCCGCATCGACCTGCGCGAGGTTGCCCGCGAAGGCGCCCGGGCGCGTCGCGCCGTCGAGGCCGCGCCCGTAGGCGTGGCCCATGCGGTCCATGTAGAGCCCGGCCATCTGCGCGTCGCCGCCGCCGCGCTGCTGGCCCTTCCAGAGCTCGGTGGCAAGCACCGCTTCCTCGAGCCCGGCGCCGTAGCTGCCCTGCTCGTTCGAGAACACGCGCGCGGTCGACCAGCGCCGCGCTTCGGTCGCCGTCGCGCCCCCGGCGCGCAGCGTGCGCGCCATCGCCTCGCTGTGCTGCGCGACGGCGTTGCCGGGCTCGTCGAGCGCGGCCACCTGCTGCACGGCCTCGTCGAGCCAGCGCATCACGTGCGGGAACTGGTCGCGGTAGGAGCCGGTGACGCTGATCAGCACGTCCATGCGCGGACGTTTCAGCACCGCGGCCGGCACGATCTCGATGCCGACCATGCGCCCCGCCTCGTCCCAGCGCGGCTTCACGCCCAGCGCGTGGAAGGCCTGGCTCTCGGTCACGCCCTGGTGGCGCGAGGCCTCGCCAGCCCAGAGCGTGAAGGCGATCTTCTGCGGCGCACGGCCGCCGTGGGTGCGGGCATGCGCGGCGATCCAGTCGTCCATCGCGGCGACGCCGGCGTCCCAGGCGGCGCGCGTGGGCACGCGGCTGGGGTCGAAGCCGTAGAGGTTGCGCCCGGTCGGCAGGCTGTCGGGGTCGCGCACCGGGTCGCCGCCGTAGCGCGACTTCAGGTAGCGGCCGTCGAGCGCGGTGAGCAGGCCTTCGATTTCCTCGTTGTGGGCCAGTACCGCGTCGAGCGCGCGGGCCCGGGCGGCAAGCGAACGCAAAGGTTCAGCATCGGTGGCCGTGTCGTTGCCCGCCAGCACGGCCTCCAGCCAGCGCGCAGGCTTCGAGGCCGCGATGCCCTGCGCATCGGTGAGGAACATCTCGTCCAGGTCTTCGCCCATCGCCTGCGCCACGGGCTTGCCGAGGATCTGCAGGATCGTCTGGCGCCGCCGCTGCGCATCGGGCGCCTCGCCGAAGGTGGCCAGGCCCAGCGGCTGCGCGGTCTGCGCCAGCTCGTCGAGGTACGGGTGCAGCACGGCGATGAAGCCGGCGAAATCGGCGCGGATGCGCGCGGGCGTCCATTGCAGGTCGCGGTCGTAGTGCTGCTCGACGAAGTCGGTGGTGAGGCGCCGTTCCAGTGCGGTCTTCACCGCGCCGGGCGACAGCGTTTCCCAGTCGTGCAGGCGTTCGTGCACGTCCCGCACGCCGGGGCGGAAGCCCGCGGGCGTGAACATGGGCGTCGAGTGGCTCACCATCGTCGCGCGGCCGCGGCGCTTGGCGGTGGTCGCCTCGCCGAGGTTGTCCATGATGTACGGGTAGACGTTGGGCACGTCGCCCAGCGCGAGCAGCGGGTCGTCCTGCACCGAGAGCCCGCGCTCCTTGCCCGCCGACCACTCGACCGTGCCGTGCGTGCCCACGTGCACCAACGCGTCGGCGCCGAAGCGGCTGCGCAGCCAGAGGTAGGTGGCGAGGTAGCCGTGGCTCAGCGGCACGGCCGCGCGGTGGTAGACCTGCTGCGCCTTGTCGGCCACCTGCGTGCCGGGCTCGAAGCGCGGTGGCTGGCGCAGCACGACCACCTGGCCGAACTGCACGCGCGGCACCACGAAGGCCGGCGCGCCGGCCACGGGCCGCAGCATCGTCGAGGCCTCGGGTGGGCCCCAGTAGGCTTCGATGCGGCGTTGCGTGTCGGTGGGCAGCGCGCGAAACCAGGCGAGGTACTGCGACAGCGGTAGCGTGTCGGCCAGGCCCTGCTCGAGCAGCGGCTGCAGCGCATCGCCGCCTTGCGCCGTCGGGTAGTAGGCCTTCATCGTGGCCTGCACCTGTGCGATCACCTTGTCCGCGCCGGGTGCCTCGGTGCGGTAGCCGGCCGCCTGCATCGCGGACAGCATCCGGTCGACGCTGCGCGGCACGTTGAGGAACGACGCGCCGAAGTTGGCCTCGCCCGGCGGGTAGTTGTAGACCAGCATCGCCACGCGGCGCTCGGCGGCGGGCGTGCGCCGCAGGCGCAGCAGCGCGGCGGCCTTGTCGGCCACGGCGTCGATCTGCGCAGGCAGCGGCTGCAGGCTGCCGGTGGCGGCGTCGCGAGCGGTGACCAGCATCGGGTCGGTCATGCCCGCGAGTTCGCTCGGGCTGTAGTAGGCCGCGATGTCGGTCTGCGCGAGGCCGTCCTTGCTGCGCGCCCATTGCGCCGCGTCCATGGCCAGCGAGGGCAGCGTCTGCAGCACGGGCACGCCGATGCGTTCGAGTTCGGCCTTGCGTTCGTTCGGGCTGAACACCAGTGCGGCGTTGATGAGGAGGTCGGCCACGCGGCGCTCGCGCTCGCCCTCCCCCGAGTGCGTCATGCGAAAGAACAGGTCCTTCTGCTGGCGCGGGCCGTAGAAGGCGTAGGCGCGCAGGCCACGCTGCGCGAGCGTGCCGATCAGGCGGTCGAGCCAGTCGGTGTCGTCGCTGGTGAGCGTGGCGCTGTTGACGGCGATGGCGACGGTGCCTTGACCGCCCGGCAATGCCTCGACGGCCGCGATGCTGCTTTCGACGCGCGGCCAGTCGGGGTGATAGAAGCCCGCGAGCGGCAACGGCACGGGGTCGGGCAGACCGGCGACATCTCCGACGCGTGCCATCGCCTGCACCGAGGCCTTCAGGTTCGCTTCGCCCGGGAAACGCCAGTAGGCGCGCAGGCGCTGCGCCCAAGCCGCATCGACGCCGCGCTCGGCCGCGAGCGGCGGCACCTCGGGTGGTTTCTGCCCCTTTGCCACGAGCGCGAATTCACCGATCTGCACATAGGGAACGGAGGTTCGCGCGATGACTTCGCCGAAGCGCGCCGCCGCCGACTGGGCGACGCTGAGGTGCGGCGCATCGATGACCAGCAGGCGCGCGCCATCGAGTGCGGTAGCCAACGCCTCGGGCGCGTCCTGCGCAGCCGACACCACCTGCAGCGGCACGCCGGCCTCACGCGCCGCCGTCTGCAGCCGCACCACACGCGCAGGTGACACCAGCGCCGTGCTCAGCACCACGACACCCGACTCGGCCGCCACCGCAGGCTGCGCCACCAGGCACAGGAGCCCGAGCCAGAAGACGAAAAGCCGCGTCACTTCCCGCCCGGCGCCGGCACCGCGTCCGCCGGCACGTAGATCATCGTGCCGTCCTTCAGGCGCCAGGCGGTGCCGGCCTTCTCGCCATCGCCCTGCCCCGTCGCGCCGCTGGCCTTGAAGCGCGTGACCTTCCGGCCTTCGCGCGTGATGATCTCCATGTCGGGCTGGCCCTCGTGGCGGATGACCGTCACCTTGTCCTGCGAGAACGGGTTCACCGGGTTGTTGATGACCGCGATCATCAGCATGCCGATGACGACCATGAAGACGTCGATCAGGTTGATGGTCGAGAGCACCGGGTCGTCGTCGTCGCTGTCCAGGCTGCTCAGGATGGAGAACTGGCGTCGGCTCATGACAGCCGGTCCCGCGCGTCGAGCAGCATCACCAGCTCGCGCATGAGCCAGCGGCGGCGCACGGTGTAGACCACGAAGGTGATCGAGGCCGAGGCCAGCGCCACGATCACGGCCGCGAACGCGGGCGCCAGGCTCTGCGCCACGCCCTGCGATTCGCCCGAGGCCACGGCCACGAGCGCCGGGCCCATGGGGATCATGGTGGCGATCAGCCCCAGCATCGGCGCCACGCGGCTGCACAGGCGCACGCCTTCGAGCTGCTTGAGCACGACCAGCTCCATCTGTTCCTGGCTGGCCTGCGCATGAGGCTGCAGCACCAACGCACGCGACGGGTCGCGTCGGCGCTGCCACCACTCGATGCCGAAGGCGCCGAGGCAGTACACCGCATAGACGAAGGACAGCAGCACGCCGAGCGTCACGGGCCACAGGAACAGCCGCGCAAGCTCGAAGAGAACGGTGTCGAAGGCCAGCATCAGGTGGGCTCCACGCAAGAAGATGAAGTGGAAGAAGAATCGAACAGGTCCGACGGCCGGCCCCAGCTTTCGTCGAACACCAGCGAGGCCAGCGGCGCACGCCGGGCCCAGCGTTCGCGCTGCAGCATCGGCTCTTCGTAGAACGCATGCACCGGGCCCAGGCACAGCAAGGCGATCGGTTCGGCGCCTTCGGGCAGGCCGAGCAGCACGCCCAGCTCGGCGGGGTCGAACAGCGACACCCAGCCCATGCCCAGCCCTTCGGCACGCGCCGCAAGCCAGAGGTTCTGGATGGCGCAGGAGGCCGAGGCCAGGTCCATCTGCGGCAGGGTACGGCGGCCGAACACATGCGGCTCGCGGCCGTCGGCCAGCGTCACCACCAGCAGCTCGGCCGCGTCGAGCACGCCCTGCACCTTGAGGCGCATGAACTCCTCTTCGCGTTGGCCGAGCGCGCGGGCGGTGAGCACGCGTTCGCGCTCGACCACCTCGTGCAACTGCCGGCGCAGCCCTTCGCCGCGCACGCGGATGAAGCGCCACGGCTGCATGAAGCCGACGCTGGGCGCATGGTGCGCGGCGTCGAGCAGGCGGCGCAGCACCTCGGGCGCCACCTCGCCGCCCGCAAAGTGGCGCATGTCGCGCCGCTCGTGGATGGCGCGGTACACCGCCTTCGCCTCGTCGGCCGCGAACGCATGCGCCACCATCGGGGTCAGTCCTCGATGCCGCGCTGCGCCGGGATGCCGGCCTTGAACGCGTGCTTGACCATCTGCATCTCGGTGACGGTGTCGGCCAGCTCGATGATCTCGGGCGGGCAGCGGCGGCCGGTGAGCGCGACATGCACGTGCTTGGGGCGCGCGCGCAGGGTCTCGAGCACGCCTTCGAGCGGCAGCCAGCCGTAGATCAACGGGTAGGTGATCTCGTCGAGCACCACGAGGAAGAAGTCGCCCGACAGGATGGCGGCCTTGGCCTTCTCCCAGCCGTCGCGCGCGAGCTGACCCGAGCGTTCGAGGTCCTGGCTCTTCCAGCTGAAGCCGTCGCCCAGGCCTTCGATGGGAATGCCGATCTGCTCGAACATGCGGTGCTCGCCGAAGCGCGCCGAGGGCACCTTCATGAATTGGTAGATCTTCACGGCCTTGCCGCGGCCGTGTGCGCGCAACGCGAGGCCGAATGCTGCGGTGCTCTTGCCCTTGCCGTCGCCGGTGTTGACGATGACGATGCCGCGGCGTTCGCCTTCGGGTTTTTCGTAGGGCTTTTCGCTGGGAGGGGTTTCTATTTGCATGAGGGGTTCCGTTCTTGGGTGTTCTTGTGGTTCAGGGCGTGTGCGCAGGCCACCGGGTACTTCCCTCCGCGAATGTCCCCCGGGCTTCGCCCTCCTCCTTGATTTCGCTGCGGGAAG